>JANYBS010000222.1 GCA_025360715.1 Candidatus Eiseniibacteriota bacterium | reverse complement strand
TCCGCTGCCCGCGCGTTGCGCGAAGACGCCCCTACGTCACCGCCTGCCCCTGCTCCCAAGCTGGTCCCGCCCGTGAAGCCCAAAGCCTCTGCACCCGATGACCGCTGGGCGATCGCCTTGGTGGTGCTGATCCCGATCGCGCTCACGCTCTGGCATCTGCGCTACTACTTCGCGCCCACCGGTGTGCGCCTGCGCGATCCCCTGCACGCGATGCTCAAGCCCTCGGCCGGCTTAGGGTTGCAGCTCGGTGTGGTCGGCTTCGCATTCTTCCTGTTCATGTGGCTCTACCCGATGCGCAAGCAGATCAAGTGGCTGGCGTGGACGGGGCCGCTGGGCGAATGGATGCGCGTGCACGTGATCGCCGGCATCGGCCTGCCGCTGCTGCTCGCGGTGCACGCCGGTTGGCGCTTCGATGGCCTGATCGGCATGGGCTACCTGTCGATGGTCGTCGTGTGCCTCTCGGGCATCGTCGGCCGCTACCTGTACGTGCGCATCCCGCGCAGCCGCTCGGGTCTGGAGCTGTCGATCGACGAGGTGAGCGGTGAGCGTCGCGCGCTGCTCACGGACATCGCCGTCGCCACGGGCCTGCCGCCGGCCGAAGTCGAACGCGCACTGGCGATCGCGCCACGCTCGTATGCGGGACTCGATCCGCTGCGCGTACTCGTGCGCATGGCGCAGGACGACATCGCCCGCGGCCGCGCACTGGCGGCGCTCAAGCGCGAGTGGTCCAAGCCGCGCCCCGGTGTGCGGCCGCTCGACAAGAAGGCGCTCGACAACGCGCTCAAGCTGGCGCGTCACGAGATGGCGCTCAACCAGCAGGTCCGCGCGCTCGAAGTCACGCGCAAGATCTTCGGATATTGGCACGTGGCGCACCGTCCGTTCGCGATCACCGCGCTCATCGCTGTCGTCGTGCACGTGGTCGTGGCCATCGTCATCGGCGGCGTCGCACTTCCGGGGCTGCACTAGTCCCGTGCTCACCCTGCTCACGTACGGCGGCTTCGCGCTGCTGACGGCGCTCTTCGTGATCCTGCACATGCGCGGGCGCGCGAAGCCAGCGGCGAAGATCGCGCGCGCCTGTCCGCGCTGCCGCGCGAGCGTGGCGGACGACGCGCAGTATTGCTCCGCTTGCCAGGCGCCGCTGCAAGCCTTCGAACTGGTCACCGCGAAGATCGTCACCGGCGACGCCAAGCCCGTCGACGGTCCGCTGCACGCGATCGTGCGCGCGGACCTGTGCGCCGGTTGCGGCACGTGCGTGCCCGCGTGCCCCGAGCCGGGCGCGATCGCGATCATCGATAAGGTCGCCAAGGTGAACCTCGATGCGTGCAAGGGCCACGGCGCGTGCGCCACCGCGTGCCCGGTCGGCGCGATCTTCCTCACGGCCGGCGAAGCCGTGCAGACGGTCGAAGTACCGGACCTGAGCATCCACTTCGAGTCGAACTCGGTGCCGGGGCTGTACGTGGTCGGCGAACTCGGCGGCCGCGGGCTGATCAAGAACGCCGTCAACGAAGGTAAGCTCGCCATCGAACACGTGGCCGAAGTGCTGGCGAAGGAACCCTTCCGCGGCAATGACGACGGCGGCGTGTACGACGTGATCATCGTCGGTTCGGGACCTGCGGGACTCTCGGCCGGCCTGGAAGCCATCTCGAATGGCCTGCGCTATCTCATCCTGGAACAGGGCTCGCTCGCCGACACGATCGCCAAGTACCCGCGCAAGAAAGTGCTCTTCGCCGAGCCGCTGCGCGTGCCGCTCTACGGCGACCTGTGGGTGTCCGACGCCTCCAAGGAGTCGCTGCTGCAGGTCTGGCAGACGGTGATCGCGAAGACCGGTTTGAAGATCCGCACCCAGACGCGCGTCGAAGGCATCGTGCGTCAGGGCGCCTATCTGGCCGTGACGTCGGGCGCTCTCACCTTCCGAGCGCGGCGCGTGGTGCTGGCCATGGGCCGCCGCGGCACGCCGCGCCGCCTGGGCGCGGCCGGCGAGGACCTGGACAAACTCTTCTACGACATCGTCGAGATGGAGGCGTTCGAAGGCCAGCGCGTCCTCGTGGTCGGCGGCGGCGACTCGGCCGTGGAGTCCGCGTTGGGCCTGGCGAACCAGCCGGGCACGAGCGTGACGCTCTCCTACCGCGGCGCCGAGTTCACGCGCGTGAAGGACCGCAACCGCGCCAAGCTCGACGCCGCGATCGCGGCCGGCACGATCGCGACGCTGCTCGGCAGCGAAGTGCGCGAGATCCGCCGCGACGTCGTGGTGCTCGAGCACCAAGGCACGTTGCGACTGCTGCCGAACGACACGGTGATCGTGCGCATCGGTGGCGAAGCGCCGTATCCGTTCCTGGAGCGCCTGGGCGTGCGCATCGTCAAGAAGGAGATCGCCATCGAGACACCGGCCCACGAGGAACTCGGCTGATGCGCCGCGGCCTGCGCTTAGTCGTGATATCCCTCGCCCTCGTGCTCACCAGCGCGTGGGCGTCCGGCGTTTCGGCGCAGGTCTCGCCAGGCCCGCTCGCGGCTCCGCATGCATCGCTCGACAACGGCACGCAGTGCTTCCAGTGCCACGCCAAGGCGGGCGCCAAGGCCGGCATGGATACGCGCTGCCTGGCGTGTCACCGCGAGATCACGCTCATGCGCGACCAGAGGCGCGGCTTGCATCCTACGGTCGCAGCCAAGGAGTGCGCCTCGTGCCACCCGGATCACGGCGGGCGCGATTTTCAGATGATCGCGTGGGACGGCGGCTCACCGGAGAAGTTCGATCACGCGCGCGCGGGCTACACATTGCAAGGCAAGCACGCATCGCTGGCGTGCCGCGATTGCCACAAGCCAGCGCTGCAGAAGTCCGCGGCGGTCGCGCTCATGAAGCGTAAGGATCATTCGAAGAGCTTCCTGGGGCTGGAACGTGAGTGCGCCAGCTGTCACACCGATCCGCACCACGGCCAGTTGGGAACCCGGTGTGTGAGCTGCCACGACCAGAAGGCGTGGAAGCCGGCGCTGGGCTTCGAACATTCGAAGACGTCCTTCGCGCTGACTGGCGCGCATCTCAAGGTGGAGTGCGCCAAGTGCCACGCGGCGATCCCCGGTGCGCTCGACGCGAAGGGCCAGCCGATGCGGCAGTGGAAGCCCGTCGCGCACAACGATTGCGTGGACTGCCACAAGGACCCGCACGCGGGCCGCTTCCCCGGTGCGTGCGCCAAGTGCCACACGAGCACGGCGGACTTCCATACGCTGCAGAGTCGCGGCTTCAACCACGACCTCACGCGCTATCCACTGCGCGGTCAGCATGTCGCGGTGCTCTGCGCCAAGTGTCACGACGCGCGCACCGCGTTCGGGCCCCAGCCGAAGTTCGCGCAGTGCGGCGATTGCCACCGCGACGCGCACAATGGCTTGGCCACGCTCGCGGGCAAGGCGGCCGACTGCGCCGCGTGCCACGACGTGAGCGGCTTCGATCACCCCACCTACACGGCCACCGCGCATCAGGCGTCGGCCTATCCGCTCGAAGGCCGGCACGCGAGCGCCGCATGCACGAACTGCCACACCAAGAGCGCGGCGACGGCTGCGGTGGTCGCATCGTTCGGCAGCTCACGCATCGACATGCGCCCCAAGCATGGCGCATGCGCGGAGTGCCACGGCGATCCGCACGCCGGGCGCTTCGAGCCGGCCGGGGCGCGGCCGCGCGCCAAGCGCTGCCTGGAGTGCCACAGCATGGCGGCGTTCCGGCCTTCGTCGTTCGACCTGAATGCGCATCACACCGCGTCCTTTGCGCTGGAAGGCGCGCATCGTGCCGTGCCCTGCCAGGCGTGCCATCGCGAACTCGAGGCCGCGCCGTCGCGCGGAAGTACTCTTGCCGCGGCCGCGGCCATGCGGCCGTTGCATTTCGAAGACCGCTCACGCGCGTGCGCGGATTGCCACCGTGATCCGCACGACGGCCAGTTCGCCGCCCGCAAGGACAAGGGCGCGTGCGAGGGCTGCCATGACGTGAACGCGTTCGCACCGGCGAGCGGCTTCTCGCACGACCGTGACGCTCACTACAAGCTCGAAGGCGCGCACCGGCGCGCCGCTTGCGTCGCCTGCCACACGCCGCAGACCGCCAGTGATGGCCGCTCGGTGGTGCGCTATCGCGGCGCACCCACGCGCTGCGAGGACTGTCACGCCAGCCGCGTGCCCGCCGGCGACGTGATCAAGTCTTCGAACTTCCGCGGCGGTTCCGCCGCCCCGCTTGCCAACCGCCCACACCCGGAGGCTACCCATGGCCACCGCTCCTGACCCCCGCCGCATGCGCGCGCTGCTCACGTCGCTGATGGTGGCGTTGCCATTGCTCGCATTCGCGTGGCGCACCAGTGCGGCCCCGCAGCCGCAGGTGCAGAGCCCGCACGGGTCCTTCAAGGAAGCCTGCGTCGACTGCCACGACGCGAACGGCTGGCGACCAGCACGGGTCACTGCCCGATTCGATCATGGCAAGTACGGGTTCCCGCTCGCCGGCGCTCACGCCACGGGCAACTGCCTGTCGTGTCACCGCACGCTCGAGTTCAAGCAGCCCAACACGCTCTGCGCGAACTGTCACACCGATCCGCACCGCGGCGAGATGGGCACCGACTGCGCGCATTGCCATGGCTCGCGCAGCTTCGTGGACCGCGGCCCCATGGTGCGCGCGCACCAGCAGACACGCTTCCCGCTCACAGGTAGCCATGCGTCGGTGGACTGCGAGGGCTGTCACAAGCCGGCCGCGCAGGGCCAGATGCAGTTCGTGAACACGTCGCTGCAGTGCAGTGGCTGCCACATGCCGCAGTACCAGAGCGCCAAGAGCCCGGATCATGTGGCCGGCGGCTTCCCCACCGATTGCGTGGCGTGCCACGGCCAGTTGGCTTGGAACACGGCCAAGTTCAACCACGACAACACGGCCTTCCCGCTCACGGGCGCGCACACGCAAGCCACGTGCAACAGTTGCCACGGCGACGGCGTGTACAAGGGCAAGTCGACCGCTTGCATGAGCTGCCACACGGACAAGTACAACACCGCCACGCCGGCCCACGGCCCTGCCGGCTTCACACCGCAGAACTGCGCGAACTGTCACACCACCACGCAGTGGTCTGGCGTGGTGTTCGACCACAACCGCATGACGAGCTTCGCGCTCACGGGCGCGCATGCGGCGCGTGTGTGCAGCGATTGCCACAGCGACGGCGTGTACGTGGGCAAGTCGACCGCCTGTGCCTCGTGCCACCAGAGCACGTATGACACCGCGACGCCGCCGCACGCCGCATCGGGCTTCCCTGCGGCGATCTGCGCGACCTGCCACAACACCACGCAATGGGCCGGCGCCACGTTCGACCACAACACGCTCACCACGTTCCCGCTCACCGGCGCGCACGTACAAGCCGCGTGCACGAGTTGCCATGGCGACAATGTGTTCAAGGGCAAGTCCACCGCGTGCATGGACTGCCACATGGACAAGTACAACTCGGCCGTCCCCAGCCACGCGGCCGCGCACTTCCCGGCGGCGAACTGCGCGACGTGCCACACCACCACGCAATGGGCGGGTGCCACGTTCGCACACGACGCGAGTTGGTTCCCGATCTATTCCGGAACGCACGTGGGCCGCTGGAGTATGTGTTCCGATTGCCATCAGGTGGCCACGGACTTCTCATCGTTCACCTGTCTGTCGTGCCACCCGCACAGCGACAAGGTCACGACCGACGGACACCACTCGCAGGTGCGCAATTACTCGTACGACAGCGCCGCGTGCTATCGCTGCCATCCCACGGGGCGCAACTGATGCGGCGCCCGATCGTCCTTGCCGGCCTCGTCGCGTTGCTAGCCCCCGCGTGGGCGCTGGCGGGCGGCTCGCGCGTGACGTACCTCACGGGCGCCAGCGTGTATGTGGACGCGGGTCACGCCGAGGGCCTGTCGGCGGGCGACACCGTGACGGTGCTGCGCGAGGGCGCGCGCATCGCTCTCGTGCGGGTGAACGTGGCGTCGAATCACCGCTCCTCGTGCGACACGCTGTGGACGAGCGCCACCTTGGCTGTGGGCGATTCGGTGATCTTCCATGAGGCCGCTCCGGTGCCCGCGGCACCCAGTGCGGCAGTCGTGCCCGTCGTGCCCGTCGTGCCCAAGCCAGCGCCCATCGCGGCCGCCGTGCCCGCCGCGCGCAAGCCCGAGACTGCGCGCCTGCGCGGCCGCATCGGTGCACGCTGGCTCAGCGTGGACACGCCGGGCGGCGGCCAGTTCCAGCAGCCGGCGCTCGACCTGCGCGCGGAGGCCACCTCGTACGCGGGCGGCCGCATGGACCTCTCGCTCGACATGCGCAACCGCCGCACCACGCGCAGCTTCGCCGGCACCGGCAGCGTGACGGACCAGTTCGCGCGCGTGTACCGAGCGTCGCTCACGGTGCACGGTATGGGCGATCCACGTCGGCGGTTCACGCTGGGCCGGCAGATCTCGCCCACGCTCGCGGCGATCAGCCTGTTCGACGGCGCGCTCTTGCAGACCGGCAACGATCATCATTCGATCGGCCTCTTCAGCGGCACACAACCCGATCCCGAGCGTTATTCGTTCTCCGGCGACATCATGCAGACCGGCGCGTTCGTGGAGTTCCACCAGCCGCCGGTCTCCACGCGGCATTGGTCGGTCTCACTCGGCGGCGTGACCTCGCAATCGAAAGGTCAGCCCAACCGTGACTTCGTATTCGCACAGTCGTCGTGGTTCTCAGGCGCGACCAATGCCACATTCTCACAGGAGGTCGACGTGAACCGCGGCTGGAAGCGCGATCTTGGCGCGCCGGTGCTTTCGCCGACCAGCACGTTCGCCACTCTGCGCGCACCCGTCACGAAGTGGCTGAGCGCCGATGCGGGCTTCGACAACCGTCACAACGTGCGGCTCTACCGCGATCGCCTCACGCCCGAAACACAGTTCGACGACACCTACCGTCAGGGCGCTTGGGGCGGCGCGCAGCTGACCTTTGGGTCACACCTGCGCTTGAACGGTGAAGGCCGCCAGGGTTCGGGCGGCGATCCGGTGCATTCCTGGTCGGGCGGCGCCGAGGTGCAGAGGCTCACGCCTTGGAACGTGGCCGTGCGTGGCCGCGCATCAGGTCTCACCAGTCTGTCGCTCGAATCGAAGCTCTATTCCGGCAGCCTGTCGTGCGAGCCGCGACAGGGACTGCGCGTGGACTTCGCCAGCGGCCAGCGCACCGCGCGCAATCTCGCGATCGGCCTGGACGACACCGAGACGTGGCAGAGCCTCGATGCTGACGCGTCGCTCTTCCGTCGCGCGTACCTGAACGCGGGTTGGGAGCAGGACCACGGCGCCGGCGGCCACACCACGCAGCTGCAAGCCGGGATCGCCTGGCGCTTCTGAGCCGCGCTCGCAGCGCCCTCTCATTGACGAATCCGCACCCGCGCCGCATTTTGGTGGCGTCGCTCACGCGCTCACGTTGGGGGCTCATGCGTATCCGCTGGCACTTCTTGCTGCTCGCAGCGCCGCTTCTGCTGTTGAACGGCGCGGCCGACCCGACGCGCTTCGCGAATCCGCCGCAGCCGCCACGCTTCGCGCCGCCCGAGAGCGGCGTGCTCTTCGCCGACGATTTCTCGAGCGGCCTCTCGCTCTGGCAGACCGAACAGCCCAAGGTGTGGTCGGTCACACACGGCATGCTGCGCGCGGACCTGCCCGACCTCAAGCAACAACGCAGCCTGATCTACGCGGGCGATGAGTCGTGGACGGATTACGCGGTCGACCTCGACGTGTGCATGATGCGCGGCGTCGACAAGGGCGTCATCGTGCGCGCACAGGGAACGGCCGGCGTGGGCGTGGACCTGCGCGGCGGCACGTACCAGGACGTGGTCATGTACCTGCGCGAATGGCCGCTGGGCAAGTCCGCGGTCGTGAACGCGAACGGGACGTGGAATCACATTCGCGTCGAGGTGCGCGGCAGCCGCTACACCGTGGCGGTGAACGGCGAACTCAAGATCGTGCGCACGGACCAACGCCGGCCGCAGGGCCGCATCGCGCTACCCGCGTACACGGGCGGCGTGGCGCAGTGCACGGTCTACTACGACAACGTGATCGTGACCGCGCTGGGCACCGTGGAAAACGGCCCCACGAAAGCGCCCGAGCACCCGGAATAGCCGCGGCTCAGCGTGGGCCGCGACGGCCACCCAGCAGCCGCAGGCCATTCAGGATCACCACCACCGTGCTGCCTTCGTGGCCCGAGACGGCGATCGGCAACTTGAGCGCGCCCATGGGCAGGTGCTCCCCCGCGAACACCCATGTGACCAGCATGAGCATGACGCCCGAGGCGATCACCATGTTCTGGATCACGACCTGCTTCGCGCGCTTCGTGAGCTGCACGGCGTAGGGCAGCGACGACAGGTCGTCGGCCATGAGCACCACATCGGCGCTCTCCATGGCGGCATCGCTGCCGATACCGCCCATGGCGATACCGACCGTCGCACGCGCCAGCGCCGGCGCATCGTTGACGCCATCGCCGATCATGGCCACGCCGCCGTAGCGCTTCTCGAGGTCGGCGATCACGCGCACCTTGTCTTCGGGCATCAGCTCGCCGTGATGCTCGTCCACGCCGGTCTGGCGCGCGATGGCCTCGACTGTGCGCAGGTTGTCGCCCGAGAGCACCGCCAAGCGCGAGACGCCCAGCTGGTGCAGGCGCTCGACCGTCGCCTTGGCGGTGGGCCGCACCTGGTCGGCGGCGGCGATCACGCCCCAGTGCGGGCCGAAGCTCACGATCATCGCGGTCTTGGCCTCGTCGGCGAGCGCACGCGTGCGCGCGACCACCGCTTCGGGCGCGGCGAGCTGCAAGCTCGTGAAAAGGTCCGGCGTGCCGATAGCCACGGTCATCCCGCGCACCTGCGCCGTGAGGCCCTTGCCGATCTGGTTCGTCATGGCCTCGGCCGCTTCCACAGCGATGCCCCGTTCCTCTGCGGCGCGAACCACCGCCTGTGCCAGCGGGTGCGGCGAGCGCTTCTCCGCCGCGGCGGCCGCGGCGAGCAGCGCGGTCTCATCGGCGCCATCGAACACCTCGACGTCGGTGACCTCGAAGCGGCCCTTCGTGAGCGTGCCGGTCTTGTCGAACGCGATCACCTTCACACTGGCGAGCGCTTCGATGAAGCGGCCGCCCTTGAACAGGATGCCATTGCGCGCCGCATTGGCGATCGCGGACAGGATCGTCGCCGGCGTCGCGATCACGAGCGCGCACGGCGAGGCGACCACCAGCAGCGTCATCGCGCGGTAGAAGGCCGCGTGCCACTCATGATGCAGCACGAAGATCGGCACGATCAGCATGAGCGCAGCGCCGATCATGACTACGATCGTGTAGTAGCGTCCCACCCATTCGGCGACTTCTTCCGTATGCGACTTCTGCTCCTGCGCCTCCTGCACCAGTTGAACGATACGGGCCAGCGCGCTGTTCTGCGCCGCGCGCGTGGCCGTGAGCTCCAGCACGCCCTGCTGGTTGAGCGTGCCCGCGAAGACTTTGTCACCGGGATTCTTCTCGACCGGGACGGACTCGCCCGTGAGGCTGCTCTGGTCCACCAAAGAAGCTCCGAGCGTCACGTTGCCGTCGACCGGGATCGCCTCGCCTGGCTTGACGATGCACGTCTCGCCCACACGCACGGCCTCGGCCTCGACCTCGATCTCGCGCCCGTCCCGGCGCACGAGCGCGCGCGAGGGGCGCAGCTTGAGCAAGGCATGCAGCGCATGCCGTGTGCGGCCCATGGTGTAGATCTCGAGCGTGTTGCTGAGCGAGAACAGGAACATGAGCACGGCGGCTTCGAAGATGTAGCCGATCGCCGCTGCGCCTGCGGCGGCCAGGATCATGAGCAGGTTCACGTCGAACTTGAACGCGCGCAGCGACTCGAACGTGCTCAGCGTGGCGAACCAGCCACCGGTGACCGCGGCCAGCGCATAGAGCAGGTGCGGGACCAGCGACGGCAGCGCCGTGCGCTCAACCGCCATGCCGGCCACCAGCGCCGCCAGGCAAACGAACGTGAGCGTGACCATGGCGCGGCCTTGCGAGTGATGCTCTTCTTCTTGCGGCGAGAATTTTGCGCCCCAGGGCTTGCTCGCGAGCGGACGGACGACCTCGACGCCGTGCAGCGTCCCGTCGCGGCGCGCCAGGCCGATGCGCCCTTCATCCGAGAGCGTCTCGAACTCAGGCGCCACCTGCGGCGGCCGCGCGCCCATGCGCAGCGCGCACTCCGCGCACGCGGCGGAGCCTTCGCGCTGCTCGCAAGCGGTGACACGGCGCGCGAACAGGCTGCCGACTTCATCGGCGAGTTCGTTCAGTTGGTCCGGCGTGATCCGCTCCGGCTCGTACCGCACCATGAGCGTGCTTGCGCGGAAGTTCGCCTCGATCGCCAGCACACCGGGCTGCTTGTGCATGCGATCGGCAAGGATCTCGAGGCAGCCTTCGCCTTCGACGATGGGCAGCGATTCCGCAGCGGCGCGGGCCGCCGAAGCGGCCACAGAAGAGCGTTCGGTGTCAGTCATAGTGACGCGAAGATACACCCCGTCTTCGCGCCACGCATGACGTACAGGCTCAAGAAAGTGAAGCGCGCTTCACGCTCGCGGACCGCCCGCGGATCCTAAGGCACCCGCACGATCATCCGCGACCACGTGCCGTCGGCGGTCTTGAGGCGCACGAAGTACACGCCCGCGTTGGCGGCGCCGCCGTCGTCGCGGCGGCCGTCCCACGGCAGGCGCTGGGCGCCGGCGGCCATCTTCTGGTGATTCGCGAGTGTGCGCACCTGACGGCCCAACAGATCGTAGACCGCCAGGTCCACTGCGCCATCGCGCGACAGCGCGAAGTCGATCGCCGCGCTCGAATGCATGGGATTCGGGCTCACGGCGCGCAGGCCCACACGCACCGTGGGAGCGCCGCCCACGGCTGTGGTCGGCGTCGACGCCGGGTCGGCGGGGTCGGAGCCGGCGGCGAGTTCATCGGCATCGCGGTAGCCGTCACGGTCGCGGTCGATGCCGGCGCGCGTGCCCGTACCCGGAGGCACGCCGGTGATCGTGATCTCGTGGCCGGTCGAGGCCAGTGCGCGCAACTGCGCGCTCGAGATGGGCGCATCGTTCGCGAGGTCGCTGATCCACTGGCCCACGCCGTTGTACTTCCAGCCGCGCGGCGTGGTGCCGATGCGGCCCTTAGCGATCACATCGCAATCGCCCGCATCGGCGCGCGTCGTGAGAGTGTCCATGCGCGCGACGTTCGCTGCGTCGTTCGCACTGCCGTCAAACGTGGCCTGCGCGCCGACCGCCGGAGCGGTACCCGTGTCGAACGACAACAGGAACGCCTCGATGTCGCGACGCGTCGCATTGGCCGCCGTCACGTTGGAGCCGAAGTTGAAGCCCGGGAATTTAAGGAAGTCGAACAGGTTGTCCGAGGCACCGTCGTGCGTGTAGCCGAAGCCGCGCTTGTTCACGGCACTCGCCAACTGGCTGAAGCCGGATTTCTTGTAGAGATTGCGCAGCTGCGGAACCTTCATGTCGTTCACTTCCAGCAGCGCGGCCTTGTTGATCACTTGGCCGTTCGTGCCGGTAGGCAGCGCGTGGCAGTTCACGCACTTGAGTGGGCCATCGACCACGGTGTTCAGGTAGAAGTTCCGCCCGCGCACGGCGCTCGCCTGGCCGCTGGGCGCATCGCGGAAGCTGCGATCCAGGAATTGGTTCGGGTTCGGCGGATACTGCAGCGGCATCACGAATGCGCTGAACGCCGCCATCTCCGAATCGGGCAGCTGCACCGCGCGGCCCATGAGCGAGACGAACGCACCGTTGAAAGCCGTCAGGTCGGTGCGGTCACCGCGCCAGTGCAGCACGCCGGTGTTCGGCAGTCCGCGAAGCGACTGCGTGACCATGGGCCCCTTCATCGGGTGGTAGCCCGTGAGCAGCGGATCCAGCATACCCGGCGGCGGCGGCGCCATGGTGCCCTGGGGGTTGCCCAGGTCCCACGCGAGGCCGTCCATGTCGCCGAACAGGTGGCAGCTCGCACACGACTGATCGCCGTGACCCGACGTGAAGCCGCCATAGAAGAACTTGCGCCCATTCACCACGTCGTCGGGCGTGGGATCGAAGCCCACGCGGGTGATGGCGAGCGAAGTGAAGTTCGCGGTCGAAAGCGTCTGCAGCTGGTTGTGGTAACGCCCCAGCACGTACACGCGGTTACGGGTGCGATCGGCGATCACACCGGAGGGCCCGGCAAGCGTCGGCACGCGCGCGAGCAGCACGCCGACATCGTTCACCACGGCGAGCTTGTCGGTCGAGAGTGACGTGACGAACAGCCGGTGGCCATCGGCCGACCATGCGACGCCGGTCGGCATGCCGATCGCGGAGTCGCGCTCCGCCTGCGTGCCGGGCACGACCGTATAATTGATCTGCGGGTTCAGGCTCACCAGGTTGCGATGCCCGAGAGAGTCGAAGATCGCCACGCGCGTCTCGGTGATGTGACCGCGCACCGTGGGCTCATAGCGCAGCTCGAGCAGTTGATACGTTCCCGTGATCGCCGGGAAGTTGGTGACGGGGTTCACGTCGGTGCCCATCATGATCGTGGCGATGTCGCCGTTCACTCGCGTCTGCACGTGGGTGTCGGCGTCGTACTGGAAGAGTTCCACGAGCGGCACGTTATACGGAATCGCAGTGTTCCAAGGCTTGAAGTTCACGTCGCGCCAGATGCCCGAGGCGCGATTGATGAGCATGCCCACCTTGGGCGGCGCAGGCAGTCCGGCCGCGACCGGCGGCGAGAACGGTGCCAGCGAATCCCCGGCGACCGCAGCGGGCAAGATCGATGCGCCATGGTTGCTGTTGAAGATCGCGGCGTAGACCCAGCGCTTGTTGGGGCCCGTCGACAACGAGCGCGGCGAGCGCGCGGGCACCGCGATCACTTGTGGCGCGGCGGCCAGGTTCGCGGGGTCGTAGAGTTTGATGGCGTCTTCCTGCGTGACACTCACCCACGCGCGCTCCGGCGTACCGGCGAAGACCACGTCGTTGGGCTCGTCGCCCACCTTAAGGGTCGCCTTCACGTTCATGGTGGCCAGGTCGACGATGCTCACGTCATCCGAGAGGTTGTTGACCACCCACGCTTCGCCATTCGTACGGGCGCATACCGACACCGGCTCGAGGCCCACGGGGATCTCGCCGATGCGCACCGGCGCGGCGCCGGTGATGTCGAAGACCGACAAGCGCGCGTCCGGCGTATTGCACACGAGCAGCTTGGTGCCGTCGGGTGTGAGCGCCAACGGGTGCACCTGCGAGCTCTCGTAGTGGGCGAAATCGGCGGCCGCATTCACGCGCGAGACCAGATGGCGCGGGAAGGCCACCAGAGCGGCGGTCACAGCGAGAGCAACGAGCAGGATGGCGTAGCGGCGCATGGAGACGTCCTTCTGCAAGGGGCCATGCAGATTGCACGGCCGGCCCCGGATGGAGTGGGGTGTTCGTGCTTCTATGGTGCGATGCGCGGGGCTCGCGTCACAAGCGGGAATTCGACGCCTTCGCGCGCCACACCCGCCCGCACGGATGCACCTCCCCGGTAGTCCACACAAGGAGAACCGCAAAGGCCATGCCGGGCCTCAGGCACACGTGGCCGGAGGCCACGTTTCCACCCTGAGCCATCCCACGTTTCCACCCTCTAATGCCCCGCGCCACCACCCCGAACCTGCCCCGGCTTGTAGTGCAGCATCGCGATCAGCGGCAACGAGATCACGAACAGCGAGCCGAACAGCAGGAAGATGTGCTCGAACGTGATCATCGACGCCTGCCGCGCGACCTCGCCATAGATGGCGCCGATGGAGCGCATGCGCGCCTGTGCCATGTTCATGCCATGCAGCATCCACCACTGCGTCATACGCTCGATGCGCTGCATAGTCACCGGGCTGTATGCGGACACGTGCTCCGAGAGCGCCGCGCGGTTCGACGCGTTCATGTGCGAGACGATCTGCGCGGTGACGGCGATGCCGATGCTGCCGCCCAGCTGGCGGCAGAGATTATAGAAACCCGTGCCGGCCGCGATCCTGGTCATGGGCAGTTCGGCCATGGCCAGGTTGTTGAGCGGGATGAACACCATGCCGAGCGCGATGCCGCGCAGGATGAGTGGCCAGAAGAAGTCATGGCCGCCGCTGTCGAGCGTGAAGCGCGACCACTGCCACATCGCCACCGCGAAGAGCACCGCGCCCACCATGGCGAAGCGCCGGCCGTCGACTCTCCCGAGGGTCCGCGACATCATGGCCATCGTGACCGCGCTCGCGATCGCGCCGGGCAGGATGACCATGCCGGTCTGGTTGGCGGTGTAAGAGAGCAATTGCTGCAGGTACACCGGTAGCACGAATACGGTCGCGTACAGGCACACACCCAACACACCGCCCAGCGCGCAGCCGATCGCGAATTGGCGGTTGCTCAGGATGCGCAGGTCGATCACCGGATGCTCGGTGGTGAGTTCATGCCACACGAACCACGCGATCGACACCACGCTCGTGACCGTGTAGGCGATGATCTCTTTGGATTGGAACCAGTCCAATCGTTCACCGCGTTCCAGCATGGTCTGCAGCGTACCGATACCGAGCGCGAGCAGGAACAGCCCCAGCCAGTCGATCTCTTCCGAGCGCTTCTGAAAGCGCGAGTTCTTGATGAACGACAGGCTCATGAAGAACGCGAAGATACCGAACGGCACGTTGATATAGAAGATCCAGGGCCACGAGAACGCGTCCGTTATATATCCACCGAGCGTGGGCCCCAAGGTGGGGCCGACCATCACGCCCACGCCGAAGATGGCCATCGCCTGGCCGTACTCTTCGGGCGGGAATACCTCATACAGAATGGCCTGCGAGGTCGACAGCAGCGCGCCGCCGCCCAGGCCCTGGACGATGCGCCACACCACGAGCTCACTCAGCGTATGCGCGCTGCCGCAAAGGACTGACGCGATCGTGAAAAGCGCGATCGAGCCGGCAAAGTAACGGCGGCGGCCGAAGTACGCGCTCAGCCAACCGGTCACCGGCAGCACGATCACGTTGGCGACGATGTAGCCCGTCGACACCCACGTGATCTGGTCGAGCGTCGCGCCGAGCGTGCCCATCATGTGCGGGATCGCCACGTTCACGATGCTGGTGTCGAGGATCTCGAGGATCGACGCCAGCGTCACCGTGATCGCGATGATCCACCGGAACCGGTAGGAGTCATCCATCTGCAGGGCGCGTGCGCCCGGCGCTGCGAGGGTGGACATGCGCGGGCTTACTTGGTCGTGACGGTGATGTCGGCGCTCATGCCGGGGCGCAGCGGGAACTTGGGATCATTGGCGCCGTCGACACGCACGCGCACCGGGATGCGCTGCACGACCTTGGTGAAGTTGCCCGTGGCGTTGTCCGGCGGCAGCAGCGAGAACTTCGCGCCCGTGGCGGGGCTCACGCTCTCGACGTGGCCTTGGAACTTGTGGTGCGGATACGCGTCGACCTCGACCTCGACCGCATCGCCCACGCGCACGTGCTCGACCTCGGTCTCCTTCAGGTTGGCCACGACCCACACGTCGTCGAGCGGGACCACGGCCATGGTGGTCTGCCCCGGCTGCAGGAACTGTCCCAGGTCGATGCTCTTGCGGCTCACCACACCACTCACGGGTGCCAGGATGCGCGTGAACGAGACTTGCAATGTGGCCTGCTCCTTGGCGGCCTGCAGCGCGGCGACGCGCGCGTTGGCGCCATTCAAGGAAGCTTGGATCGCCTGCACCTGCTTGCGCGCTGCGAGCAGCCCGGCATCGGCGGCTTCGAACGCTGCGCGTGCGCCGTCGAGCTGCTGCTTGCTCACCACATTGCGCGACGACAGCGTGATGTACCGCTGCAGATCGTCATGCGCTTTGCGCGCATTCGCTTCGGCCTGTGCCACCGTCGCCTGCGCCGCGGCCTCCTGCGCTTCGATCTGGCCCACACGCCCCTTCTGGCTCACGTTCGCGAGCGCGCCCTGGAGATCCGCCTCGGCCTGCGCGAGCTTGGCCTTGAGTTCGCGGTCGTCGATCTGCACGAGCACGTCGCCGGCCTGCACGGGCTGGTTCTCTTTCACAGGGATCGCCGCGATATAACCCGACACCCGCGCGAGCACCGGCACGACATTGCCCTCGACCTGCGCGTTATCCGTGCGCACGTGCGTGCGACCCCACACGAAGCGCTCCGCGCCGTAGGCCACCGCGACGAGCGCGATGAGCCCCAGGATGATCGGTGCGGGATTGGCCTTGGGTTTTGTGGGCGCAGCCACTACAGGGGCGGCGGCGCTTTCAGAGTTGGCAGGTGCGGTGGACATCGGGGAGCTCCTTGAGGATGGAACGCGGATGGAAGAAAGAGGTCAGCGCATCTGCCGCGCCACACCAGCGGCGCGAGCGAGCGCGATACGCGCATTGGCCACTGCGAAACGGGCGTCGATGTCGGCATCGCGCGCGCGCAGCAGCGAGGACTGGGCTTCGATCACTTCGATGTTGCCCGCAACGCCCGACGTGAAGCGGTCGGTCGCTTGGGTGACTTCGGCTTGCGCGAGCTGCAGGCGCTCACGCGCCACGCTCACCTGCTCCACGCCCGAAGCCAGGTCGAGCAGCGCCACGCGCACATCGCTCGCGACCTGGTCGCGCAGGTCCTTGGCGCGCACCTGGGACTCGCGCACCACGTCCTCTTGTTCGTTCAGCCGGCCTTCGCGCCGGCCGCCATCGAACACGGGCACCGAGAGAGCGAGGGCATACTGGCGCGTGTAGATCGCATCGCCCCAGTGCTGGCCGCTCTGGCCCCAGTCGGCCGCAGCGTCCAAGCGAGGCAGCCGCTCGGCCTGCGTGGCAGCCTTCTCGGCTTTCGCCTTGGCGAGCTTGGCTTCTTCCTGCATGAGCTCGAGCCGGTGCTCCGCCGCGAAGCGCACCGCTGCGTCGGTATCGCCCGGGACGCCCGCGTCGCCGAGCGCGGCGTCGAGCGAATCCGCAAGCGCGATCGTCGTCGCGGGATCGATTCCCAGCGCACGCGCCAGGTCGATGTGGGCGCGGTCGCGCATGTTCTTGGCCATCACGAGCGCACCGCGCTGCACGCTCACTTGCGTGCGCGCGCGAGTCGCGTCGATCGCCGGCGACGTACCTGCCGAGAGTTGCGCTTCGGCGAGGGTGCGAAGGTCGTCGGCCAGGCCCAGATCGGATTCGCGCGCATGCACCAGCGCCTCGGCGCGGGCGGCGCGCAGATACGCGAGCGCCGCGCTCTGTGAAGCACCTTCGGCGGTGAGCGATGCTTCGGCGCGGGCGCTCTGCACACCGTAGCGTGACGCGCGCAGGCGCTGCCAACCCGAAAGGTCCACGATCGGCTGCGAGACTTTGGCGCGGGCGTCGACCAGGCCGATCGGGCCGATGAGCGGCCCAAAGGCCTGACCGTTCGGGAGCTTGAATGAGATGCCCTGTGCGACCACGTTGAACGTGCGGTCCGCCATGCTGGCGGTGCCCATCACGCTCGGCAGGAACACGCTGCGCGCTTGCGTGACGCGGGCGCCGGCCTCGTGCTCGCGCAGCTGTGCGAGCGTCACCGCCGGATTGCCGCTGGCAGCCGCCGTGATGGCATCGTGGAACGTGAGCGTACGCGAGTCGGCGGCGGAGGCGGGCGCATGAGTCGCCAGCGTGCCGGCCCACATCGCCATCGCGAACAGGAAGAAGCGGCCGGTATCACGCATGCGGATGCGGCTCCTGTGCGCCATCGCGGCGGATGCCACGCAGCAACACGTCGAGGGCGGTCTCGAAATACGCCACCGGGTCGAGATCGACCTTGGCGTGCTTCATGAATGAGAACTTCCAGGCGGCGACCAGTAACAAGGGCGCGACCGCTGCGCGCGCGACATTCGAGGTGTCCATGGGGCGGAACTCGCCGCGTTCGACGCCCGTCTTGAGCGCGCGCTCGATGATGGCGTGGCTGCGCGTGATGATCTCGTCGTGATAGAAGCGCGCGAGTTCGGGAAAGTTGGCCGCTTCAGCGAGCATGAGCTTCGGCAACGCGCAGGCCGCCGTGTTGGTCATGTATTCGAAGCGCTGGCGGAGCAGGCTCACGAGGAGTTCCTGCGCGGTGCCTTCGTGGCGCTCGACGAGCGACTCGCCCGTCTCAAGCACCGGCAGCATGGTGCGGCGCACCATGGCCTTGAAGAGCTCCTGCTTGCTGTCGAAGTACAGGAAGATCGTGCCCTTGGTGCAGCCCGCGCGACGCGCGATGTCTTCCAGCCGCGAGCCGGCGAAGCCGTGCTCGACGAATTCGATCAGCGCGGCGTCGAGGATCTCGGACGGCCGTGCCTGCTTGCGACGATGCCAACGCGGCCCGGCGGGGGCCGGGACGGGCGAAGTGGACTCGGGGTGCATGTCGTTCCCTGGGTGAGCGTTGTGGTGATGACTGACCGGTCAGATAATAATATTCGACAACTGACCGCCCGGTCAACAGCTCTGATGCCGGGAACTGACCGGAGATTCAGAAACGCGCACTCGATCCTTGGCCCGGGCTAGAACCCACCCAACGAGTTATCCAGCCGCGGGTTGACCACGCTTTGGAAGATCGACCCGAACGTGTAGCTGAGGCCCACCGTGCCGTAGTACTGGTACGCCGTCGCGAGCTGGCGCTGGCGGGCGATCACCTGGGCGTCGGACGCGGCGCCGCGCGGCAAGCCGAGCTGGTCTTGGATCTTCGAACCGCTGGCGTAGAAGTCCAGGCTCAGGCCGCGGACCAGCTTGAGACTGGCCTGCGTGTAACCCGAGAGCCGGTACTTCGACGCGTCGTGCAGGTATTGCGCAGCGGTGCCGTCGAGCGTGATCGATCCCCACGGTTGCCGCAGCGATAACGTCGCGTCGAAGGAGTGCGACCACAGTGTCTCGCGCGTCTTGCCGTAGAGCGTCTCCTGGGCGTAGCGCACGTCGCGCGCGCCGATCAGGTATCCGAGCGTGAGCTCCCGGCGGGACGATTCCGAATACGGGAAGACATCGTATTCGAGCGCGGGTGAGATGCCGACGCTGCGCTCCACATTCACGTAACTGCTGTTGAAGAGGTTCACGTTCACGCCGGTCGCCCAACGCGCCTTGATGCTCTTCACGCCTTTCGCGTTCACGCTCCAGCCCCGGCTGATACTCGTGAAACGGGAGCCATCATCGAACGTGTAGCGGCTCTCGGAGTAGTTCTCGTTCACGCTCGCGCCGAGCTTGAAGAGTTCGGTGACACGATTGGCCGAGAGCGTGCCGTAGAGATTCGCCTGCCGATAGGTCTTCTCGCCGTTGAAGTAGCCGTTGCCGGAGAGCCGGTAGACCCAGCGGTTCCACGGATCGCGCGCGGGCGCTGCAGCCGCGGGCGCAGCGGCTGGCGCGGACCGTAAGCGCACCTCCAGGCGGTCGCCGCCATCGCGCACGACGGCATCGCGTGCGAGCAGCACTTCCAAGTCTTGCGCGAAGCGGTGGCGCAGGTCGTCGTCGCTGGTCGCAGGCGGTGTGACGAACTTGAGCGTGTCCGAAGCCGGCGCCTCGCCGCGCAGGCGCGTCACGAAGAGCGTGTGCTCGTTGCCGCCGGATCCGGTGCGCTGCGTGCTGATGAGCACGTGCACATCGGCGTCCGCACGGTCGCGCACCCAATCGACCCACGGGATCTCGCGGCGCAGGAACTCCTCATCGCATGCGGCCTCACCGCAATCCAGGTACAGACGCACGCGGCGTGGCGTGGCCGGAGGCGTGGCCTGCGCGGCGCGTACACTCGAGGCGCCGGGCCACAGCAGCAACAACAAGCACAGCGATCGCATCAGGCGCATGGGGTTGGCTCCACGTGGGAACTGCGCAGGATCGGCCCGCTCTGCCGCGTCGAGCCGCACACGCCGAGGGGTGCGTTGGGTGAATCTAAAGGAGTGCGCGGCCCCGGGCGATAACGATTGGTCAATTTGAGGCCCCTCTTCCCCACCGCTACAGTCGCGGCTGCGCTGTTCCCTCCTTCACGGATGAGGCTATGCCTGCGAATCCCGCTCCTCCCGATCTGACGCGCCTCGTTCCCCGCGAATTGGTCGCCGAGCTGCTCGGCATCGCCCGCTCCTCGGGCGCGTCGTTCGCCGACGTCTACGCCGAGCACACCGTGTTCACGGCGTTCTCGTTCGACGAGGGCCGCATCAAAGCGGCGTCGTACTCGGTCCTGAATGGTGTGGGCATCCGCGCGCTCGCCGGCGAGAAGACGGGCTACGCCTATGCCGACGGTTTCGCGGCGAACGACCTGCGCGAGGCCGCGCGTGTGGCGGCGCGCGTTGCGCGTGACGGCGTTGCACGCGCGGCGCCGCAAGCGTTCCGCGTGAGCGAGGCGCCGGCCCCCTTCACGCTCGCACACCCGGCGCCGATCGAGCTCGATGAGACGCGCTGCGCCGACATGGTGCGCCGCGCCGACGCGAGCGCGCGCTCGCACGACGCGCGCATCAAGGAAGTGAGCGTGTCGCTCGCGACGTCGGCCAAGAGCTTTGTGATCGCCGACAGCGACGGGCAGTGGGCGGAGGACCGCACCTACCTCTCGCGTCTGGTGGTGAGCGCGCTCGCGCTCGATGGCGACGAGCGCCAAGAGGGCTTCGCGGCTGCCGGCGGCCAGGTCGAGCTCGAATACTACCTGCGGGACCGCACGCCCGAAGCGCTCGCAACGGAAGCCGCCGCGAGCGCCGTGCTGCTGCTGAGCGCGCGCGAGCCCGAGGGCGGCTCGTATCCGGTGGTGGTCTGCAACGGCTGGGGCGGCGTGATGGTGCACGAGTGCTTCGGCCACAGCATGGAAGGCGACACGATCCGCAAGGGCAGCTCGATCCGCGCCGTACAGAAGGGTCAGCAGGTGGCGGCCAAGGGCGTCACGATCGTGGACTCGGGCCTGATCGCGAACAGCCGCGGGTCTTTTCGAATTGACGACGAAGGCACGCCCGCGCAGCGGACGGTCTTGGTGGAGGACGGCGTGCTCGTGGGCTACATGTGGGACAAACTCAATGCCGCGCTCACGGGCAACACGCCCACAGGCAACGGCCGGCGCGCGTCGTACCGTGACTATCCGCTCTGCCGCATGACCAACACGTACATCGAGCCGGGCCCGCACGATCCGCAGGCGCTCATCGCATCGGTCGAGCGCGGGCTGTACTGCAAGAAACTCGGCGGCGGCTCGGTGAGCCCGGCCGACGGCAACTTCTCGTTCCAAGTCACCGAAGCGTGGCAGATCGAGAAGGGCAAGCTCACGCACCCCGTGCGCAACGCGACGCTTGCCGGCAATGGCAACGACGCGATGCTCAAGATCGACGGCGTGGGCAACGACCTCGCGATCGACGGCACCACCGGCTCGTGCGGCAAGGACGGCCAGTGGAAGCCCGTTGGCGTGGGCCAGCCGACCGTGCGCTTCACGGGCATCACGGTCGGCGGCACAGCGCTATGACCACACGCAGCGCTACACCCGAGCAGCTGATCGCCCACGCGAAGCACGCCGTCGAACGCGCCCGCGCGGCCGGCGCCGATGTGGCGGACGCGTGCCTCGAGAGCTCGCGCGCCTTCACCGTGAGCGTGCTCGGCGGCGACATCGAGACACTCAAGCAAAGTGGCACGCTCGGACTGGGCGTGCGCGCGATCGTCGGCGGCGCGGTGGGGTTCTGCTCGGGGACCGACTTGTCGGCTCCAGGCATCGACGACCTGGCCCGGCGCGCGGTCGCGCTCGCGCGCTTCGCCACGCCCGATCCGGCCAATGGCGCGCCGACACTCGAGGAGGCCGGTCCCGAAGAGCCGGGACTCGCGGAATCCATGAAACTGTTCGACCCCGCGGCGATGGAGCTCTCGCCCGAGGCCAAGATCGACATGGCGCTCGAGCTCGAGCGCGCGGCGCTCGCGGCCGACCCGCGCATCAAGCGCACCGATGGCGCGAGCGTCTCCAGCAGCAGCGGCGCGTTCGCCATCGCCAACTCGCACGGCGTCTCGCGCAGCTGGGAGGGCACCAGCGTGAGCGCGTGGGTCGTGGCGCTGGCCGATGACCAAGGTGGCAAGCAGCAGACGGGCGTATACGGCATGACCAAGCGCCATCTGGCCGACCTGCCGGCGATGGAGGGCCTGGGGCGCGAAGCGTCGCGCCGCGCGCTCGCGCGCATCGGCGCACGCACGGTGCCCACGCAGCGCGTACCGGTGATCATGCACCCCGACATCGCCGCCACATGGATCGCGCAGATGTATGACGCCTTCACGGGCGAGAGCGTGCTCAGGCGTTCATCATGGCTCACCGGCAAGCTGGGCCAGAAGGTGGCGTCGGCACTGGTGACACTCATCGATGACGGCGCGCTCGCCGGCGGCCTGGGCACGAGTCCCTACGACAGCGAGGGCCTGCGCACGCGGCGCAATGTGCATCTCCAGGACGGCGTGCTGCAGCAATTCGCATACGACCACTACAGCGCGCGCCGCGCGGGCGTGAGCCCGACCGCGAATGGCGTACGCGGATTCGCGAGTACTCCGGGCACGGGTTATCACAATCTGTATGTGGCGGCGGGCCACACGAGCGCCAACGAGATCCTGCGAGGCGTCACCAAGGGCTTCTACTACGATGACCAGGGCTCGTTCGGCTACAACCCGGTGACCGGCGACTACTCATTCCAGGCGCAAGGCTTCTGGGTCGAGAACGGCGAGATGCAGTTTCCGGTCGACGGCGTCACCGTTGCCGGGAACTCGCTCGAGATGCTGCAGCACATCGTCGCTGTGGGCAGCGACCTGGATTTCCGCACGTCGGTCGCTTGCCCAACGCTGTTGATCGAGGCGATGACCGTCAGCGGAAGCTGACCGGTGCACGAACAAGGGAGTCCCTTCATGAATATCGCGATCATCGGTGCCGGCAATGTGGGTTCGGCGCTTGGCGGCGGCTGGCAGCAGAAAGGCCATCAGGTGGTCTACGGCGTGCGCGATGCTGGCACCGCCAAGGTGAACGGCGCTGCGTCGCGGCTTGCGCCGCCCGAGATGGCCGCGCGCGACGCCGAGGTGGTGGTGCTCACGGTGCCGTATGGGGCGCTCGCGAGCGTGGTACCGGCACTCGGCGACCTGAGCGGCAAGGTCGTGCTCGACGCCACGAACCCGGTGGGCCCCGGCTTCACATCGGCGGCACCGGCGGGTAGCTCCGCGGGACAGCAGGTGGCCGAATGGGCGCCGGGCGCGCGCGTCGTGAAGATCTTCAACACGACGGGCTTCAACATCATGCTCGATCCCCGGTTCGGGACCGAGTCCGCGACGATGTTCTATTGCGGCGATGACGCCGAAGCCAAGCAGACGGCCGCGAAGCTCGCTGCCGACCTGGGCTTCGAGCCGCTCGATGCGGGGCCGCTGTCGCAGGCACAGCTGTTGGAATCCCTCGCGCTGCTGTGGATATCGATGGCGATCGCGCACGGCCACGGCCGCGACATGGCGTTCCGCATGCTCAAGCGCTGAGTCGCGCGGGCGCGCGCCCCGGCACGTGTGCCGCGCTCAGCTCGCGCGCCAGGTGCTCACGAGCGCCACGCCGCGCCGCGGCGTCTGCTCCGGCGCGTGCGCGTGGCCCAGGCGCACCAGCAGCAGCGGCTCCTCGCCGGCCGCGCCGAATGCGCGCGCGAGCGTGTCGCGGTGCTTGGGCGATTCCACCGGCGCCGACAGCGGTTGCTGCGCGATGCCAAGCGTGGCGGCCGTGAGCGCCACACGCTCGTAGGCCTGACCGGCCACGATCGCGCTGGAGTCCTGGCGCTTGGGCGCGGTAAGCAACGCCAGCGCGCCCGAGGAGCGCACGGCATCGTGCACGTCGCGCGCGAGGCTCTCGACGCCCCAGTGATGGAAGCGGCTGCGCGGATCGAGCGCGCGCGCCGCGAAGCCGTTGAGCGGGCCGCCAAGACCCAGGTTGTCGGGCGTCACGCCGTCGCCGCGATGCCGCGCTTCGCTCGCATTCATGCGCACGTACGCGTAGCGCTCGGTCTGCGCGCGGCGATCGTTCGCCCGCGCCAGCGTGGCTTCGGCGGTGAGGGCGGCGATGCGCGTGATGTCGCGCTTATCCTCGAGCCAGTGCACCCGCAGTTCCTCGGGCACTTGCGCGGAGAGTTGCGCGCGGCTCTGCATGGTGATCGCGCGGCCGTCGTACACGCGCGGATTCGTGCGGCGTTCGCCAAGCGCGGAGAACAGCAAGCGGTCGCGATGCTGTTCACCGCTCTTCCATCGCACCGTTGCGGCGATCCACGGCGAGTTCGCGCGCGCGGCCGGCCCCCAGGGCAGGTACTGCACGCTGGGCTGCTGGCCCCAAGCGCGCGCCGCGATCAAGAGATTCTCGAGCGCCGCACCCAATGAGAGATGCGCGAAGCGCAGGTCGGGATCGCAACCGGGCAACGTGCGCGCGGCATCGAGCGTCAGGCGCAGCTCGGCGCCTTCGACCTCGAAGCGCCACGGCTGCGCGTTCCAATAGCTCGGCGCCAGGATCGCCGCGCCGACCAGCGCACGGGCGGCATCGATGCCGTTGGCTGGCAACGTCTCGGGCAGGCTCCACGACTGCAGCGGCACATCGCCTGCGATGCGCTGCGCGAGCGCGGCGTGCGGGCGAAGTATCGAGTAGGCCGCTGCCGACCCCATGAGCACAAGGAACCGGCGGCGGTCGAGCGTGAGTGTCGCGAACCTCGGCGCGGAGTCGCCCGCGCCGGGTCCGCCAGAAGCGGAACCGTCCATAGGTGGAGAAGGTGTCAGCGGACCCTCCGCGCGTCAACGGTGTGCAGGCAAAGGCTTGTCAGTATGCAAGTTGCACTTTCCACAGATTCTCCCCGCACGAAGCGCTGCGCGCTTGCCCGCAGACTCTGCCGCGACTACCGTGGCCTCATGCCGCTCGATCGCTTGGTGACCGACGCCTCGCTTGCGCACGTCGCGCGACGCCTGCGCCTGCTCGGCTATGACATTGACGTACACCGCGGCGCCCGGTTCGAAGAGCTGATCGACATCGCCCGTGCCGACGGCCGAGCGCTGCTGACGCGCAGTTCGAGGCGCGCGCCGCGATCCGCCAATGACCCGGAGCTGCGCATCGTCACGCTGTCCGGCGTGCTCGCCGACGACGTGCAGCTCGTGACGCAGCAGTTCACGCCGGCGAGCGCTCCCTTGCGGCGCTGCACCGCCTGTAATACCCCACTGCAGAGCCGTTCCGCGTTCGAAGCTCGCGGCGAGGTGCCCGGCCGGGTCGCCCGCGCGGGCGGGCCGCTCACTTTCTGCCCGGGCTGCGGGCGGTGGTTCTGGGTCGGCAGCCACGTCACGCGACTGCGGCAATGGACCGAGGAACGATTGGGCCGCCAACTTGAAGCGCCCGAAGGCACTACGCCACCACCACCCGTTGCGGGCGACGAACAGTCGCCCTAACTCCCTGCGAAAAAAGCAGTTCATCAGTGCTGATCACTTGCGTGGGAAACGGCATTGCCGCAGAATCTTGTACGGGCGTGCTGCTGACGCCGGATCGAGCCCGGAGAGACGTGGGGAGAGGTTCGTGAAGGCTGGGCGCGCGCCCACTACATTCGCTTAGGGTGATGGATACAGAAGACGCCGGGCTGACGCGGTCCTTGCCGCCGGCCCGGCGTTCTTGCGTCCATCGGTCTACCCTCGGGCGCTCGCTGCCGATGCTATGCTTCGCCGCTCCTTCGCGCCGCGATCCTTCCCGTAGCTCCCGGAACGCATGGACCTCTCCGCCGTCGTCATCACCTACGACTCTCGCGCCCATATCGCCGCCTGCCTGCGCTCGCTCGAGCGAGCCCGTGGCGCGCTGGCCGTGGAGGTCGTCGTGGTCGACAACGCCTCGCCCGATGGCACTTCCGAATATGTCCGCCGCGAGCTCCCCGGCACCCGTGTGATCGACAGCGGCGGCAACCTGGGCTACTCGAAGGCCGCCAACATCGGCATCCGCGCCACGACGGGCGAGTTCGTGCTGGTGCTCAACCCCGACTCCGAGATCCGCGAAGGCGCGCTCGAGACGCTCGTCGCGTGGATGCGCAGCCACCCGCGCACCGGCATCGCCGGCCCGCGCCTGGTGGGAGCGGATGGGACTCCCGAGCACAGCGGCCGCACGTTTCCGGGGCCGCAGACCATCCTGTTCAACCGCTACTCGCTGCTGACCAAGCTCCTTCCCGACAATCCCTGGTCGAAGCGCTACCTGCTGGCCGACTGGGACCGCAACTCCTCGCGCAGCGTGGACTGGCTGAGCGGCTCGTGCATGTGCGTGCGCCGCGCCGCCATCGCGCAGGCGGGCGAGATGGACGAGGGCTACTTCATGTTCAATGAGGACGTGGACTGGTGCCACGCCATGAAGGATGCCGGCTGGAGCGTGGACTACGTGGCCGATGCGGCGGTCATGCACCGCATCGGCGCCAGCCACGGCCGCACGAGCGAACGCGTGGTGCGAGAGCGGCACCTGGGCATGATCCGCTACTTCCGCAAGTATCATTCGCGGAACTTCCTTCTCGTGGCACTGGTATCGATCGCGGTGCACGCGCGCATGCAGCTCATGCTGTACCTCAATTCCCGGCGGCCGGCCTGATGCCTATCTCGCTCACTCTTGCGCTCGCGACCGGCCTGCTCGCGCTGCTGCTCACGCCGCTCGCGCGCGCGCTGGCGTTGCGTTGGGGCGCCATCGACCACCCGGGCCCGCGCCGCATCCACGCGCAACCGATGCCGCGCCTGGGCGGCCTCGCGATCGCGGCGGCGGTGCTGGTGGTGGCGTGGGGCGCGCGGCTCGTGCTGGCGCCGGTTATGGCGCTCGAGGCGCGGCCGCTGCTGGGCTACACGTTCGCGGTGCTGCCGATCATCGCGCTCGGCATGGCGGACGACCGCTGGAACGTGAGTCCGTGGGTCAAGCTCGCCATCCAGACGTGCGCCGCGATCGCGCTGTCGCTGTTCGGCTACGGCGTGCCGGTGCTCACGAATCCTTTCGGGCCTGCCATCCCGCTGGGATGGCTCAATCTTCCGGTCACCATCTTGTGGGTGCTCACGGTGACGAATGCCGTGAACAACATCGACGGTCTGGACGGCCTGGCTTCGGGCGTGGTGATCATCGCCTGCGGCGCGCTGTGGACCGTGGCGCGCATGCACCAGGACTTTTACGTGATGTTCTTCGCGGCGCTGTTGATCGGCGCGTGCGCGGGATTCCTGCGGTGGAACTTTCCGCCGGCGAAGGTTTTCATGGGCGACACCGGCAGCCAGTTCCTGGGCTTCACGCTGGCCACGCTGTCGCTGCTCGAGAATCGCAAGGGCACCGCTGCGCTTACCCTTTTATTGCCACTCGTCGCGCTGGGCCTGCCACTCGCCGACACCACACTGGCCTTCGCCCGGCGCTTGCTCAACCGCCAGCATGTGTTCCGCGGCGATGCGAGCCACATCCACCATCGCGTGCTTCAGACCGGCCTGTCGCCGCGCGCGGCGCTGTTCGCGCTGTGGGCGCTGTGTGCGTGCTTCGGCAGCGCCGCCGTGCTGCTGACGGCGCTGCCTCGCACCGATGCCGCGCTGCTCATCACCGTACTCGCCGCCGTGCTGTTCGTGACGCTCGAGTGGCTGAAAGCGCGACGCAAGGACGCCCGCTAGCGCACCGCTTCGGGCATGAGCAACGGCGGCCCCGCCATGCGCATCGCGTCGCTCGCTCGCATCGCTTGATTCCACTCCAGCGTCTGACGCTGCGCGTCGAAGCCCGCGAGCGCCTGCGCCTGCAACACCAGTAGCCGCGGCGCACCGTCGATGCGAACGCGCACGACCAGAAGATCTTCATCGCCGATCTCGGAGTCGGCGAGCACGCGGCCACCTGTCGCGCCCGCTCCTGCCAACTCGCGCACGATCAAGCGCACGCTGCGGGCGGCTCGGCGCCGCTCGAGCGTGAAACCGTCGCCGGAGCGCGCGCGAAAGGCGACTTCGCCGCCATCGCCATACGAGAGCAGCGATGAGATCACCGCCGGCTCCGGTGCGAACATGGCGCCGCCGCTACGCAGCGAGCGCCACACGCTCTTGCCGAATACGCCTCGCCCCGCATGCCGAAGCACCCGCATGGGCGCGCCAAGCGTGGCCAGCGGTGCGTCGTCCAGGATCGTGAGCGACGTGGACTCCGTCCCGGGATCGATGGGGTCATGGAGCGGCCCACCGTGGCCCTCGTTGCATGCCATCACCACCGAACACAGGCTTGGCGCCTGCACACAGAACCGGCCGCCGGCCGGCACGTCGATACAGGAGAGGTCCGGTCCGCATGAGAAGCACGCTGCTTCGCTGCGTACGCCCACAGACACGCCGGCGGTCAGCACCGCCGCCCACAGCCACACCTTCCAACCCATTCCACGCATGTCACGACCTCAGCGGGGGCATCGTTGCGGGGGTACCTCATCGCAGGGCACGAGTCGTGCCGAGGCGACGCCGTTGCGCCGCAATGCTCTGGGGTCGTGCCGGCGTCCACGGCGTTCACGACGGCGTCCACGATGTGTTCAGTGCGCGCTCGAAGAGCGGCGCGCCACGCCATAAAAACAGCCCGCGCCTCCTTGCAGGAAGCGCGGGCTCGAGCTTGTAGCCGGGGCCGGTATCAGTAAGCCAGCGCCCAGTTGAGCTTGATGCTGTAGAAGACCTGCGTGGCCTTCTCGGCGCCGAAGACCGGATTGACGATGCCCGTGCGGCCGTTGACGAAGCTCACGCGCGTATCGAGGCCGATCAGGTGGTTGCCATCGAGCGGCACGTTGGTGCCGCCGTCGATGAAGAAACCCGAGCCGGGCGCACCGCCGTAGGAGTCGCCCGTGCGGTAGTACTTGTGAAAATAGTAGCCGCCGCCGAAGCCAAGATAGGGCCGCATCGTGGTGTGCCACTTGTAGTGGCGCTGCATCTCGAGCGTGAAAGGCACAGTGATCTCGCTCGCCACGCCCAGCTGACCCAGGATGTCGTGCTGCACCGAGCCGCCGAACGACCACTTCTGGGAGATCATGCGCTGGTACGCAACGCCATAGCCGAACATGCCGTCACCGGCGTTGACGTTGGAGTTCTTCGCGTAGCCGGCACGGAACGAGACCCAGTTCGTGCGCTTGGCCCACACGCCATCCTCGGCCTTCTGCTCTTCGTATGACTTCTCCGGGGCCTTGGGCTTGGGCGCCTCCTTTACCTTGGGCGCCTTGGCGACCTTGGGCTTGGGCGCATCCGCGGCCTTGGCCGGCGCCGCCTTCGCCTCGGTCTTCGCCTTCTTCTCGGCCTTCGCCGCCTTGGCGGCGTCTGCCGCATGCGCCGGCGTATTCACCGCCAGGACGCCGGCCAGACAGGCCGCGATCACGAGGATGCCGTGCCGCAGATTCATATATCGCTTCACCACCAGAGTGCTCCTTTCGACTCGTTCGAAGCGCGGGCCCGGTCGGGCGCCCCCGTAAGACGGGGCCCATCGCGCGGACGCACAGGAGCAGGGCTCGGGAGGCGCGCGGACAGGCAGGGGAAGCTAACAAACGCCAGCATGACCGCGCAATCGCCCCCTTGTGCGCCGATGATTGCATCTGCCCGGCGGCAGCCGGCGGCGGCGTGGCCTGGCGCCCGCGCCGCCGCTATATTCCCGCCATGCTCATGAACCCGCGCGACCCCTATCTCGCCGCCCTGGCGCCCCGCTATGAGGCGCTCGAGCCGCGCGCACGCGCCGCCATCGCCGGACTCTCGCCCGCCGCCATGGCGCAGGTGCCACCGCATGGCGGTTGGAGCATCGCGCAGGTGCTCGAGCACCTGGTGGTGGCCAACGTCAGCTACGAGAGCCCGGTTCCGGCCGCGATCGCCCGCGGCCGGCAGCGCGCGCCGCGGCCCCACAAGTCCACGTTCTTCGGCCGACTCCTGCTTGGAGCGATCGCCGAGAGCAATGTGAGCCCCAAGCCGGCGCCGCGCGCCTACCAGCCCCTGAGCGTGCGCGAAGGCGTGTTCGAGGCGTTCCTCGCTACGCTCGCGCGCCAGGGCGAGCACCTACGCCAGGCCGACGGCGCCGACCTGCGCACCATGCTCAGCTCGCCCATTTTGGGAATGATCCGCATGAACCTGGGCGAAGCGCTCGCGCTCGGCATCACGCACACCGAGCGCCACCTGGGCCAGATCGAGCGCACGCGCCGCAGCATCGGCGCCTGATGCATCGCGCCTGGCCTCGCGTCAGTCGCAGCTCTCGCGCAGGCGCAAGAACCGCAGCTCATCCTCGAGCGTGTGCGTGAACTCCACCGCCGGCGCGATCAGGCCATGGCGCATCAGCGCGGGGCGTGGCACGGGCACCGGTGTCACCGCCTGCGTCTGCGGGTCGATCGCGCACGCGCGGCCCGCACCGAGCACAAGCGTCACGGCCTGACCGCCGGCGCTCGACAGCGCGCGCGCCGCGGCGATACAGGCCTGCTCGCTCAGCGACTGCGGCAGCAACAGCACGTGCGCGGCGGCGCCGAGCGAAGTGACCAGGCAGGGCGCGAAGGCGTGCAGCAGCGCGGTCGCGGCGGACGCGTGCAAGGGCTGCGAGTGCGAGAGGTGCGAGTGCGCGATCGACATGAGGGATCCTCCGAGTGTGGAGGACGGAACCCAGACGCCGCCGCGACAAGCACTGGACACGAGGACGCGCTCACGCTTGTGAGGGCGAAGCGCCACCGACGAAGAAACCCGCACGCCGAATGCATCGGCTGCGGGCTGGAGTCGTGGACACTTCGTTGTCGTGCGGCTCGCGCCGCTTGTTCGACCGCATCCCCGCGTCTCCGCGGGAAGCACCTTGGGTGTCCGCCCAGGTTGCCGGACCCGGTTCACAACGGGCCGCTCTTGATGCACGAATGCAACTTGTGTCCGGGGCTCCAGAACGTCAAGGGGGGGTGCGAAGATTTCTTCCCCCGCCGGGGGTCCATGGGCAGATGCAATCTTCGGCGCACCACCCCGGGTCAGCCCGGACGTTCGGCTTATGTGCTGTCCCGAAACACTTTCCACGCTTATCCGCTTTCGCTCCCGGGCCCCCTCGGCTAAGTTGCGGACATGCGCCTTCTCGCCCGCTGGGGCCTCCTCGGATTCGCCGCCGCGCTTTTGGCAGGCGGCCTCGCCGCCGGCTGCGGCCAAGGATCCGGCTCGGACGACGGCCAGAAGGACCTGACTTTCGAGACACTCCCCGGCGGCATCGACACCTCGGGCCTCACGAACGGCAAGCCGCTCGTCGCGTCCTTCGACCTGATCCGCATGAACACCGGCGCGCTGCGGGTGACCGGCAAGACCCGCCTTCCCGAGGGCACTCGCGTCCAGGTATCGGTACACGACATGAAGAGCAACGCGATGGTCGCCTCCACCCAAGTCACCGTGGACCACGGCACGTTCGGCTCGCCGCCTTTCATGGGTGATATGGGCCCGCTGCCGGTCGCGCGGTATCGCGTCGAGATCCTGTCGCACTTCACTTCCGAGTGGCAGCCTGCGAACGTGTTGTCCGAGACCGGTGGCGGCAAGCGCTTGCGCGGCCCCGGCATCACGCGCTCCAAGGTCGATGGTGCCGCGCTCTATCTGGTCGAGGAGATGAAACGATGACCCGCACCCGCCCGCCGCGCGCACCCGCATTGCGCTATCGCGCCGCGCGCCGCACCGACGTGGATACGCTCGCCGAGCTCTCGTACCGCGCGTACCGCATGCGCAGCGCCGAGGCGTATCGCGAGTTCTTCACCGAGCACCCTCGCTTCACGCTGCGCGACGTGCGCGTGGGGGAACTCGATGGCGAGATCGTGAGCTCGCTCGTGCTCTATCCGCTGCACGCGTTCGTGCGCACGCAGGCGCTCCAGGTCACGGGCATCGGCTCGGTCGCCGTCTCGCCGGAGCATCGCCGCCGCGGCATCGCCGAAGCGTTCCTGCGCGCCACGCTGCGCGAGATGCGCCAGCGCGGCGATGTGCTGTGCTTGCTGTATCCGTTCCGCACCGACTTCTACCGCAAGTTCGGTTGGGGGCTCATCGAGCGCCCGCAGTTGCTCAGCCTGCCGCCCGCGCTGCTGCCGCCGTCCGACGAAGTGCGGCGCGTGCGCCGACTAAGGCTCCCAGACCGGCCCGCCGTGCAGGAGCTTTACAACCGCGAGGTGCAGACGCGCGGGCACTGGGCGCTCGCGCGCCGCGCCGAATGGTGGGAGAAGCGGCTCTGGGGCTACGAAGGTGACTGGGTCGTGCACGAGGGCAAGCGCCGCGGACAGATCGAAGGCTACCTGCAGTACCAGATCGACGCGGGCGATGGCCCGTGGAAGCTGATCGTGACGGTGAATGAGTTCATGGCGTCCACGCCCGCCGCGTACCGCGGGCTATGGGCATACCTGCACGGCATGCGCGATCAGGCCAGCGAGATCGTGATCGCTGCACCCGGCGATGCGCTCTGGCCCACGGTCATGGGCGACGCCGCCAACCTGCGCGGCGACCTCAAGCTGGGCGTGCTGCGCACCGGCGGCCACAGCGGCCACGGCGCGATGCTGCGCCTGGTCGACGTGAAGGGCGCGCTCGAGCGCGTCCCGGTGGCGCCGCAGGCGCGCGGCGAGGTCACGATCGAGATCACGGACCCCGTGCTGCCGCTCAATGCCCGCGCGTGGCGCGTGCATGCGCGCGAAGGCCAGTTGCACGTACGCCCCGAGCCCGTGCGCGCGGGCGGTTCGCGCGGCCCCAAGATCGTCGCGCCGGTCGAGGCGCTCGCGGCGATCGTCGCGGGCTCGCTCACACCGGAGCGCGCAGCCGAGGGCGGATTGATCGACGACCTGCGCGGCGGCGTCGAGGTGCTCGAGCCATGGTTCCGCGCGCGCCCGGCGTTCCTGCATACCATGAACGCGTTCTAGCAGCGTCTCCTTCCCGAGCCTTGTCGAGGTAGCGCTTGAGCGAGCAGAAGTGGACCGTCGTCAGCCCGCTGCGTCCGCGGTTCCGCGACACCGACGCCATGGGTCACATCAACAACGCCGTGTACGTCACGTATCTGGAGGTCGCGCGGCAGGACTACTGGCGCGCGTTCAAGGGCGGCGATCCCAATTATCGAGTCGTGCCATTCATATTGGCACGCGTCGAGGTGGACTTCCGCTCCGAGGCGCTCATGCACGAGATCCTCGAGTTGCAGATCCGTTGCTCGTTCATCGGCGGCAAGTCGTTCGGCTTCGAGTACGAGATCCGCGAGCAGTCCAGTCAGCGTCTGGTCGTGGCCGCCAGGTCGGTGCAGGTGTTCTACGACTACTCCAGCAAACGCAGCATGCAGGTCCCGGACGACATGCGCCGGAACCTGGAAGTCTTCGAGGGCCGGTCTCTCACCCGGGAGAGTACTTCGTGAATGATCCGCAGAAGGCCGTTCGCAAGACGGCCGACACACCGCTCAGCCGCCGCAAGTTCGTCACCATGATCGCCGCTGGCTCCGCCGCGCTGCTGGCGCAGCCGCTCGCCAGCCTCGCCGCGACCAAGCGCAAGGGCGCCGGTCATGCAGCGGCGGCGGCTCACGCCAAGCCTGGCGCCGCAACGCCTGCTGCATCGAAGAACGAGAAAGAATTCCAGCGCCAGCGCGCCTCCACGCTCGACACGCTCAAGGTGATCCGCGCGCACAAGCTGCCGGCCGGCACCGAGCCCGCGTTCGTCTTCCGCGTGATGAAGCCCAGCCACAAGGAGCGCGGATGATCACCGACGACACCCTGTACCTGAGCGTCAGCGAGCTCTCCAACAAGCTCCGCGACAAGCAGCTCTCGCCAGTCGAACTCACGCAGGCGTATCTTGCGCGCATCGAGAAGTTCAACTCGCGCTACAACGCGTTCGTCACAGTCACCGCCGACCTGGCGCTCGCGCAAGCGCGCGCCGCGGAAAAAGAGATCGCGGCCGACCGTTGGCGCGGACCTCTGCACGGAATTCCGTGGGGTGCCAAGGACCTGCTCGCGACCAAGGGCATCCCCACCGGCTGGGGCACCAAGTTCCTCAAGGACCAGCTCTTCGATCACGACGCAACGGTGGTGCAGCGCCTGCACGACGCGGGCGCAGTCATGCTCGGCAAGACACACATGGTCGAGTTCGCCGGCTGTCTGGGCTATCGCTTCCCCAACGCCTCCGTCGCCGGGCCGGGCCGCAACCCGTGGGATCCCACGCGCTGGACGGGCGGCTCCTCGAGCGGCTCTGCCGCCGCCGTCGCCGCCGGCTTCTGCGCGTTCGCGATCGGCACCGAGACATGGGGGTCGATCTTGTGCCCGTCCGCGTTCTGCGGCCTCACCGGCCTGCGCCCCACCTATGGCGCGGTCTCGCGCTACGGCGGCATGGTCGGCGCGTACACGTTCGACAAGATCGGCCCGCTCGCGCGCAGTAGCGCGGATTGCCGCCTGGTGTTGCAGGCCATCGCGGGACTCGATCCACACGATGCCAGCTCATCGCCCGAGAAGCTCGAACTCGGCGCGGGCCGCGGCAAGCCGCTGTCCCAGATCAAGGCCGCGTACATCCCCACCGATTGGGGCAAGGGCACCGAGCCCGAGGTGAAGACAGCGTTCGAAGCCGGCGTGGCTGCGCTCAAGGCCGCCGGCCTGCAGATGGAGGAAGCGAAGTTCCCGGACTACCCGGCGAGCGAGGTGTCGGGGCTACTCATCACCGTCGAGGCGATGACGGCGTTCGAACCGTTCCTGCAGGACGGCCGCGCGAAGCAGCTCGTGGATGAGCTTGCGTGGCGTCAGCCGGCGATCGCCGAGGTCATCACGGGCGCCGACACCATGAAGCTCTGGCGCATGCGCCTGGAGCTGCAGGACATCGTCGCGGACTTCTACTCCAAGTACGACGTGGTGGTGACGCCGAACTTCAAGTCGGTGGCGCCGTCCGTGACGGGCGACCTGAACGAGACGCTGCCCTACGCCGATCCAGCAGGCGCGATCGGCGTGGCGTGCGGACTGCCGGCGATCGCGCTGCCGGCGGGCCCCGCGGCGCACGGATTGCCGTCGAGCTTCCAGATCATGGGCGCACCGTTCGCCGAGGCCACGTTGCTCGACCTGGGCGATCTCTACCAAGGCCGCACCGCGCATCATCGCGCGCACGCGAAGATCGTGTAGCGCGCGTTCCGGCGTTCGTCAGGCGGCGCGGCGCTGAGCATCCTCGGTGGCCGCGTCGCCGATCTCGTGGTCGTGCACCTTGAAGCGAGACACGAGCTCCTGCAGCCCCGCCGCCTGCTCGGCCAGCGCACCTGCCACCGCCGTGGTCTCCTCGGCGACCGCGCTGTTCTGCTGCACGGTGCGGTCGATGTCGCCGACCGCTTCGTTGAGCGCCGCGATCTCGCGTGACTGCTCCTCGCTCGTCTCGGCGATCGCGGTGATACGCGTGGCCACCGTACGGATCGCCGTGGCGACCTCATGCAACTTGGCGCCCGACTCCTCGATGCAACTCTGCATGTCGGACGTACGCTGCGAGGCGTCCTCGATGAGTCCGCGGATCTCGCGCGCCGCAGTGGTCGTGCGCTCGGCCAGCGAACGCACCTCACTGGCGACCACCGCGAATCCGCGGCCATGCTCACCGGCCCGCGCCGCTTCCACGCCGGCATTGAGCGCGAGCAGGTTCGTCTGGAACGCGATCTCCTGCACCAACTCCACGATATGCGCGATCTTCTTCGACGACTCGACCACGCCACTCATGGCGTGGCGTGAACGGTCCACGAGCACACCACCCTTGTCGGCCACGTCCGAGGTGCCCAGCGCAAGCGCGCTGAGTTCACGCGCTCGTGCCGCGCTCTGTTGCACGGAGCCGCTCAGGGTAGCGATCGACGATGCCAGTTGTTCCGTGTTCGCGGCCTGGCCTTGCAGCACCTGCGAGAGTCCGTCGTTGCCCTGCAGGATCTCGTTCGTGCCGACGCTCACGTCTTCGGCCGAATACTTGATGCGCACGATCAGGTCGTGTACGCGATCGAGCAAGCCATCGAAGCTGCGACCGAGCTTGCCCACTTCGTCCGTGCGCTGGATATCGAGCCGGCGCGTCAGGTCGCCGCCGCCGTTGGCGATCTCGCGGATGCGCGACTCCACCTGCAGTACACGCGTCTTCTTGAGGTAAATGCCCACGGGCCCGAGGATGATCGACAGCATCAAGATCAGCAGCGCCCCCAGTTCCACAGCGAAGCGCTGGTTCTCGCGCACGATCGTCGTGTGCAGCGCCGCGGGATCGTACCGGTAGACCAGGTACCACGGCGACGAATCCACCAACTGGAGCTTGCCCATGTACAAGTTGTCGTCGCCCTTGCCCTGCGCCGTGACAAACGCCTGCGCGCGCTGTTGCAGGTCGGGGTCGCGCCGGTCGCCGATCACGATACCGCGGTCCAGATTCACGAGCACGAAATCCGACGTGACCTTTGGAATGAAGAAGCCCGCGGTCTTCGCGGCCTTCTGGTCGTCTTCGGTGATCGGCAGGAACGGCACGCCGACCAGCGCAGCCTCCAGCACGTTGGTCCGAAAGATGGCCGAGATGATCCCGCGGAAGTGGCGGTTCTGGTCGTAGAACGGCACGGAGTAAAGCAGTCCTGCTGCGTCGGCGACGTTGCCGTGCGACTTTGATGTGTACTGCGCGTTGTCACACGTGCGCATCACCGGGCTGAGAACTGCCGGGATGTCGTCGAGCTTCTGAATATCGAGGCGCGGACGAATCGTGCGCAGCTGTTCCAGTTGCCTGAGATAGTACGCGTACTCGTCCTCTTCATATTCGTCCGGCGTGTCGGCGGTCTTCGTCTCTTCCGTCGCTGCGGCCTGAGTACCCGCGCCGAGTTCGAGATGGTCATACATGAAGAACGGCACCTCGCCACGCGAGCGGTCGAAGCCATCCACGACGCAATAGACTTCCGAGACGCTCACATTCGCCGCAAGGTTGTTGTACAGCTGCTGCACCGTGCGGTCACCCTCGATGGTGAAGCGCTTCTCGCGGATCACGTCCTCATGCTCGTTCTTGCGATTGCCGCCGGGGATCGCGCGCACGCTCGGGAGCAGGCCGATCGTGCGGATCGTCTGGTAGCTCAACGCGAAGAAGTGCTCGAGTTCGCGCTGCTTGGGCGCGAATTGGGTCGAGAGCAGGCCCTCCTTCGCCTGACGGATCGCATCAGCCTTGCTGCGCTGCAGGTCCACGAACAACAGCGCGGTCAGCACGACTGCCGAGGCCACCGCGGCGACGACAGGCCACAAGGCCTTCAGGTCCTCGATACGCCGCGCGGGCTTCGCGGAGGAAGAGCGAACGGGTGCAACCGCCATCGAGTCCTCACGAGCTCAGGGGGATACGAGCCGCCGTCCGCGGGGGGGAGCGACTGCCTCTCGTCCCAAGTCTCGGTCGAGGTGTCGGATTCCATAGGGCTCCACCTGGCCACGAGGGCGTTCCACGGGCCCCATCGCGCGAAATGCCTGTCATCATGTGGGCGATCACCGCGAAAGGATCGATTGCTCATGGGCGGCGGGTGGGCGCAAGGCGTGATGTCCGGCTGCGCGTCGCGATCGCTCGCGGCGTTCATCTCTTGCGCCTCTTTCAGACCACCCGCGGATGCGAAATGTCACATGGCGCTTCAAAGGCGTTTCCCACGCCGCGTCGGGCACGCTATGGTCCCCCTGACCCTGACTCGGACTTTTCATGAACCGTGAGCCGAGGATGCACGCGGCGGGGGGGCGCAAGGCGCGCGACACCACCCGCAATCTCGTTGCCGGTTTCTATGCGCGCCGGCGCTTCGGCGCCGGGCAGTCGGTCGAGATCGCCGGCCAACGCGGTACACTGCGCGCGATCACGGCGATGCAGACAGTCCTGGATGCCGACGGCCAGACCATCGCCGTGCCCAACACCGCTTTTCTCGAACAGGTCGCGCGTCGCGACAACCGCGTCGCCACCGAATGAGACCCTTCCTCGGAGTTGCCATGAAGCCCGCCGTCCTGATGTCGCTACTCCTCGTCACCGCCAGTGTCGCCTTCGCGCAGACGCCGGCCACGCCCGTGCCGGCCCCCGCCTCGCCAGCCGATTCCACGGCGCAGACGATGCCGGTTCAGAAAGCCACGCCGCCCGCGTACATCCCGCCCGCGCCCATCGAAGCGGCTGCGCCGGTCACGGCGTCGCCCGCGCCCAAGCGCCCGTGGCTCGTGCCCGCGCGGCCCGAAGTGGGCATCCGCGCCGAGCTCGACCAGCAGCACCAGCGCCTCACGCAATCGGACTCGGACCTGCTCGAGGCGAAGAAGTCGCTCATCAGTGACAAGGCCACGCTCGACGTGAAACAGCACGAGATCGACGCACTGAACGATCGCGTCAAGGCCGCCAAGAAGGCCAAGCTCGACGCGGACCGCAAGACGCTCGAAGCCGAGCGCAAGCGCCAGGAGCTCATGGCCACGTTCTTCGACCGCGTCGTCGATCTGGACGACGCGACCATCGAAGACGTGAGCGCGCGGCTCGACCACGCCAAGGCTTCCGTCTCGGCGCTCGAACAGGAACTGCAGTACGCGTTGCGCATGGCGGGCAAGAACCCGCAGGCCGACCCCGAGATGCTGCCGCTCGAGCAGAAGGTGATCCAGGCGCAGAAGGACCGCGCCTCGGCGCAGGAGAAGCTCGCGCAGAAGGACCAGACGCTCGCCGAGCGCCGCCTTCGCGTGTACCGCGCCTGGGCGGACTACCTCGGCGGCAAGTAAGCGCAGCCGGCAACGAAGAGGCCCCGCGACGAGCGCTCGTCGCGGGGCCTTCGTTTGCCGGACGAATCGTTCACCGCGCCACCGGCCGCCTTGGCAGACCCCACAGGCCCTGCAGCACGACGTCGACGATCGTGATCTGCTGGTCACGGCGGAAGTACCAGAGCGGGAAGCCGGAGTAGACCAGCGGCGGGCACTCGCCGCCGTGATAGATCGTCATGATGGGCTTGTCCGAGCCGATCAGGCCACCGGTCGACAGATAGAGTGTATCGAGCGGCACCGTCGTACCGCCGTTCGGCAGCGGTTCGAGCAGGTCGTTCGCCTTGGTGATCGCGTCGGTCGTGAAAGTGGTCTGGTAGTAGTCCGACGGGTTCGTGCGATTCGGCGCGTAGGTCTGGTACGGATCCACTGCCGGATCATGCTCGAATAACACATCGGGCAGTTGCGTGTAGTCCGGCGCGCCCGGCCAAGTGGCTGCGAGCGCCGGGTTCTTATGAGCCTGCGCGGTGACGCCCACGGTGATCTCGCTGCGCCAGTGCGCCAGGTCGTACATGAAGCGGCCCGGCACCAACTCGCCATCGGCGTTCGAGAACACGGATCCGTTCGTGCCCGGCTTCTCCCATTCGCGCTGCAGGCTGTACGCCACACCGCCGCCGAACAGCCAGAGCTTGCCGCCCTGTTTCACCCACGTCGCGAGTGGATTCGAGACGCCCTGATACGACATGCCGTGCAATGATGTGGTCGGGTCGCGCGGATAGTCCGGCGGATTCAACTGTTGCGCTGCCGACTGATCGGCATACCAGACGATATGGCGGTAGTGCCCAAGCTGTTGGAGCGTGAAGAGCCCGTTCGACTGGAAGCGGCCGCCGAGCGTGTCGAAATCATAGCCTTGGAATACTCCGGGGGGACTCAGCGTGCCGGTGGGATACGACTTCCACGGCTTGCCGCCCACGGCGAAGAAGAACGTGTCGAGTTCTGCGGCGGTCGGCCACACACCTCGGGGCCGGTCGATCTTGCCGCCCACGATCTTGTCCGGCGCGAAGCGCGAGTCCTTGATCACCAGGAGTTCGCGGTCGAACGCCGCGCGCACCGCTGTGAACTGCACGACGACGATGCTGATCTGCATGTTGTCGTCGCGGCCTTCGATGTAGAAGAAGTGGGACTCCGACGACCGGCCCGGTGGCGGTGAGAATGGCGGCAATTTGGTGCTCGTCTGACCGATCTGCCACTGGCTCCAGTGGTAGATGTCGTTGTCCTCGCTCGTACGCGCCGTCTCATCCGCCACATCGCCGTCGACGCGCCAGCGGAAGCCGGTGATGAATCCGCCCGCCTGTGGCTTGGCCGACCAATTGAATGTGATGGGCTGATCGGCGGGCGCCTCGGTGCGCACCCACGAATTGGCATCGAGCGAGAAACTGCCGCCAGCGGCCTGATAGAAGAAGGACTCGTTGTACACGCTCATCGTCGGGCCGAGCTTGCCAGCGTAGTCGACGCTGAAATAGAGCATATTGGTGTCGTAGTTGAAGACCGGCGAGTACGCGCCGACCTCATCGAATGCGACGACGACGGCGATGTAGTTCTTCTTCGGCAGCAAGTCGCGCAGGCTCACCGACGTCGTATCGCCGCCCAGCGAATCCCAGCCGGCGAAGTTCGGGGCATAGCGGCGGCGCAACGAATCGGGATTGACCAGCATGGTCAGGAAGTCGAAGTCCTGCCCATCGCTTGCGAACACCTTGTACTTGTACTTGATCGGCTTGGTGCGCGTGCGGCCGTCGGGATCCGTGCCCGACCACGTGAGCCGGAACGACGGCCCGAACGTGGGCGTGAAGAGATGATTCAGCACCGGCGCCGTGATCTGCACGGTCGGCGCCACGGTGAACGACGTGAACGAGCGCGACACCGGCGCCGAGGCGAGGCCCTTATCGTCGACGGCCTTCACCACGAACGTGTGATAGCCGTGACTGGTCACCGCCTTCGCGGAATCCAGGGTCTCGGACTGGAACAGGAACGTGTGGCGGTTATCGTTGGTCTTCACCCACGCCGTCTCGGCCTGCGCTAGCGTCGGCGGGTCCACGCAGTACAGGTAGTGGTCCACCTGGCCGTCGGCGTCGAAGCCGCTCCACCGCACCTCGTAAGCATAGAAATACGGCACGGTGGTACTGGCCGGCGCCTGCGTCACGCGCACGGTCGGGCGCTGGTTCTCGGGCAGCAGGCCTTTGTAGCCGGTCTTGGCGCAGCCCGGGAGCAGCGCGCTCGCGAACACGAGCAGGGGGAGCATGAACAGCGCGGCGTGGCGCGCGATGCGCGAATGCGTCATGGCAGCATCTCCTGCACCTTCACGCGCAGCGTCTTCTTCGCGCCATCGCGCAACACCTGGACCGTGACCGTGCTGCCTTCGCGGCCGTCGTCGAGCAGTTGCTCCACCGCCGTGAGACCCATCTCGAGCGCCGGCTTGTCGCCCACGCTCACGACGCGATCACCCTCACGCAGGCCCGCGCGTTCCGCCGGCGAGTGCGGCAGCACCGAGAGCGCCTCGATGTGATCACCGAACCAGCCGAGCAACGCACCGCTGCGCGTGAACGTGTCGCGCTGGTGGAAGCGCGCGCCCGGGTCGAGCGCGACCTCGCGGTGCTCGTAGTCGAGCGTCACCTTGAACCGCTCGAGCGTGCGGTTGCCTACATTGCCGGCGAACTCATCGCTCGCGAAAGCGCCTTCACGCGCGCGCGAGAGGATCACCATCGGCGCGTCCCACGTGCGGCCGCCCAGCGACATGCGAGAGAGCCGCCCAAGCAGGCTCGAGAACTCGCCGCCGAAACCAGCGCCCGAAACCTCGATCGGGTGGCGCAGCTGCTTCTCCAGGCCATGCGCCGACACGAACGGCGTGTGCACGTCAACGGTGGAGCTGCTACCGACGTCCAATCGGAAGAGCCCGTCGAGCCCGTCGACCGCGCCGCGGACCGCCGGCACGGTGCCGTTCATGACCATGGCCACCGCCGGCGGCGTTCCGTGGTAGCGCCACTGAGCCGGGTCGTGCAGCACCAGCCGGCTTTGGTCGTAGTCGATCTCGGTGGTGAAGCGGCTGATGACGTCGTAGCCGATCACGCCCGCCATGTTCCGCCAGAAGTACCGCGAGAACTGCGGGTTCACGCTCATGACCGCGACCTTGAGGTCGCGCAACTCCACGCCATCGCCATCGGCACCCGCGATTCGCAATGCCGGCAGCGTGGTGAACGACGCGCTGCCCGACGCGCCTGCGCCGGCGGCCTGCATGTAGCCCTCGGTGCGGATGCCGTGCGCAGCGGCGAACGTGCTGTCGAGAACCGTCACGCTCGCGCCGGTGTCGAAGAGGAAGTCTTCTGGCGGTGAACCGGCAATCGACGCGCGGAGCCACACGTGACGGGCGCGGTACTCGAACGGCAGCGTCGCCGTGCCTGCCGTCTTGAGCCACGCAAGCGCGTTCGCGTGCGCGGTGTCAGGCATGGAGAACGCCACGCCGGTCACCGGGATATTCACGGCGATCGAATCGACTTCTTGCGTGAGCACGTTCGCCGGCATCGACGAGATACCCGTGCGCGTGTGCATCGGCCGCAAGCGGCCAGCGATCTTGCGCCAGGCCGAGAACGTGGTGAGCACGGTACCGTTGTCGCGGGGCGCCTCTTCGCGCACGAGCAAACCGCTCGCATCGAGGAACCACAGGCGCCGCGGCTTGTCGGTGCCCGGCGCTCTGACCGCGAGGACCGTGCAGAGGCCGCCCGAGTCGCGCTCGGCGCCCGAGAGCTCGACCCCGCCGCCGCCTTGGTCGGCATCAGCCCAGCGCTCCAGGCCGAACCAGTTGGACTCGCGGGCATCCTGCAGGTCCTGGTCGGCGAGCTTCACGATGCGCCCGGTCGTGGGATCGGTGCGCCACGGCGTCCGGCCATCATCGCCCTCGGCCAGCTCGAATGGCCCGAGCGCCGTGCGGCTGTATTGGCGCGAAGGACGCGCCGCCCAGGACTGGTAAGTGCCGACGAAGCCGAAGCCCAGGACCTTGGCGTGCGTGTAGCTTGTGGACTCCGCCGCGAACGCCGCGGCGCCACCCGTGACCTCGAGATAGCGCGCCACGATCTTGGCGGCCTCGGGCGTGATCGCTGCATGCGCGGCATGGGGCATCAGGCAGACAGCAGCACACACGGCCACGACCGCGGCGAGCGCGCGGCGCGGGGAAGGCAACGGCATCCGACCTCCGGGAGCGATGGACAAGCGACTCCTTTTAAGGATACCCCCGCAAGGGCTCTTGGGCCATGATTTGCGGTTCCCGGACCCCGCGCCCGGCAAGCATTGCGCCGCGTTCATGTGGCGTGCTAATCATCGCTCTCGATGCGTTCCCCGCCCCTCACCGAAAGGACTTCGCATGATGCGTAAGTTCGTCGTTGCACTCTTTGCGCTGACCCTGCTGGCCGGCGCCCCAGCCGCGGCCCACGCCGGCGCCTTCACCGACTTCGGCCCGCACTTCGGCTTCAGCAGCGGACCCAGCCAGATCGTGATCGGCGGCCACCTCGAGATCGTCGACGTGGCTCCCGATGTTGATTTCGTCCCGAGCGTCGACTTGGGGCTGGGCGACAACACCACGCTCATCTCGGTGAATGGCGACCTGCACTACCGCTTCCACCTCCAGGGCCAGCGCTGGCAGCCGTACGCAGGTGCTGGGGTGGGCATCCACTTCTTCTCGTTCGACCACCTGGGCCCTGGCGTCGACAACAGCGTGACGCGCGCGGGCGGTCACTTCATCGTGGGCGCCGACGTACCCACCAAGACCGGCAGCCGCTTCTTCACCGAGCTCAAGCTGGGTTTCGGCGACGGTCCCGACTTCAAGGCGCTCGCCGGCTGGAGCTTCCGGCTGCACTGACGCTCACTTGCTTTGCCAGCTTCACGACTACTCCGAAGCCGGGGCGATGACATCGCTCCGGCTTCGCTTCACCGGCCCCGCGCGCGGGACCCCGCACTGCCGCGGCATCGGCAGCAGGAAGGCCGCACATGCACCGCCTGATCCCCCGGCTCGCCACGATCGCGTTCGCGCTGCTCTTTGTCTTGACCCCCGCCGCACTGCGCGCCGACGAAGGCATGTGGACGTTCGATCATCCGCCGCTCGAGGCCATGCAGAATGCGTATGGGTTCACGCCGTCGATCGAGTGGCGCATGCACGTGATGCACAGCTGCGTGAACTTCGGCGGCGGCTCAGGCGCGTTCGTCTCGGCTGACGGCCTGGTGCTCACCAATCATCACGTGGCGCTCAATCAGTTACAAAAGATGTCGAGCGCCGAGCACGACTATCAGCACGACGGCTTTTTCGCGCATACGCATGCCGAGGAGATGCCCTGCCCCGACCTTGAGCTCAAGGTGCTCCAATCGTTGTCCGACATCACCGCCGACGTGCAGGCCGCGATCGATCCCAAGGCGCCACCGGTGCAGCAGAACGTCCAGCGCAAGGCGGCCATCGCCAAGCTGCAGGCGGCAGCGAGCAAGCGCACCGGTCTCAAGATGGAGCCCGTCACGCTCTATCAGGGTGGCGAAGAATGGCTGTACGGCTATCGCACCTACAAGGACGTGCGCCTGGTCTGCGCACCGGAAGAGCGCGAGGCGTTCTTCGGCGGCGACCTCGACAACTTCTCGTACCCGCGCCACGACCTCGATTTCGCGTTCTTCCGCGTGTACGAGAACGGTGCGCCGCTGCACTCGACCGACTTCCTCGCGTGGAGCCTGAGCGGGCCCAAGGCGAACGACCTGGCGATCGTGGTCGGCCATCCGGGCCGCACGAACCGCCAGCGCACGGTGACGCAGCTCGAGTACGAGCGCGACGTGCAGCGGCCGCTCGCGATCCGGCTGCAGGAGCAGCGCGTGGACGCTCTGCACACGTTCGCCCAGCAGGGCGCGGAGCAGGCGCGTCAGGCAAGCGGACTGCTGCGCGGGCTGGAGAACAACCTCAAGCGCGAGCGCGGTTTCCTGGAGCTGCTGCGCGACCCCGCGTACCTGGCGGCGTACGCGGCCCGCGAACGCACGCTGCGCGCCACGGTCGCGGCCGATCCCAAGCTGGCGGCTTACAGCGATGCGTGGACGCACCTCGACACGGTGCAGCCGCTTAATCGCACGTTCGGCCGCTCGCGCCAGCTGCACGAGTTCGGCCGCGTGTCGCGCCTGGCCGACATCGCCACCGGCATCGTGCGCATGACGGCCGAGATGGCCAAGCCGAACGAGCAGCGTTTCCGCGAGTACCAGGACAGCAACCTCAACACACAGCGCTTCCAGCTGCTCTCGCCCGCGCCGATCCACGCCGACCTTGAGGAGATGCTGCTCGCCCAGCGCTTCCAGACATGGGTGGATTCGCTTCATGCCGATGACGACTTCGCCAAGGTGTCGCTGAGCGGCGCCGACGCCAAGTCCGCCGCGCATGCCCTGTTCGCAGGCACCGCGTTGATGGACGTGAGCGCGCGTAAAGCGCTGCTCGACGGCGGCGCCGCAGCCGTCGCGGCGTCGAAGGACCCCATGATCGTCTGGGCGCGCGCGATCGATGCGCCCTACCGCGCGGAGCGCAAGCGCTTCGAAGACGAGATCGAGAGCGTCGAGACACTCGAAGGTGCCCGCATCGCGCGCGCGCGTTTCGCGCTTTCGGGTCACGATCTGTATCCGGACGCCACTGGAACGCTGCGGCTGTCGTACGGCCGCAACGCGGGCTACGCGCAGCTGAACAGCACGGTGCCGTGGCATACGACGTTCTATGGCCTGTTCAACCGTGCGAACGGGTTCGACTTCCAGTCGCCCTACGACTTGCCCAAGCGCATGCGCGCCGCCGAGAAGTCGATCGACCTATCGACGTCGCTCGACTTCGTGAACACGTGCGACATCATCGGCGGCAACTCGGGCAGCCCGGTGATCGACCGCGATGGCCGCTATGTGGGCCTGGTGTTCGACGGGAACATCCAGTCCTTCCTATGGACGTTCGGTTACTCCGACGCGCAGGCGCGGTGCGTGAACGTGGACTCGCGGGCGATCCTCATGGTGCTGCGCAAGGTCTACGACATGCAGTCGCTGGCGGACGAACTGACGGCGGCAGCGAAGTGATCCTGTTCGAATCGCAACGGGCGGGGACCTGCGTGATCGCAAGTCCCCGCCCGATTCTTTTCGCCAGTGGATGGCCTACTTCGCCTTCTCGATCACCTTCACGAATTCGGCTGGCGGCATGAAGCCGGTCACGCGCGTGCCGGGGGCTTCGGTGCCGTCGGGTCTGAGGAACACGATCGTGGGCAGGCCCTTGATGGCGTACTTCTGGCGCCACGAGTCGGCTTCCGGCGAATCGAAGTGCGTCAGGTCCACGCGATAGGCGTCGATGTTCGCGGCGGCCGCGCGCACGGCGGGGTCCGGGAACGTCGCCTGCTCGAGTTCGTGGCAGGCGGCGCACCACTCGGCCGAGAAATCGAGCATCACGCCGTGCCCCGACGCAAGGCTCGCCTTGAGCGCGCTGTCGCTGTAGGGGCGGAACGCGAGTTCGACGTGCGAGGCGCGCACCAGGCTCAGGCTCATCAGAACGCCGGCAACCACCGCGAGCGTACCGCCGATACGCTTGAATAGCCTGAAGGCCGCGACGCGGTTCGCGCTCTTCTCCATGAAGCCGAGATACAACCCGCCCAGCACCAGCGTGGTCGGCAGTACCCAGTGCGCGAAGTGCGGCAGCAGTCCGACGAGGATGTAGTTCAGGCCCCACGACGCCAGGATCACGCCGAAGACCTTCTTGACCCAGTCCATCCACTCACCCGAGCGCGGCAGTGATTGGAGCAGGTTCGAGAACACGGCCAGGAAGAGATACGGGAACCCCAGGCCGATCGACATCGTGAACATGGTGGTCATGCCGAAGCCCACATTGGCGCGCTGCGCGATGATCGCCAGCACGGCGAGCACGATGGGCCCGATGCACGGCGCCGCGACCACGCCCACTGCGAGCCCGGACAGGAAGACACCCGCGATCGAAGCCGTATTCGCTCCGCCCAACCGGTCGAGCATCCAGCCCGGCGCTTGCATCTCGTACACGCCGAACATCGACAGCGACAGTACGATGAACAGCACGCCCAGGCCGATGCTCACGAGTGGGTTCTGCAACGCAGAGCCGAACAGGCCGCCCGTGAGCGCCGCGACCACACCGAGCAGCGTGTACATGACGCTGATGCCCAGCACATAGGCGAGCGCGTTGGCGATCACCTTGGGGAGCGCCTCCTTGCGGCGCGCGCCGAAGATGCTCACGGTGATCCCGAGCATCGGGAACACGCAGGGCGTGAGGTTGAGCGCGATGCCGCCCAGGAACAGCAGCAGTACGAAGCCGAACGTGCCGTGGAAGACGCCCACGATCGCGCCCAGTCCGGCCGAGCGCAGCGCGCCCTCGAGCTGGCCGATCGCGTCATCTTTTGCCTGAGAACCGGCGCCGGCACCGACGGCCGGCGGCGCGGTCATGAACCCCTGGCCCGTGGACGCCGCCGAGTCGGCCGGTGCGCGCGGCGACGCCGCGGAGTCCGCCGAGGCATGCGAGGCCGTGTCGTTCGCGGCGAGCGCGCCCGGCGCGGCTCCGCCCTCTACCGTCACGTCCACCGTGTACGCGACGCTGGCAGGCGGCAAGCAGACCTGGTCGTTGCACGACTGGAACGACACCTTGCCCTTGAGTGTGTGCGTGCCGTTGGTCGCGCTGGCGAGCGCCTGCAGCGGCAGCGTGATCTCGAACGCGCCGTCGTACACGCGCGTGGCCTTGTCGTCGCTGGGCAGCTTCACGTCCTTGCCCACCGGATAGCGCGGCGCGCCGGCGCTCACACCCATCGCGGACGTGAGCGAGGCCTTCACAGGGATGTTGTATTCGCCCGACGGCGGATTCGCGTACACATGCCAGCCCGGCGCGAGCACGAGCTTGAGCGTCGCCCCCGCGCTGCTGGCAGCGTGGAGCGTCACGGGCGCAGCGCTCACTTTGAGCAGCGTCGTCGCATCGGGCGGCGGCGCAGTCGCGTCCTGAGCACGGGCCGGCGTGATGAGGGCCACGCTGAGCACCACGCTGAGGGTGAACTGGAGCAGGCAGGCGAGCAGCAAGCGCTTCATCGAGACTCCAAAGGCAGAGGAGGAACCGCCTGCCCCAGCTGGGCCGCGAACATCGCGGGCTCCGTGACCGGAAGCTGGCAGGTGTGATCGAGACACACGAAAGCGGTGGCTTTGCCGCCGACAGGTTGCAGGCTCGCGGCGAACGCAGCAAGCCGCGCCAGCGGCCCACGCGCGGCACCGTCCACCACCAGCAGCTCATCGAACGGCCGGTAGCCGTGGCGGAAGACCGCCAGCAGCGCGTCGCGCTCGGGTCCGGGCTCTCCGGTGATCACGACATGCCGCGCCGCATGAGAAACCACGTCCATGGCGCACAGCAGCCGCGGCATGGCGTACGCGTTGCCTGCGAGCCGCGCCGCGTAATACTGCAGCGTGCGGTCGGCGCACTCGCGCAAGTCGCTGCGCTCGAACAGGCCCGCCAATCGCAGCAGGTTCATCGCGGCTACGGAATTGCCGGCGAGCTCGGCGCCGTCGAACCCGTCCTTCATGCGCACGCGCACATGCGGATCGCCGGCGGGGCTTTCAAAGCACGCGCCATCCTTTTCGTCCCAGAACCGCGCCAGCATCACGGTGGTGATCTGCAGCGCGCGCTCGAGCCATTTCGCTTCATGCGTCGCCGCGTACAGTTCGAGCGCGGCGTGCGCCAGATACGCATGATCGTCCAGCTGGCCCTCGCCCGCGGCGTCGCCCTCGCGCCAGCGGCGCAGCAGCGCGCCGGTGCGCTCGTCGCGCAGGTGCGTCCATACGAACTCGAACGCGCGCTCGGCGTTGCGCCCCAGCGACGCATCGCCAAGCACGCGCGCACCGTGCGCGAATGCGCCGATCATGAGCGCATTCCATGCGGTGATCACCTTGTCGTCGCGGTGCGGCCGCACACGCTGTGCGCGGGCGGCGAGCAGCGCGGCGCGCGCAGCGGCCAGCTGTGCCTCAGCGGCCTCGCTCGTGAGGCCGGCGGCAGCCGCGACCTCCTCGAGCGTCTGCGCCTCGTGCAGGATGCTGGTGCCATGCTCGAAGTTGCCGCGCGCCGACACGCCGTATCGTCGCGCGAACATCGCTGCGGACTCGGCGCCGAGCAGTTGCTCGAGCTCGGCCGGCGTCCACACGTAGAAGCGGCCCTCCTCGCCCTCGCTGTCGGCATCCTCCGCGGAATAGAACGCGCCATCTGGCGATTGCAGATCGCGCCGCACGTAGTCGAAGATGCCGCGCGCGGTGTCGCTCAGCCGCGTATCGCCCGTGACCTGGAAACCGTCGAGCATGGCGCTGGCGATGAGCGCTTGGTCGTAGAGCATCTTCTCGAAGTGGGGCGTGAGCCACGTGCGGTCGGTGGAATAGCGATGAAAGCCGCCGCCCAGATGGTCGTGGATGCCGCCCGCGCTCATGGCGTGCAGCTGCGCAACGGCCATCACGCGCGCATGACCATGCGCCTGCGGCTCACGCGCGTAACGGCGCAGCAGGAGATCGAGATTCGCGGTCGACGGGAACTTGGGCGCGGTACCGAAGCCGCCGGCCTCGGCGTCGTGCGAACGTTCGAGTGCCTCTTCGCACTGCTCAAGCAGCGCGGCGAACGGATGCACCGCGTGCGCGTCGCGCTCGTCGGCGGCCGACAGTGACTCGAGCATGCGGAAGACTCGCTCGCCGTTGGCTACCAATTGCTCGCGCTGCGTGCGCCATGCGTCGGCCACCCGCGGCAGCAGTTCCATCATACCGATGCGGCCTGGCACGCTGTGCGGCGGAAAGTACGTGCCACCGAAGAACGGCTGCAGCTCGGGAGTCATGAATACGGTGAGTGGCCAGCCGCCGCCCATGCCCATCGCCTGCATGGCGGTCATGTAGACACGGTCCACGTCGGGGCGCTCTTCGCGGTCCACCTTCACGCTCACGAAGTGGGAATCGAGTAGACCCGCGACTGCCTCATCCTCGAAGCTCTCGCGCTCCATCACATGGCACCAGTGGCATGTGGAATAGCCGATGCTCAGGAAGATCGGCTTGTTCTCGCGCACGGCCTTCGCGAATGCCTCTTCACCCCACGGATACCAGTCCACCGGGTTCGCGGCGTGCTGGAGCAGGTACGGGCTCTTCTCGTGGGCGAGGCGGTTCTCGTTGGCGCTCATGGAGGGGCGATAGTACGGCAATCACCCCAGTACAGCGTCAGGCCCGTGCGAAGGATGCGGTCAGGCGCTCCGAGGCCCGGAACGCCAGGCGGCCCGCCACCGCGGTCAGGGTCAGCAACATCACGCCCGCCGCGAGCTGGCCCGTCCAGCCCTGAGCCAGCAGGCCGCGATACGTGCCCGTGAGCGGCGCGCACCACATGGCAGCCTGCGCCATCGCAGCCGTGGCGCCCATGGCCGCCGGACTGGCGTCGCCGACGGTGGACCGCATGAACGCCTCGAGCATGCGCCCCTTCCACAGCACCAGCGCGAGCACGCTGCAGGCGAGCACACTTGCCGGATGCGCGCAGGCCTCGAGCCACCACGGCAACGGGCCTGGCTCCGTGAACAATACGGTACGCGCATCGCGTGCTTGCACGCGCGCGAGCACGCGGTCGGCGAAGTCCGCGGGCAACGCGGACGACATGGTGCGCAGCAACTCCGGCGCCGGCGCCGCGAGTGTGCGCGCAAGCGCCAGCTCGAGCGCCTGCGCCGCGCGCAGCGCTCGCGCGCAGCGCTCGCACGTACGCGCATGGGCGAGCGCTCCGGCGGGCAGGTCGCCGGGGTCGATCCCATCGAGCGTGCGGTCGAAGTCGAGGCAGTTCACGCGCTCCCCCCCATCGTCTGCACCCACGCGCCGCGCATGGCGGCGCGAGCGCGCGACAGATGTGTCTTCACGGTGTTCTCGTTCATGTGGAGTTGGGCCGCGACTTCTTCGACCGAGCGGTCCTCGAAATAGAAGAGCGTCACGACCAGCCGCTGCGCTTCGGACAGCTTCTGCAAAAGGGCGTGCACGCGCTCGGTCTCGAACGCATCGGTCTGTGGTGCTTCGACGCCAAACTGCCCGGCCGCGTCCTCGTGCGCTTCGCGCTTGCGCCGGCGCTGCAGCACCTCGGCACGATCGAGCGCGCAGCGCGCCACGATGCGGTGCAGCCATGTGCCGAAGAGCGACTCGCCCTTGAAGCGGGGCAGCGCGTTCCAAGCCTTCACGAAAGCCTCCTGTGTCACGTCCTCGGCGTCGGGCGCCGAACGCACGAAACGCAACGCCAGTGCATGCGCCCGAGCCTGATGGCGCTCGACCAGTACGCGGAACGCGGCCGTATCCCCCGCAGCGGATCGAGCGACGAGCTTCCGCTCGTCCTCCGGGGCCGCGGCCAAGCGGGAGGATCGGAGAGGAAGAGTCATCGTCTTTTGGACGGCTTCATGGGGGCGGCGGGTTTCACCCGGGCAGGATGCGCCCAGCCGCTGCCCGGGTGAAACCGGAATCCGACAAGCGCCGTCCAAGCGGGCAGAGGTGAACGCCACGATCGGGGCCCGCTGCGGCCCGCTCCCAGGAGGCAGACCATGTTCGGATTCGACGAAGCCGCACTGATCCCGCTCGCTGCACTATCCATTCCCGTCGTCGCGATCATCGGCGGCATCACGTCGGCGATCGTGCGCGGCATCCTGCGCCAGCGCGCGTGGGAGCTCGTTCAGCGCGAACGTATCGCGGCGATCGAGCGCGGCATCGACCCCGAGAAGCTTGGCCACCTCACGATCCCCGATCCGTTCGGCGGCGGCTTTCACTCCACGGATCAGCGCTACGAGGCCCACCGCACGCGTCAGGGCCTGATGATCGGCGGGCTCGTCACGTTGTTCGTGGGTATCGCACTTGCCGTCTTCCTGAATGGCGTCGCGGACGAGGCCAACGTGTGGATGGTGGGGTTGCTCCCGGCCGCCGTGGGACTGGCGCTACTCATCTCGGCCGCACTGGTCAAGCCGAACGACGACGCGCCGCGGATGCCGCCCACGTCGCAGCACTGACGGTTCCGCCGAAACGCGAACGCCCCGCCCGGGCATCCCGGAGCGGGGCGTTCGTGTCTTCCTGCGCGCCTACTTCACCCTCTCCAGTTCGCCTGCGGCCCGCTCGAGCGCCTGGATGATCGGCGCGATGCCGTTCGCCCATGCGCGCGGGTCGTTGTCGAGCACCGCCTGGCCCAGACGTGGCAGCGGCACTGCGGCGTAGCCGGTGTTCAGGCCCGGTGCGTACAGCTCGTGCCGGAACCACTCGCGCCCCGGCAGGCCGGGGCCAAGCAGCGCGCGCTCCGCGCTGATGATCGCGCCGTTCACGGCTTCGATGCCGCCCGCCGGCCACGGTTCGCTGCCCAGCAGCGCCGCGTCGGCGTGGCGCTCAAGCACGAGCGCCGCGTTGCGCAGCTTGCCTGCCGCCGCGCGCGCCGCGCCGAGCGACGCCGTGAACCGCAGCGAGTCCGGCTTGCCGGCGCCCGCGTCGTCGGCGCGATCCTCGAGCGACTGCATCTCATCGAACGCGAACTGGCCGGTGGTGCTGTAACGCAACGGCACGAGCGGCGCATCGGCCAGCCGCATCATCACGCGGCCCATGAGGTCGGTCATCGCGGCGTGGTAGCCAAAGCCGGGATCGATCACGCGGTCGATATAGTCGAAGTCGTCGTACATCGAATGGTACGTGCCGTGCAGACCGCCAAAGCCCAGGTCCATGCTCGGCACGCCGAGATGGTCGACGAACGCCGTGTAGTCGGAGCCGCTACCGAGCGACGAGACGTTCCACTCGAACGCCCGCGGCGGTTCGTTGCGGCCACGCCGCGCGCGGTTGGCCTGCGACCACGCGGTCTTGCCTTCGCTCCACGCGCGATCGATCACGGTGTTCCACAAGCTACGGTTGCTGCCGGGATCGCGCACGTCACGGATCGACTCCGCCATCAGGTCGCGCAGCGCATGGCTGGCGCTCACGCGCAGGTCGTGGCCCGAGACCGCAGCATCCACGTTCACATACGCCACCGCATGCGCGCTCATATCGGCGGCGTTGCCTTCGGCCCATTCGGTGGAGCCCAGCAGGCCGTATTCCTCGCCATCCCACGACGAGAGCTGGATCGTGCGGCGCGGCCGCCAGCCGGTCTTCGCAAGCGCGCCCAGCGTGCGGCCCATCTCGAGCATGCAGATCGTGCCGCTGTTCGGATCGATCGCGCCGTACGTCCATGCGTCGCGGTGATTGCCCAGCACCACCTTCTGCTCGGGGTGCTCGCGGCCTTTGAGCGTGGCGATCACATTCCAGATCGGCCGCACCGCGTAGTCCTGCTCGACCTTGAGGTGCACCTTCGCCGCGCCGGGGCCCACGTGATACGTGAACGGGAGCGCGCCCTGCCAGCCCTTGGGCGCCAGCGGCCCGCCGAGCGCGATCAAGATCTTCGTGGCCTCGCCATACGACATGGGGATCGACGGGATGTGCGGTACGCCCTTGGCCTCGGAGGCCGGCAGGCGCTTGGCGTTCGTCGCGCTCGCCCAGCCCGGCGTGGTGGGATCACCGGGGCCCTCCGAGAGAAACTGCACGCTGCCGCGCTGGATCGCGTCCTCGGGCCGCGCCGGGCCGCGCGGATACATGTCGTTCTGCGCGTAGCCGTCATCCGCCGGATCGCTGTAGATGATGACGCCCGCCAGACCGGCCTTCTCGGCATTGCGCACCTTGAGACCACGGAACACCTGGCCATAGCGCACGAGCGCGATGCGGCCCTTGAGCTCGATGCCCAGGTTGCGCAGCGCCTGGAAGTCGGCCACATCGCCGTAGTTTGCATACACCACGCCGCCGGTCACATCGCCCGAGGCCGCGTAGCCATTGAAGGCATCGAACGCGTTGGCGTCATGGCTGTCCTTGTCGCCGGCGATGCCCTTCTCGCGCACCGCGAGCTTCATGGGCTCGGGCTCGAGCAATTCAACGAGTGCCGACTTGGGCCAGTTGAGCCACACGGGAATGGCCACGATCTGCGCATCCCAGCCGTACGAGGCCAGCCGCTGCTGCACGTACTGCGCGGTCGCGTAGTCGGCTGGCGTGCCGGCCACGTGCGGCTCCTCGGTGAGGATGCGCGAGTGGCGGCGCAGCGAATCGGGGCGGATCATGGCCGCCGCGCGCGCTTCGAGTTGCAGTTCGCTCTCGATGCTGTCGGGCGAGAAGCCCGACAGGCCCGCGGGCGCGGTCACACCGGCTGGGGCGCGTTCGACGGTGCCCATCCACGGCGAGGGATTGGCTTCCGTTTCATCGGCGTGTGCGCCGGAGGCAAGGAACAGCGTCGTGGCGGCAAGGATCGCGACCAGGGGGATCAGGCGCTTCATGCGGAAGGACTCCTTTTCGGTGTTGCTTGCCCCTGACAATCGCGCGGTGTGCTGCGGGGCCAGGCGCAAGAGGGAACCGTAGGGCGCGAGGATACGTCTCTGTACGGCCGGGTCAACGCTTGCGTGACGGGCGCGAGCGCTATTCGGCAGCAGCGGCCGGCGCCGGGGCGCCGCTTCGCGCGGCCGCTTGCGAGACGACGGCGCCCGCGATGATCACCAGCGCCGCGCCCAGCATCTGGTGCGGCTCGGGCACGCGGTGGAAGAGCGCCACCTCGAGCAGGTACGTGAAGAGCACACCCGAGTACGTGAGTGCCGACATGCCGGCGGCAACCCCGCGTGCGTACGCGCGGCCCACGGCCAATTGACCGAGGCCGCCCGAGACGGCGCTGATCACCAGCGGCACGTACGCGCCGGCGCGCACGGGCCGCAGCGAGGGCAGCGCGAACAGCAGCATCGCGGCGCCGGCCGTGAGCGACATGTGCAGCGCGATCGCCTCGCTCGATTCGCTGCGGCTGAGCGCGCGCAGGCGCAGGATCGCCAGCGCATAGCTCACCGCGCCCACGAGCACGAGCAGCCCCATGCTGCCCACCGCGGTGAAGTGTGCGCCCAGCAATACCGCCACGCCGGCGAATCCCAGCGCGACGCCCGCCCACACCACCGCGCCGACGCGCTCGCCCAGCAATGGGCCCGAGAGCAGCGCCACCCACAGCGGTGTCGTGGAGTAGAGCGTGGTCGCGTCACCCACGGCGATCGCCTTGGTGCCCAGCGCGTGGAAGAGTGCCAGTGCGCCGCCCGTGCCGAAGAGCGAGCGTAGCCATGCGTTCTTGCGATCGGCCACGCGCAGCGACACGCCGCGCGCGCGCGCCGCGATGAGCGCGACGACCGCGCCGCCGATGAACCGCGCCGCGGCGATCTCCGCCCACGGCAGGTCGGCGGCGCCGGCGCGCGTGGAGACGCGCATGATCGCGTAACAGACCTCGCTGAACAGCAGCCAGAGGATGCCCGTGCGCTGCGAAGCGGTCACGGCTGCTGCGGTCCGACGAGTTCGCGCAACTCGCGCATCTTGATCTCGCTCGCGTTGCCCCTCACGGGCCAGCCCTGAACCACGCGCTCACATTTCACACCGGCTGCATCGAGCGCCAGAACCAGCCCGCGCGCGCGGCGCGATGCCACACGCTTACCGCCGCGCGTGAAGAAACCAAGATCGCCTTCGAACACGATGCCGTCACGCGGCAGCACGAACACCAGATACGAGTCCGTGTGGTTCGAGCGCGCGCCGATGTCGATCACGCGCAGTTCGTTCACGGAGTCGGCATCCGTCCACACGGGCGTGCCCAGCAATTCCAGCCGCGGCGTCCACGCGCCGTGCGAGCGGCGCTCCAGACGATCCGGCCGACGCGTGAAGCGGCGCGCGGCGATCTCGCGCACATCGTCGGCGTTGCCCGGCGCGCACAGTATCGTGATGGAGTCGGCGAGGAATGGCCGCAGCCCGCCCGAATAGTCGGGATGGTAGTGGCTGAATGCGACGAAGCGAATGGGCTTGCGCGGCAAGTGCGCGCGGATCGTGGCAAGGATCGCCTCACCCTGACGGCTGCCGGCCGAGGCGTCGAGCACTATCAGGTGGCCGGCGAACTCCATCACCACGCTGCGCGTATCGGCATCAGGCAGTTCGATGGCCCACACATGCGGCGCGAGCGGCACCAGCACCGGCGCCGGATCCGCGACGGCCACGACCGGCGCGGGCATGACCTCTTCCACGCGCGGGCCGTTCACGGCCTCGTAGGGGTTCGTCGGCGCATTGTGCCACTGGGCGCCCTGCAGGGTCTCATCGAGCCACCAGCCGTCGTCGGCCTCGTGCGTGCGCGTGTGCACGCTTTGCGCCGCCCAGAATCCCGCGCTCGCGCGATCGGGGCCGAACACCGTGGAGTCCGCGATGTCGCCTTCCCAGTCGTTCGCCGTGGCGCTCTCGAGCACCACCGGCGCGGCGTTCGTGCCGTCGAAATGCAGCGTCCACACGCGGCCCGTGCTATCGGGCCATGACAGGGCGGGCGACCGGCCGCCCGCGCCCGTGATCGTGGCGCGCGCCGCGTGCTCGCGCGCATCACCCAACGCAAGCGCCGGCGTGGCGCCGCGCACGAAGCGCGCAGCCATCGCCGCCTCGCGGCCGTTCAGCGCCACCCACGGCGCGGTCTCATCGTCGCGGTGCAGCACATGGCCATTGATGAGCAGCGTGGTCTCGACACCCAGGACCGTGTCACCCGCGACCCACGTGGAGAAATCCTGGCGGATGCGCTCGGGCGAGGCCACGTATACGCGGCGCAGCGATTCGTACGTGCGCGTCGCATGCGGATGCTCGAAATGGCCCTCACGCGTGAGGCGGCCCTTGTATTCTAACGTGATCACGCCGTGCGTCGGCCACGCCATGAGCACGCCGGCGCGATCGAGCAGGCGCGTCACATCGGCGTTCGGCACCGCGGGCGCGTTCGCCGCCGCCAACGCGGATGCCGCGACACCGACAAGCATCCCCGCGGCGATCGCGGCCGCGCGCGCCGCGGCGAGTATCACGCTTGCGCGGGCGTGCCCGCGCCCACATCGAGCCAGTGCACACTCTCGCGGTACAGCTCGGGGTCCATGCGCTTGAGGTCCGCGTGACGGCCGCGGTGGCAGGTGACCACGATCAATTGGTGCCCGGCGCCAAAGCCTTCGATGAGCGCGCGCATGCCATTGCGCAGGCGCTCGTCGTCGGAGGTGGCGAACGCGTCATCAAGCAGCAGCGGCATCGGCTCCCCGCCGCGCGAGAGGAACTCGCTCACCGCCAGCCGCACGGCCAGATACAGCTGGTCGCGCGCGCCGCTCGAGAGCTGCAGGTGCGCTTTGCCGCGCGAGACCTGCGGGCCGCCGTCCATCTGCACGGAGAAGTCCAGGTCCTCGCCGAAACGCAGGTGCTCGACGCTCGTGCCGAATGTGCGCAGCACGTCGGCCACACGCTGGTTCAGGAAGTCCGCCCAGCGGCGGTGCGTATCGACGGCCACCTTCTGGATCGTCGTGCGCGCCAGTTCCACCGACTGCTTGAACGCGCGCGCGCGCTGCGCGGCAAGCGTGAGCCGCGTGACCTGCGACTCGAGCTCCGGGCGCTGCTGCGTGTGGCGGCGCCAGACTTCCTCGACCTCGATGCGCTTGTCCTCGCGTTCGCGCTGGACCTGTTCAAGGCGCTCGCGCGTCTGCTTGGCTTCGACGTCGATCTCGACCGCTGAGCGCAGCGTGGCGAACTGGTGCGGGCCGTTCTGCAGCATCTCGAGCTGGCGGCGGCGATGCTCCACTTCGACGTCGGGCAGCAGCTGCTTCATGGCGAACGGCAGCAGTTCTTCCAGGATCATGCGCTGGCGGTCGCGCTTGTTCATGCGCGCCTGCAGCTCGTCCACATGTTCGGACCACGATCGTTCCGGGTCATACGCGATGCCGGCGCTCTGCAGGATGCGGATCGCGCGCTCGCGCAGGCCCGCCACGGCGGCCTCATCCACGCGGCGCTCGCGGTCGAGCAGCTCGCCGCTGCGGTCCAGACCGCTCAGGCGCTCGCGCGCGTGGTACGCGCGCCGCGCGTCGTACGCGATCTTCTCCAGCACCTCGGGCGTCACGTTCGTCTCGCGGATCGCGCGCAGCAGCGGCCGCGCCTGCTCGGTGAGCTGCTGGCGTAGCGCCTCGGCCTCGGCCAGCTGCTCCTGTGCGCGCAGCAACGGCGCGCTGTCCTCGATCATGCGCGCATATTCGTTCCAGTGGCGCATGAGGTCGATGCTGTCGCGATAGCCCATGAGCCGCGACAGTTCTGCCAGGCCGACTTCGTTCTCGGCGCGCTGCGTTCGCAACGTGTTGAGCCGGCGCTGCGCGTCGGCGAGGCGCTTGAGCGCGTCCTCGCGTTCCGCTGCTTGCGCGCGCGAGCCGATGCCCAGCAGCGCCGCGCCGGCGATCGCCAGCACTGCGCCGCCGCCACCGAGCCCGGCCCACACCGGCAGCGCGCCCTTCATGGCGAACACAACGCCGCCGCCCACGGCACCCGCAAGTCCCAGCGCGAGTACGACCCAGCCGGGCACACGCGCGTTGTTGCGCGCGGCATCGACGCCGCGCAGCATCTCGGTCGCCTGCGTGCGTTCCTGCTCGAGGCCGGCGACTTCGGTCTGAAACGCGAGGTTGAGTTCGGACTGCTGCCGCAACAGCCGCTGCGATTCTTCCGGGAGACCGCCGAAGCGCGCGGTGAGGAACTGGATGCGCTCGGGCTCGTAACCCTGCGCCGCCAGCGCGTCGCGCAGCACGAACACCTGATGGCGCTGGTGCGTGTCGTCGAGCGCCGCGCGCCGTAGCTCGGCGGCCAGTGCCACGCAGCGGTCAGCCTCGGTGATGTCGTAGTCGCGGTACGTCTCGAGGCCCACGAGCTCGTTCTCGATCGCCGCGCGATCGCGGTCCAGCTCTTCGCGCCGGCGCGCCTCGAGCGTGTCGAGGTTGCGCTGCGCCTCTTCGTGGCGTGCGACCGTCTCGCGCAGCTCCGATTCGGCGTTCGCCGGTAACTGCGCCACCGCGGCCAATTCGTCGGCCTCGCCCTGCAGGCGCGCAACCTCGTCGCGCTGGCGGTCGTGTTCGTCGAGTTGGCGCTGCACTTCGGCGGCGAGCCCGGCGTGACGCTCGGCTTCGAGCCGGCGCAGCGCGTCCTTGAGCGATTCTTCTTCAGCCGACAGGGCCGCCAGACGTTCCAGTGGCACTTCGGCCATCTGCAGCTGGTGATCGAGCGACTTGAGGTCGGCTTCGATCAGACCGCGCTTGGCCTCGAGCCGCTCGATCGCAACATCCACCGTGCCGGTGAACTCCATCTCGGGCGCGTTGTAGCGGCGCAGCGCCTCTTCGAGCACGCGCAAGGCTTCGGACGCATTCGTGTCGCCGATGTGCGTGTCGGCGGCGTTCTCGAGCCGCGCGCGCAGCGTGGAGGCGCGGCGCGCCTTCTCGTCACCGGGCACCACCTGGTCCAAGTCGCCCTGGCGCACGAGCGCGCACTTCTCGAACTCGGCCGAGTCCAGCCCCAGCAGCTTGCGGCCCACCGGGTACTCGTCTTTGCCCTCGAGGAAGTCGTTGGTGGCTTCGCGGCCCGAATCGTCGAACACGCTCACGGTGTCGCGCTCGAAGTCGCGCAGCACGCGCCAGCGCTTGCCCTGCGCTTCGAACTCCAGCTCCACGCGATAGGCTCCGCCGTTCCACGGCCGGTAGCGCTCGCGCGGCGTCATCACGCGATGCGAACGCTTGTCGTCTTCGAGGCCGTACAGGGCCGCCGCCACCGCGGCCAGCAGCGACGACTTTCCGCGCTCGTTGGAGTCCACGACCAGGTTCACCTTGCCGGGCGCGAAGTTCCAATCGCCCCGCAGCGGACCAAAGCCCTCGACGCGCAACCGCAGGAGCTTCACGCACTCACCTCGTCCCATGCCGGCGAGACTTCGCGCAGCTTGAACGCATCAAGTCCGTGATAGAGCGCGCGCTCGAGCAACTGCCGCTTGCCGGGATCGGTCTCGGCGTCCATCTGCGCGATGAGGTCGCGCGCGAACCGGTCCTCCGTCGTGCGCGGCTCGCCCTTGCGGTACACGTCCAGGTCGTGTTCGGGCTTGAGCGCGCTCGCATCCACGCGCAGGTGGAACGCGCGCTGGCGCAGTTCCGCGCCCGGCGCGCTCCAGCGCACACCCGCAGGCAGCCGGCCCGAGAGCCGCACCGTGGCGAAGTCGAGCTCGCCCACACCCGACAGATCGAGCGCACGCGCGATGCGGCGGTCGAGCTGGTCGGCGCTCGCGGCACCGCTCACGTCGGCGTTGAGGTCGAACACGCGGCGGCGGTCGAGCTCGACCGGCTCGGCTTCCACGTACGGCAGGCGGTGGCCGTATTCGATGCGCACTTCGAGCGCGCCGTGCACGCCGGTCTCCGTCAGGTCCAGGCTCACCGCCGAGCCGGCATAGGCCAACCGCGCGCCGGCGGACTTCACACCCTCGGTGAGCGGCTGCTCGATGCGACTCATGCCGTGGTAGTGACCGACCGCGTGATACACGAACGGCGACGCCGCCACCTCGGCATCGGAGAACGGTGCGGTGATCTTCTGCCCCGGCGGGCAGCTGCCTTCGCGCGAGCCATGGAAGGCCGCGATCTCGAAGCCCCTGGGGTCGGTGCCTGTGACCGCGCCTACCGCGGACGGCGCGAGCGGGCGGTCGGTGCTTTCGACATTCGCAGTGAAGCAGCGTCCCCACACGCGCACGCCGGGCAAGCGCGGGACCGGCTGACTGGTCCAGTTCGGCTGATCGAAGATGTGCACATGCGGCCCCCAAGCCAGCCCGCGCGCCTGCAACAGGCGCGGCGCCCACGCGGCATTGGAGGGCGATGCGGGGTCGTGGTTGCCCGGCGCGATGAACACCGGCGGACAGCCGGGCACGTCGAAGGCCTTGATAGCGAACGTGAGCAGGCCCGCATCGACGACGAGAGAATCGAACAGGTCACCCGGGACCAGGATCGCGTGGACGCCGCGCTCGATGGCCTGGTGCACCGACTGCTCGAGCGCGCGCTGCTGGTCACGGCGGCGCTCCTCGCGACGGTCTTGCGACAACCACGCGAAGGGTCGGCCCAGATGCAGGTCGGAGATCTGCAGGAATCGCGCGAGTGCCATGCGTTCACGTCCTTATGAAATATCACGGGGCCACCGGGCGGGGCGCCGGGGCCGATCGTCTCTGGAGTATCGCCTGACCGCGCAAGTTACCAGCCACCAAGGGGCTGGGCAATGCCACGAAAGGCGGCGGCGTGCCTGCGGCGCGCGGCTCCTGTTTCACCTCGGGTGCGAGCAGCTCGTGCGGCTGCGATAGGGCGCATGCGAAGGCCGGGGCGCTGAACGCTCGCCCCGGCCGTTCGTCTGTGCTGCCGTACTACATCACGAGCGTGCCCGTGCGCAGTAGATAGGCCAGGCGCCCGCGCTGCTCGTTGCCGAGCAACGCGTGCATCTTTGCCAGCGAGTCCGCGACCTTGTGCTGCAGCCGCTCTTCACTCTGTGCGCGGAGCTTCGCCGCCTCGGCCGCCTTCGTGGCGTCGAACTGCTCGCCCTGGGCGGCGTCGGCCAAGAGCGTGAGTGCGCGGCGGTCATCCACCGCGGACTGTGCCCGCTCGGTCTTGAGTTCGTTGATGATCGCGGCGAACGCCTCGACCTGCGATTCGTCCAGCTCGAGCTTCCAAGCCAGGAACCGCAAGGGCCGCCTCACCCCGAAACCGCCCGCGCCGTCATCGCCGGGCCAGTGGTGGTGGGCATCGCGCTCGCTCGCGCGCGGGTTCGGTTCGCTCGAGCGGCAACCGCAGCCGCGCTCGGCTCCCGGCCGCAAGGAATGGCTATGCATGAAACCTCCTCTCGCCGGGGCATCTCGCTCCCGACGGGACCTCGTCGCGGGCACCATGCCGCGCGACGCTCTTGGGACGTTGGCAGAGGCGTCAAGGTTCGCGCGTTTCACCCTTTGTCGCACGCACGCATTGTCGCAACGCGCCCGCGCCCCTATCCTCGCGCGTCATGAGCGCCCCGCAACCGAACCCCGCCGACCCCACCGCCGAGATCGAACGCCATCTCAAATGGCGGCTGCTGCCGTCGGTGGTCTTCATCGTCATCCTGGGCGCGCTGGCGCTCACGGGATTCGTCTCGCTGCGCATGCGCCCGCGCCACCCGAATGGCATCCCCAGTGACCCGCGCGCCATGGCCGCCATGCAGGCGCTGGCGCCTGTAGCGAGCGTGGCCACCGGCGGCCTGCGCCTGCGCGCGGCCATGCTCGGCGGCGAGGTCGCCGATCGTGCGCCCGATGCGCAGGCGATCGCCGCTGCGGCCGCTGCGCGACCCGTGATCACGTCGCTGCATCACCGGCACATGAGCGAGCCGCGCGCACTGGCCGCCCTGGGCGCGCTCGAACTGGTGACCCACGAACACGCCAAGGCCGCGCAGCACTTCCGCCGCGCGTGCGAGGCCGCGCCACACTATGCCGAGGCGCGCTTGGGCGCGGGCGTCGCGCTGGCGGTGGAGGCCAGCCTCACGCCGGAGCCGTGGCAAAGCCGCGCGCTGCGCCTGCAGGCGATCGCGGAGTTCGCGATGGTCGACTCCACCGACGAGGGCTATCTCGCGGCACTCTATGACCGCGCGTGCGTGCTGCGCGACGCGGGCCGCGACGTGGAAGCGCGTTTTTACGCCCAACGCTATCTGATGCGCGAGCCGCAGGGCCCGTGGGCGCAGCGCCTGCAGCACGACGTGGTAGCTCGATAACGCAGCCTCCGGCTGCGTGCAGCCGCGCAGCGGTGGAAGGGCTCGCAGCGCAGCGCCATCCCGGGTCTACGGCGCCAGATCGCCCCACTCATCGCCCATGCGCGCCTGCGCGCCTTCGAACGCATGTACGTGCATCTGGTCGGCGAGCGACTCGCGCACGTAGCCGCCCAGCAGTCGCGCGATCAACCCGGGCCGCGGTCGGCCGAACTCGAGCAGGGCGATCTTCTCGCCGGCGGGGATACCGCCTCGCGCGCGCGCATCGGCGAGCGCCGCTTCCATACCGCCCAGGCCATCGATGAGCTTGCGCTGCAGCGCGTCCTCGCCCATCCACACGCGGCCCTGCGCCGCTTCGCGCACGTCGGCGAGCGGCAGGTGCCGGCCGTCGGCGACCTTGGCTACGAACTGTTCGTACGAACGCGCGATCGCCGAATCCGCCGAGGCCTGCAGCGCCGGTGTCCAATCGCGGGCGACCGACCAGCCCGCCATGCCGTCGCCGCGCTGGAAGTCCTCCTGCCGCACGTGGTGCTTCGCGTAGAAGCCCTCCCATGACGGCTTCACGAACAGCACGCCGATCGAACCGGTACGCGTGGAGGGATCGGCCCAGATCCGGTCGGCGTGACACGCGATGTAGTAGCCGCCGCTGCCGGCGACACCGCCCATGGAGACGATGACGGGAAGATGCGTCTCGCGCTTGAGGCGCTGCACGGTGTGGTCGATCAGATTCGACGCCAGGCTCGAACCACCCGGACTCTCGATGCGCAGCACGACGGCCTTCACGCCCACCGCGTGGAATGCCTTCTCCATCTGCGCGGCCACGGTCTGGTCACCCATGAAAGGCCCGGTGAGCAGGTCGTTGCCGCTGCGGCCTTCTTCGATGCCGCCGCTCAGGTACACGACCGCGATGCGCCTCGGCACGGTCCACGCGCGCCGCGCCACCGAAGTGCTGCCCAAGTCCATCATGCGCGGCTTCGCGCCCAGGCCCGCGAGCATGCCGGCAAGGCGCACGGCATCCTCGCGATAGCCCACCGAGTCGATGAGCCCGCCGCCCGCGAGATCCGCTGCGGAGTAGGCGCGGCCATCGAGGAATGGCAAGACGCGCGACTCGTCCATGCGCCGGCCCGCGGCGAGCGCGTGGACGAACATCGCCTGCTGTTGCGTGAGCGCGTGCTCGATCGCCAGTGTGTCGGCGGGCGGCGTGGAGTCCACACTGAAGTTTCGGAACGCCGACTTGAATGCTCCGATGCTGGAGCGGTCCAGTTTGAGGCCCCACTCGGCGAGCGCCTGCTTGTAGCTGCGGCGCTCGGCGCGCAGTCCCAGACCAGCGAACGACGCTTCTTCCGATGCCACGATGCGATCACATGCCGAGGCCAGATAGAGATCGCCGCGCGTGGCGCCATACTGCAGGTTCGCCACGACGGGCTTGCCCGCGGCGCGCAGGCGCTCGATGCGCGGGCGGAGTTCTTCGAGCTGCGCCATGCCGCCAGCGCCTTGAAGGTCGAGCATCACGCCGCGCGTGAGCGGATCTTCCAAAGCTTGAACCAGTGCTCGACTAAGCGGCCTCGACGACGTGGTGGAACTCACGCCGCCGCTCAAGAGCGAGACGCCCGAGACGGCTTCGTCGGCGAGCGCACCGCCCACGCGCACCAGCGCGATGCGCTGCTGGCCGCGCGAAGGCAACACGGTGCGTTCTTCGCCCTGATGCATGGAGAGCGTGTAGGCCTGGTAGAGCGTGCGGTCCGCATCCTGCGCGTGCGCGACACCGGCAGTGGAGCGCACGCCGCTGAACGTGATACCCAGCTTGAGGTGGCCGTGATCCTCGGCCTGCGCGCGCAGCGTGATCCCCGGGAGCGCCTCGAACTGTCCGCCCACATGCACGCGCGCCTGTCGCCACTCGCCGTCGTCGACGATCGTCACCTCACCGCTCAGCGTGAGCCGCGTGCCCCAGCCATACGCCTGCGTGCGCGATAGCGCGAGCGGCCGCAGCCCCACGCCCAGCGTGTACCAGCGTGCGCGGCGTTCGCCGCGGAAGATGGGCTGGAACAGATGGTCGACCGTGAAGCCCGCCGACATCCACGGCGCCGGCCGCGAAAGCAGGCCGATGCGGTGATCGCCCACCGTCTGCCGTACGGGCTGACCCGAGATGAGCCAGTACGGGCTCCAGCCGAAGCGCAGACGATCGCTGCCCCAAGCGAACACGGCGCCATACGTCTGCGACGTGTCGCGCTGGCGCAGCATCTGCAGGCCCACGCCATTGCGGGTCCATAGTGTGGAGTTCCAAGCATGATGCGCATCAAAGCGCGCGTACGAGATCAGCAGTTCGCCCGGATAGCGCAGGCCCGTCGCGGCGGGATTGAACAGCATCGCGCGCGCGTCATCGGTGGTGGCCACGCTCTCGTCGCCGTAGAGCGCGAGCGGCAGCTTGGGGGTGAGCGACGTGGCCTGTGCGGGCGCAGCAACAGCGAGCGCGCACAGGGACACCAGCGCGAAGAGGCGGCGAAGCATAGGGAGCGATTCCTACTGGGAAACGGTGACCCCGACTTTGGGGCAGTGGGGACTCAGGGGACACGCGGAGCAGTGGGGTTTGCGCGCGTTGCACACGGCGCGTCCGTGCAGGATCAGCCAGTGCGAGAAGAGCGTCCATGATTCCTGCGGCACGAGAGGCATGAGCGCGAACTCGATCTTGACCGCGTCCTGCTCCGTGGTCAGGCCCAAGCGGTTCGAGAGGCGCGTCACGTGTGTGTCGACCACGACGCCGCTGTTGATGCCGAACGCATTGCCGAGCACGACATTGGCGGTCTTGCGGCCAACGCCGCGTAGCGCGAACAGTTCGTCGAGTGTGCGCGGGACCTGGCCGCCGTGCTTGGCCACGATGTCGGCACACGCCTCTTTGATGGACTTCGCCTTGTTGCGGAAGAAGCCGGTCGAGCGGACCAGCGCCTCCAGCTCGCTCAGCGGCGCGCCCGCGAGGGCTTGCGCATCTGGAAAACGTGCGAAGAGCGCGGGCGTGGTCTTGTTCACGCGCTCATCGGTGCACTGCGCCGACAGGATGGTGGCGATCAGCAGCTGCAGCGGCGTGGAAAAATCCAGCGCGCACTTGGCGTCGGGGTAAAGCTCGCGCAGTTGCGCCAGCAAGGCGTTCACGCGCACGGGGTCGGGCGTGAGGGTGTGGCGGCTTCTCGATGATGGGGCGCGCTTGCGCACCACCGGCCGCGCCGCCGCCTTCTTGCGCACCGCCTTCTTCTTGCTGCCGGCCATGGGCCGCGAGCGGCTGGTCGCCGCCTTGCGCGCCGGCTTCGGCGCGGCCTTCGCCGGGCGCGCGCCGCCCAGGGCGTGTGCCGCACGCGATGCGCGCGTGCGCGACTGCCCCGGCGCCGAACGCACGCGCGGCGACGACGGCACGCGTGGAGCGTCGCCGGACTTCTTGGCGTTGCGGCGGGAACGAGGAGAGCGCCTTGGCATGGCGCGAAGGGTAGAGCGGGGTCGCCCACCGGGCAAACACGACGCCCCGCCGGCGCAACTCGGCAGGGCGTGTGTCATTCGCGTGTGGGAACCAACCCGGTCGTCAGAACCCCCAAGCGAGTCCAACGCGAAGGCCGGCGCCATCGGCGCTCACGGTCTCGCGATACGATTGCCCGGTGAAATCATCGGTGACGTCGCGGCCCATCTCGCCGCCATTCACGTAGACCTCGCCATTGAGCCGCGTGCGCCCCGAGAGCGGGATACCCGCGCCTCCCCAGATCTGCCAGCCCCAGCCGCCGTAGGTGGCGTCGAAGCTCGCGTTGGTCTGGAAGTTGTCGGCGGACAGATTCATGATCTGGTAGCCGCCCGCCGCGCCGAAGTACGGGATCACCGACATGTTCTCATCGGCGCTGTACTGCACGAATGCCATGATCGGGAAGAAGTTCGTCGACGCGCGCGCGAGATCGGTCTTGACCGTGATCGGCAGGCCATTGGGGCCCGTGCTGCTGTGCTGCACACTGGTGGTGTTCTCGGTCTTGTGCGCCCAGTCCACGCCCACGCCCAACTGCAGATGCTGATCGAGCATGGGTCCGCCGCGGATTCCGACCAGGAACTGACGCGAGGGATCACCATTGGGATCGAAGAACCCAAGGTGGATCTGGCTCACGCTGGTGGCGTCCGCATTGCGGCCCCAATCGTGGGAGCGGCGTGGCCGGTAGTGCACCCCTGCGAATTCGAGCGACGGCAGCGCTCCCGTCTGCACCACCGACAACTCGAGCGGCGAAGGAGCGTATGCACGCAGCGGCGCTTCGCCCGCGAACGCGAGCGCGGCGGTGGTCGTGAGCAAGGCCGCGGAGATCGCGGCGGTGAGGATCGGCTGGTTGAGCTTCATGGTGTCTCCTCCTGGCCGGCCAAGGGGTGTCGCCGGCGTCTGTACCCCTATCCCTTGGCACGCGCCGTGCCGAAAGACTCCCGCGCCTGCAACGTGTAGCAGTGGCCGCACGTAAAGCATGTGCCTATCCTGTAGCCCGAGGTTGGAAAAGCCGTCACCGCGTTGCCAATTCGACGCGACCTGTGGCGAGCCTGCCTCACCTTCGGCGCCGCACCACCCCCAACGTCCTGGACCGCCCATGCCCCTTCGCGACAATCGCCTCGCAGTCGTCGCACTCTACGCCGCGCTGGTACTGAGCGCACCCGCCGCCCACGGAGCCTCCCCTGCGGCCGGCGGCGGCGGTTCGCTCGTCGCAGCGCAAGCGCCAACAGCGGCACACGGGGCCGGCGGCGGCGGTTCGCTCGTCGCAGCGCAAACGCCAACACCGGCACACGGGGCCGGCGGCCCCGTCATCGCAAAAGAAGACACCATGCGCACGTCGGTCTCCCCCGTCCTCGTCTCCGCCCCGCGCGTGACGCTCGACGAGATCCTCGACCGCGTCGCCCGCGGCGAGGCCCGCCGCGACTCGCTCATTCACGACGCCACCTTCCTTGCCACCTCGCGCGCCGTGCGCACCGGCAAGGACGGCCGGCAGGAGCTGCTCATGGAGTCGGTCACCCGCGTGTACAAGCGCCGCCCCGACCGCGTTCGCGCCCTACAGTTGCGCATGTACGAAGCGCATCCCGACAAGAAGAAGTCCGGCGAAGGCGACGACGACACGCAGCCCACGTTCTCGGCGAGCATGAGCGAGGACATCGTGAACTTCGCGTTCCAGCCCAAGGCGCGGCGCGAATACCGCTACCACATCGCCGGCCGCGACCTCGTTGGCGACCACCTCATCTATCGCATCCAGTTCGAACCGGCGTCTGCGCTCGACGTGTTCATGCCGCGTGGCCTCGTATGGGTGGATACGAAGGACTTCGTGATCGTGCGCCAGGAGATCACGTTCCAGCAGTCGCCGGTGCCCTTGTTCCTCAAGGGCATCCGCCGCATGACTATCGAGCGCCAGCGCGTGGACGGCTACTGGGTGCTATCGAAAGTCCTTATGCGCATCGAGACCACCATTCCGGTGCCGAAATTCGGACGCCTCTTCGACTTCGGCATCCAGCAGAGCGACTGGACGATCAACCAGGGCCTGCCCGATTCGGTATTCGCGGGCACGAAGCCGGTCAAGGCCCAGCGCGGCGAAGTGCGACTGGAGGTAGGCAAGTGATCCGCGACGACCGCACCACGCGGCGACCGCTGGCCGCGCTCACGCTGCTGCTCACGCTCACGATCGCAGCAGCACTTCCGCCGGCGGCGGTGGCTGACGCCGCGCCCGACACGTTGCTGGACGGCTATCTCAAGTCGATGCGCGACTCGACCGACGCGTACTTCGGCGTCACCGCGCAACACGCCGATACGACTGGCCTCGACAGCGTGCTCACTTACGGCCTGGCCCATCCGAAAGCGGTGACCGGCCACCGGCGCGGCACGACATTCAGCATTGGCCCCAATGCAACATTCAATCGTGCGCTCGGCGGTGGACTGGGCGACGAGATCAGCATCGGCAAGGCCTCGGGCCTGGGGCGCTTGAGCGCGCACGCGATGTTCGCGAACGGCCCCGACCTCTGGTATGGCGGCGGCGGCTACCGCAAGCGCTGGTTGCGCAGTGGCGACGACGATGACAACGGCGTTGCGTTGAGCGTGAATGGCGGCCGTGACTGGGGCGCATTCAACCGCGACCACTACGACGCGTTCTATTCGCTGCTCGACGCGCTCTTGTGGGGCGCCGATCGCGATGACTATCTGCGGCGCGACGGCTGGTATTCCTCGTTGCGCGCACAGTCGGCGCTGGGCTGGGCGCAGGTGGGCTGGCGCGACGAGCTGGAATCACCGCTGCAGACCACGGCCACATGGAACCTCTCGCACTCCAAGCTCGACAAGGTGGAGAACGATGCGGCCGCGCAGGGCCGCGCGCGCGAACTGCAGCTGGGCGTGGGCACGTCGACGCGCGCGATCGCGCATGTGCCGTTGCGGCTCGACGCGCAGCATTGGACCAGCGATCCGCGGCTGGGCAGCGAGTTCCGTTATCACCGCACGCGCTTGGCGATCGGTGGCGACGTGGGACTGGGCACCCACGTGGCGCTGGCGCCGCAGTTCGAGTATCGGCGCCTGACGGGCCAGGCGCTGCCGCAGGAGGCGTTGTACCTGGGCGGCGCGTCCACGCTGCGCACGATCGACCGCAACGCGCTGCAGGGCACCGGTGCGGCATTGGCGCGCGTCGACTTGATCGTGAACGACGACGTGCTCGGCTGGCTGCGTGTGCCGCATCCCGCGGCGTTCCCGCTGCAGATCGGCGCGTTCGCCGCGACGGGCGCCGTGTGGGGCCGCGATGCCATCACCGGCCGCGCCATGCCGACGACGCGCGACTTCGCGAAAGCGAACGAGTGGCTGAGCGAAGCGGGCTTCTCGGTGCTCTACCGGCCCGGCATTCCCGACCCGCGCATGTACCTGCGCTTCGACTACGCGTTCCCCGTGGGGCCGCATGACGGGCGTGACGCACGGTGGGCGGTTGCGCTGCTGCGGCCGCTCAACCTGCTCAAGTCGAAGCCCTAGCGCGGATCACGACCGACGTGTGAAGCGGTGCTCGTGTCGCTCCATGTCGACACGAGCGCCGCGGAACGCGACGCCTTCGAGCGTGAGCAACTCGCGCTGCTCCAGGCCATCGAAGCCGGGCAGGCGGATCGCGCCGCCCGCGCCCAGCACGCGGTGCCACGGCAGTCCGGTGGTGGCGCGCAGCGCCCACACCACCTGACGCGCCGCGCCAGGAAAGCCCGCGGCGCGCGCGACGGCGCCGTACGTGCTGACCTTGCCGCGCGGGATGCGGCGCACTTGCGCGGCGATCTTCGCGAATGTGGAGCCGGGCTTGGCGATGGACTTCGCGCGGCGCTTGGGCGCGGGCTTACGCGTTCCTGCAGAAGGCGGCATGGGGCGCACCTTAGCGCGCCCCACGCCCTGTGACTATCGCAGGATCATGCAGACAAGAAAGCCCCCGGCGACTCGCGTCGCCGGGGGTTCGTGGCACGGCCCGTCCCCTTTGCCCTGGCACCTATACGGTGCCGTGCCCTTCTTTTTGCGCGATCCGGCGTCTGGCCGGGGCGCGTTACTTGGCCTCGCGCTCGTTGTGCTTGAGGCGCGCGATCTTGCGGCTCTGGTGGTTCTGCATGCGGTTCAGGCGCATGCGCTCGCGCGGCGTCACGCGGCCGTCGGCCTTGGCGCGATCCTCCGCGCGGTCGACGCGAGCCTGGCCGTTCTCGAGGCGCGCGGCCTCATGCGGCGTGAGCTCGCCACTGCGGATGCCCTGCGCGATACGAGCCTGCTGACGCGCTTCGCGCTTTTCCACACGCGGCGTCGCCGTGCCAGCAGAAGCGAGCGAGATCGTCAGGGCCACCATCACCATCGACACCAGCGAGACACTCAGGACCTTCTTCATGACCTGCTCCTTTTGGTTCGGGGCATCGCCCCGAGGGGATCGCCACGCGGGGGGAGAGCCGCGTTTCGTCTCACCTTTCGGCGACCCGCTGCGTCGCCTCACGTCCGAAATACAGTGCAGGCGCTGTGCCGCCACCGCGCCGGCAAGCCCGCGTCTTGCGCAGCAACGACTTGGCGCGTTGGCGTGCAGAATGCAGCGCGGCCAGGTGAACCGAACGGTCCACCCGGCCGCGGAGCCAGCGTACGAAATCGTCCAAGCGGGTCTTGCCCGGTCTAGATCTCGATCGTGCCGCTCAGGTATTCGACCGCGTGCCCGGCGATGCGTACTCGCGGCGGCAGGTGCTCCACCCACAGTTCGCCGCCGCGCGCCGAGACCTGGCGCGCGAACAGCTGCGGCTTGCCCAAGCGCTTGGCCCAGTAGGGCGTGAGCTGGCAGTGCGCCGAGCCGGTGACCGGGTCCTCATCCACGCCGCCCTGCGGCACGAAGAAGCGCGAGACGAAATCACAGTCGTCCCCGGGCGCGGTGGCGATCACGCCGAACGCACCGATCGCCGCGATCTTGCGAAAGTCCGGCTGCAGCGCCTTCACCTGCGACGCCCGCTCGAAGACCGCCATCATCTTGCTGCCCAGCCACGCTTCGGCCGGCGCATCTCCCAGTGCCTCGGAAAGCAACCGCGGCACATCGATGCGGTCGCACGCGTATTCCGGAAAGTCGAGCGCGTATTTGACGCCGTCGCGCGTGACCACGAGCGGGCCGCTCTTCGAATGGAACGTGATCATGCTGGCCTCGGGCAGCAGGTGCGCGAAGACCACCGCAGCGCTCGCGAGCGTGGCGTGGCCGCAGAGCGAGACTTCCATGGCGGGTGTGAACCAGCGCAGGTGATAGCCGCCGTTCTCGGGCACGAAGAACGCGGTCTCGCTCAGGTTGTTCTCGGCCGCGATGTTCTGCATGACCGCATCGCTCAGCCACGCATCGAGCGGCACGACCGCCGCGGGATTGCCGCCGAAGCGATGATCCGTGAACGCATCCACCTGCCACATGCGCAGCTTCATGGCTTACCACTCCCAAGGGTGTCGGACGCCGCGGCCATATGGCCGGCGAGCGACGTGAAGAACGGTGTGAGGTCGTGCTGGCCCGGGTGCTTACTCATCCAGATCATGAGCATCACGCCCACCACGGCCACGGCCAGCATGAAGAGCGTCATGATCACGGTCCAGGCGCGCACGAAGACGATGAACAGCCACCCCCACCAAGGGATGTCGCGGCGGAAGGCGGGC
>JANYBS010000194.1 GCA_025360715.1 Candidatus Eiseniibacteriota bacterium | reverse complement strand
CGCGCGTGTAGGGCGCGTCGCCCGGCAGCGGCGTGCGCTTGGCGAGGTCGCGCGGCAGGTCGGCTTTCGTGTAAACGGGCTTGACGCTCAAGTCGGACGGCGAGAGCCGCTTCGGCATCGGCTTGGCTTCCGCTGGCTTCGCCTTCGCCTTCTTCGCGCTCATACCGCGGCCTCCGCGGGCTTCATCTTGATCATGGGCTGGCCCGTGCTCACTGGCGCGCGCTCGGCGATCAGGATCTCGGTCACGATACCGCCATGCAGTGCTGCCAATTCATTCTGCATCTTCATCGCCTCGACCACGATGATCGCCTGCCCCGCAGTGACGACATCGCCCACCTTCACGCGGATCGCCACCACCACGCCCGGCATGGGCGCGTTCATGGTCTCGCCCGCGGCGCGTGCGCGGCCGCCGGATTGCTGCATGAGCATTTTCTCTAATGGATGCCGCACCTCGGCCGGCATGATGTGGCCGTGGATCTCGACTTCCAGGTCCTCGCCGCTCGGCGCTACGCGCACCACATGCGAGCGGCCGTCGATGAGCAGGCTGTAGACCTCGCCGTCGGGCAGCCGCACAAAATCGGCTTCGATACTGCGGCCGTCGGTCACCGCGTACACCTTGCCGCCTTCGGTGCGGATCTCGACCTCGGCTTCTTTGCCCTGCAACGTGACCCAGAGCTTCATCGCCCGCTCCGTTCGCGCCCGCGCCACTTCCATGCGCTTGGCTGCGCGGCATCTTCGCGGCGGCCGATCGTCACGCGCGCGCGCTCGGCGTGCTCGTGCAGCGCGGCCGCGAGCAGACCAGCGTTCGTGGACTCGGGGCTGGCCTTGATCATCTTGGGATCGAAGTGCTGCTCCAGGAACCCCGTGGAGAGATTCCCCGCGGCGAACTCCGGATGCGCCGCGAGCCAGCTGTGGAACGCGATGTTGTGGTGCGGGCCTTCGAGTACGAATTCATCGAGTGCGCGCAACAGCCGCCGCCTTGCCTGCTCACGGTCTGCGCCCCACACCACGAGCTTGGCGAGCAGCGAGTCGTAGAACACCGGCACGTCGTAGCCGCGATAGATGTACGTGTCGTTGCGCACGCCCGGACCTTGCGGAAAACGCACGCGCTCGATGCGCCCCACACTCGGCATGAAGTTGCGCGCGGGGTCCTCGGCGATGATGCGCGCTTCCATGGCCCAGCCGCGCGGCTGCGGCGTGTCATCGCCAAAGGAGAGCTCCAGCCCTTCGGCCACGCGGATCTGCTCGGCCACCAGGTCGAGGCCCGTGACCATCTCGGTGACCGGGTGCTCCACTTGAAGGCGCGTGTTCACCTCCAGGAAATAGAAGCGCCCCTGTTCGTCGAGGATGAACTCGACCGTGCCGGCGCTCAGGTACCCGACTTCCTTGGCGACGCGGCACGACGCTTCGCCGAATTCCTTGCGGATCGCCTCGTTGAACGCGGGACTCGGCGTTTCTTCGAGCAGCTTCTGGTGGCGGCGCTGCACCGAGCACTCGCGCTCGCCCAGAAACGCCACGCGGCCCGTGGCGTCGGCGAGGATCTGGGCCTCGACGTGGCGAGGTCTTTCGATGAATCGCTCCACGAACACGCGGTCGTCGCCGAAGGCGGCCTTGGCCTCGCCGCGCGTCATGTCCCACGCGCCGGCCAACTCGTCGTCGCTGCGCACCACGCGCATGCCCTTGCCGCCGCCACCGGCCGCGGCCTTGAGCATGAGCGGGTATCCGATGGTGCGCGCGAAGCCCTTGACCTCGTCGAGTGACTCGCAGGGTCCGGGCGAGCCCGGGATGATCGGCACGCCCGCGCGCACGGCGGCCTCGCGCGCCATGAGCTTGTCGCCCAGTGCGCGGATCGTGTGCGGCGTGGGGCCGATGAACGTGATGCCATTGTCGGCGCACGCCTGCGCGAACTCGGCGTTCTCGGCGAAGAATCCATAGCCCGGGTGCACGGCGTCGGCGCCCACGCGCTTGGCGAGCGCGATGACTTTCTCCATGTCGAGATAACTCTCGCGCGACGGGCCCGGACCGATCGGGTAAGCCTCATCGGCGAGCAGCACATGCAACGACGTGCGGTCGGGATCGCTGAAGATGGCGATGGACGTGCGGCCCATCTCGCGCAACGTGCGGATGATGCGCACCGCGATCTCGCCGCGGTTGGCGATGAGCACGCGTTTGAGCTTTGCGGCCTCCGGCACGCCTCTCATCAGCCTTCCACCACGACGCACGCCACGGCCATGCCGCCGTCGTGCGAGAGCGAGAGGTGACTGCTGGTCGCGCCCATGGCCGTGAAGCGCTCGAGCGCCACGCCCGAAAAGCGGATCGTCGGCACGCGGCCGCCGGGCTGCACCACTTCGATCTGCGTCCAGCCCACGCCGCCGGCAAGACCGGTGCCCAGCGCCTTGGAGGCCGCTTCCTTGGCGGCGAAGCGCGCGGCCAGGTGCGGCATGGGGTCGCTGAAACCGCGGCAATACGCCAGTTCGGCGGGCGTGAA
>JANYBS010000218.1 GCA_025360715.1 Candidatus Eiseniibacteriota bacterium | reverse complement strand
ATTCGCTTTTCGGCGGAGTCCTCGGACATGCCGAGTGCACTCACGCAGAACTGGTGCATCGACGAGTACGCCTCGGGCCGGTAGAGCTTGCGTTCGTCGAACTCGCCCAGGTAGGCGAGCATCATCGCGCAGTCGCGATTGCTGCGCTTGCTGAATACAAAGAGGCCGTGGCGGATCTGCTGCGGTGCATGCTGCGAGACACGATAGCTGCGCATACATCACCCATCGCGGGGGCGGGTTCGCGGTGGCAAGCGCATCATCGCATGGGTGTTTTCGGCGTTCGTAGAGCTGCGCAGACGGCTCAAGGCGTGCGTTCGAGGGAACTTTCGAAATGTGCTCGCAAGAAGGCCGCCCACCCTCACGTCAGGCAACGTGGGGGCGAGCGGCACTCGTCGTCTCGGAGTTCTATTCATGCCCTTGGAAAAGCTGTCAAGGCTGCACTTGGCCGCTGCCTCGTACGATTTCTCCGATCAGCGCTCGTGGTACTGGAGGTCCAGCTTCAGCGTCACGGTCTTCGGTGTGAATGTCGAGAAGCGATTGTCCAGAACAAGGTAGAAGGGCCCCGAGGAAGCGAACTCGACCTTCGGCTCGCTGATGGTGATCTTCCCCGAGTCATACAGCAGCGCCCCGCCGTGCCCGTTGATCCAGTTGAGGTAGTCGACCTCGTTCAAGAGCACGACCCGAATGTCGTTTCCGGATCCACCGTAAGCGCGAATACGGCCGGACATCGTGAAGTCCTTCGCGGTGGAATCGGGGAGACGAATCGCGTAAGCGGCTGCCTCCATGGCAGCGACCTGCAGCGTATCGTTCGCGAGTAGTTGGTGGCGAAATGACCAAGGCAGGCCGACCAGTCGCTTCTTCATCTGTTCGAAAGCGGGGTCATCCTGCTTCAAGTTCACCTTCACGAGTTTGCGCAGTTCGGTGGAGACATTCGATACCCGCTCATCCAAGGGGGGGTGTGTCTCGAAGAATGACTGCACGAGATCCGGCGTCTCGGTCTCTGCCTTCTTGAGGGTCTCGAATACCGAGATCATCCCGTTCGGGTCGTAACCCATGGTGTAGAGGTTGTACGTGGCGAGGAAGTCCGCTTCCCGCTCGTCATCGCGAGAGAACTTGGACTTGAGCAGGCCGCCGACGGTGCTCGTGATCTCGTCGGTCGAATCCTTTGCCTTCTGCCCATGCGCGAGAAGTGAGGCAGAGCTTTGGACAAGGATGTCCACCAAGGCATCCTTCGTGAGGCTGCGGATCGCGTGACGGCCGACGTTGTGGCCGATCTCATGTGCGAGCACGCCAGCAAGCTCTGACTCTGTGCCCAGCTGTTCGAGCAATCCACGGTAAACGTAGACATTTCCTCCGCCCGGGGTGAAGGCGTTCATGTCCTTGCCGTCAATCACAAAGAACCGGTAAGGCAGATCTGGGCGTTTGCTGGCTTGCGCGATGCGGCCGCCGATGTCGTTCAGGTAGGAGTTCACCTCCTGATCGGTCAGCAGTGGCTCTTCGGAACGAATCGCCTTGGCGAATGACGCCCCGGTCTGGATCTCATCGTCCTGAGTGTAAAAGGTGAAGCCCGTACCGAATTCGCGACGATCGACGTCGAGGACCTTTCCGCCAAAGACCACACGTTGAAGCTCGGCTGTGGAATGTTCACTCGTCGAAGTCGATCCTGGGGTTCCCATGACCACGCGGTTTGACTTGATCTCGCGGATGATGCCGTTCACCAGACGGCCAGAGCGATAGAGCACCTGGTCCTCGTCCCCCGAAGCGATGACCGCAACGTTGGCCGTATCCGCCGAATCGAAGCGCAGGCACTGCAAATCGCCAACCCACTGGCCATTGCCGCCCGGATCAGGGGAGAACTGCAGCTTGCACTCCTTCTTGTTCCAACCCCTCAGTTCGGCATCGATGAACCTTCCGTTTCGCAACTCGATCCGGATGTGAGGGTTCGGGGCCGCGTAAGTCATGGGTGAGGTGAAGGTCGTCAAGAGCACTGAACCGAGTGCGATTCGAATCAAATGTCTGAGCATGCGGCCCTCCGTGGTATTGAATAGGGAATTCAATACTCTGTCAGTCGGTGGTTCGGTGCAAACCAGGTCCAGAACGACACGGGATGCCTCTCTCACACACTTCTATGGCCGCTCACCCTCACCCCAAGCCCCCCCGCGCACCCTTTCCCCCTCTCGCCGTCGCGTCCTACACTGCGCAGCGACCCTCACGCCCTACTCTTCAGCGCCGCCTGCGCGCGGCACGCAAGGAGCTTCATGAACCCGCTGCGCATCGGACGAGACCGCCTTGGCGACCTGAGCATCGCGAGCCGGCTCGAGTGGCTGGTCACGAACGGCATCGGCGGCTATGCGGCCGGCACGCTGGGCGGTGCGCTCACGCGGCGCTACCACGGTCTGCTCATCGCCTCGCTCAAGCCGCCGGTCGCGCGCACGTTCATGCTGGCCAAGCTCGCCGAGCGTATCCAGGTGGATGGCGAGTGGGTGGACCTCGACGTGAATCGCTGGGCCGATGGATCGGCCGCGCCCATGGGCCATCTGCACCTGGAGTCCTTCGCGCTCGAGGGCAGCGTCCCGTGCTGGACGTACGCGTTCGGCGACACGCGGATCGAGAAACGCGTGTGGATGGAGCAGGGCGAGAACACCACGTACATCCAGTACCGCGTGGCTTCGGCGCATGCGCCGGTGACGCTGGCGCTCAAGGCTCTCACCGGCTGGCGCGATCATCACGAGACCCAGGCGGCGGGCTTGGGCGAAGCGGCGATCGAGAGCCTCGCCGGCGGCGTGAGCGTGCAGATGAACGCGCAGGCGCAGAAGCTGTTCCTGTTCGCCGATGGCGCGACGTTCACGCCCGTGAATGAGTGGTATCGCGCGTTCGCGCTTGCGGTGGAGACCGAGCGCGGGCTCGATGACCGCGAGGATCTGCTGTGCGCGGTGAGCATCACGCGCACGCTCGCAGCGGGCGAGGCGTTCACGGTCGTCGCCAGCACGCGCGCAGACGCAGCGGCCTGCGGCAGCGCCGGGGCGCTCGCGCTTGCCGGCGCGCTGCCGCGGCGCCGCTCGCATGAACGCGCGTTGCTCGATGCGCATGCGCGCGCGCAGGGCAAGCTGGCGAAGGCCGCGCCCGAGTGGATCGCGCGTCTGGTGCTCGCCGCCGATGCGTTCGTGGTCGAACGCGCCGCCGCCGACGGCACGCGCCGCAGCGGGCCCGACGCGCCGCGCAGCGTGCTCGCGGGCTACCCGTGGTTCACCGATTGGGGCCGCGACACGATGATCGCGCTGCCCGGTCTCACGCTCACGACCGGTCGCCCCGACTTGGCCCGCGCGATCCTGCGGCTCTTCACCGCGCACGTGGACCGCGGCATGTTGCCCAACTACTTCCCGGACTCCGGCGAGCCCGCGGAGTACAACACCGTCGATGCGGCGCTGTGGTGCTTCCAGGCGGTGCGCGCGTATGTCGACGCCACAAGCGACGACGCGCTGCTCGCCGAGGTCTGGCCGCAGCTGCAAGGCATCCTCGCCGCATATCGCGAAGGCACGCGCTACAACATCGCGGTCGATCCCGCCGACGGCTTGGTCACGCAGGGCGCCGAGGGTGTGGCGCTCACATGGATGGACGCGCGTGTCGACGATTGGGTGGCGACGCCGCGCCGTGGCAAGCCGGTCGAGATCAACGCGCTCTGGTACAACGCGCACACCGCGATGGCCGCGCTCGCCCCCCGCGTGCAGCAGGATCCCGCGCCCTTCACCAAGCAGGCCGCGCGCATCGCCGCTTCGTTCGCGCGCTTCTGGAACGAACCCGCGCGGGCGCTCTTCGACGTGCTCGATGGCCCGGCCGGAGATGACGCGAGCATCCGCCCGAACATGATCTTCGCCGTCTCGCTGCCCGACTCGCCCTTGCCACCGGCGCGCCGCCGCACAGTGGTCGACGCCGTGGGCCGTGCGCTGCTTACTTCTCATGGCCTGCGCAGCCTGGAGCCGTGCGATGCGCAGTACCGCGCGCACATGACCGGCGAGCGGCGCGTGCGCGATAGTGCCTATCATCAGGGCACCGTGTGGACGTGGCTGCTGCCGCACCACGCGCTGGCGCATTTCCGCGCTTACGGCGACCGCGACGCAGCGCTGCAGATGCTGCAGCCGTTCGGCGACCTGGTGCAGGGTATGGCGATCGGTACGTTGCCCGAGGTGGCGGACGGCGCCGAGCCGCACACGCCGCGCGGGTGCTTTGCGCAGGCGTGGACCGTGGCCGAGACGCTGCGGGCGTGGCACACGATCGCCGGAGCCCCGGCTCGCGCGCCGCGTTAGCCTGGTGCGCCGCGAAGGCCGCGTGCGGCGGGGAAGCACCCGGTGGCTGCGACGCTTGGCCCGGGGCCTGCGGCAGGCTAGCCTTAAGGGGTCTCGCCACTGCTTGCGGGGCGTCGTCAGCGTCCCGGCCCCTCTCGCCTAAGAAAGTCCGCATGCCCTCGAAGCCGTTCACGATGCGCCGACTGTGCCTTAGCGCGATCGCGCTCGTCTCGCTCTTGCAGGCCGGCGCGCATCCGCGCCAGCAGCTGCCGCCGATCGTGTTCGTGCAGCGCGAGCGGGTGCCCGGCAGCTTGCTCGTGCCCGGCGTGGGCCCCGGCGGCCGCACCATCGCGACCGGCGGCAAGCTTGTGGTGCGCGACGCCGACGGTAGCTTTCATCCCCTGTTGCCCGGGCGGTTCTTCGATGTGAGCAGTCCCGCGGTCTCGTACGACGGCCGCACGATCGCGTTCGCGGCGGTGACGTCGCGCGACAGCATGTGGCGCCTGTGGCGCTGCGACCTCTACGGCCGCCAGCTCGCGCCGATCACGCGCAGCGACCGCCCCGCTGCCGTGCAGGCGTACTGCGAAGCCGCCGGCGGCCAAGGCTTGGCACAGGCGGCCGGCGGCCAAGGCTTGGCACAGGCGGCCGGCGGCCGAGGCTTGGCACAGGTGGCCGGCGGCCGAGGCTTGGCACAGGCGGCCGGCGGCCGACTTGCTCAATACGACGATCTCGACCCGTGCTGGCTGCCCGATGGCCGCATCGTCTTCGCCAGCACGCGCTGGCCATGGCTCGCGCAGAAGGGCGGCAAGCCCGCCACCAACCTGTGGATCGTCGGCGCCGATGGCAACGGGATGCAGCGACTCACCAGTGAACGCAATGGCGCCGAGAAGCCCAGCGTCGATCCGGTCACCGGCCGCATCGTGTACGCGCGCTGGTTCTTCAACCGCTATCGCGCGCGCGACGGCGAACCCAGCGTCACCACCGACTGGGCCGACGCCGCGCCCGCCGACACGGTGGACCTGTGGCAGGCGGTGAGCATCGACCTCGACGGCGATCACCTGCGCCTGCAAGGCGGCGATCCGCTCACGCGCATGGGGCAGATGGCGTACCGGCCCGTGGTGCAATCGGACACCACGCTCATCGGCGTCTGTGCCGAGCGCGGCAGCCTGCTCGGCGCGACGCGGCTTGGCGTGCAGGCATTCCACCACGGCTTCGCGCAGGCGCGTCCGCTTGCGGGCTACGGCGCGTACTTCGGCTGGTCCGCGTGCGCGCCGGCCGCGCTGCCCGACGGCAGCATCGTCTTCTGCATGGACGAAGGCGGCACGGGCAACTGGGACCTCTACCGGACCACGCCCGCGGGTGTGGAGCCGGTGCCGCTCGCGATCGAGCCGAACACGCTCGAGCTCGATCCTGCCGTGCTCGCGCCGCGGCCGCTGCCGCCGGTGCTGCACGCCACGCGCGAGCAATCGCTGCCCGCGCTGCCGCCGAGCACGCCCGCGGACCTGCAGATCGGCTTGCGCTCGGCGCGGTTCGATTGCCTGAACGTGTACGCGAATGGCCCCATCGACGGCCGCTGGCTCGCGGCGGTTCCGCCGCAGCGTGAGGCGCGCATCCGCTTCTGGGCAGCGCTCGCGCGGCCCGGCGTGGAGTGGGGCGACACGCTCGTGCTCGTGAAGGAAGCCGAGGTCACGCCGCAAGGCCAGGTGCATGTCGACGCCGTGCCGAGCGACGTGCCCATGTTCGAGCAGTTGCTCGACGCGCATGGCCACGTGCTGCGCTCGGGCAGCGGCCCTGCGCATGTGCCGGGCTTCAACTACACGCGCCCCGGCGCGGGCACGCAGTGCGTGGGCTGCCATGCCGGCCACTCGGCACTGGCGGTGGCGGATTCGCACTCGGGCGGCGAGTGGACCAACCTTGCGCCCGCCGCGCACTTGACCGCCTCGACCATGCACCGCGACCTTGCCGATGCGCAGGGCGCCGTCGACCGCCTCACCGCAGGCGACCCCGCGCGGACCGCGTGGATCGCGGACTCGCTGCACGGGCAGTGGCTGCGCCTGGCGTGGGACACGCCGGTGGAACTGCAGCGCGTCGCGGTGTATCCGTGGCGCGGCGGCGCGGCCGATCATGGCGGCATCAAGGTCATGCGCTGCGAGGTGGTGTTCTCGCTTCAGGGCCGCGAAGTGAAGCGCGTGCTGCTCGACAAAGAACTGCTGCCGCGCGGCACCAGCATCGCGCTCGGGGTGCTCAAGGTAGATGCGCTCGAGGTGCGGCCACTGCTCACGAACGGGCGGTATAAAGACCGTGCGCTCGCTGCGCTTGCCGAAGTCGAGGCGATCGGACGGATGGCATGGGAGTAGCGTCGCCATGCGATTGGCCATGAGGCGCGTGGCCGCGGCGACGCTCTGCGTGATGCTGGCGCTGGTAGGGGCGAGTCTCGCGCAGGCACAAGGATTCCACGCCGCCGCCACCAAGGATGGCATCGACGCGTGGGCCGTGGGCGATTCCGGCCGCGTGTGGCGCTCGCTCGATGGCGGCGCCGACTGGGTGCCCGGCGTGATCGGCGGCGCTCACTGGCGTGCCGTTCGCGCGGACGCGTTCACCGTGTTGCTGGCGGGCGACAGCGCGAAGGTGCTTCGCAGCGCCGACAACGGCGGCACATGGAGCGCTGCCACCGGCTTGGGCGCCGTGAACGTGACCACGCACTGGCGCGCGCTGGGTCGCGCGAGCGCGGCGCGCGTGTTCGTGTGTGGCGACGGCGGCCGTATCGCACGCTCCGACGACGATGGCGCCACGTGGACGCTGCAGACCAGCGGCGCCTCGCAGAACCTGGACGCGCTCTGCTTCACCGACGCCGCGCACGGATGGTGCGCCGGCGATGCGGGCGTGCTGCTGGCCACGAGCGACGCCGGTGCGCATTGGAACGCAACGGCGCTGCCCACCACGCGCGCGCTGTACGCCGTGGCCGCACAAGGCGCCAGCGTGTGGGTGGGCGGCGAAGCGGGCGCGTGCTTCCACAGCACGGACGGCGGCGCCACCTTCGCGCCATACGACCTGCGCGCGGGCGAGATGCCCGACGTGCGCGCCATGGTCGCATACGCGCCAGGCGCGATCGCCATCGCCGGCGGCGGCGGCTTCATCCGCATCAGCGCCGATGATGGCGTCACGTGGAGCTTCGTCGCGCATCCGCTCATGGCGCCGCTCGCGGCGCTCGCGTTCCCGCCGCTGCCTTCGCCCGCGCATGGCTTGGCCGTGAGCGAACTCGCGCGCGTGCCCATCGCCGGCACGCTGGGCGCGCCTTGGACGTTGCCTGCAGGCGGCAACGTCTCGCTCACCTGGAGCAAGGTCGGTGCGTTGCCCACCCAGACCACGAACGTGCGCGGCAACACGGTGGTGTTCCATCCGCGCGACAAGCATGTGATGTACAACATGCTCGGCAATACGCTCTATCGCTCGCCCGACGAAGGCGAGCACTGGAGCACCGTGCGCGTCGTCACCGGCCTGGCGCGCGTGAACCAGCTGCTCATCTGCCCCAGCGACACGACCGTTTTCCTGGCCGCCGTGGTCACGAGCGGCGGCTCGCGGCAGCTGCAAAGGTCCAGTGACGGCGGCAATACCTGGACCACCACGCTCACGCACGCGTTCGGCGAATACGGCACGCCGCTGCAGATGCATCCGCTGCGCCCGGACACGCTCTACTTCGGCGGCGAGAATGATACGCTCATGCGCTCGCTCGACTTCGGGCTCACGTGGCACGTACACGGCACCGGCGTCTTCCGCAGCCCATGCGATCTGGCCATGCTCGCCGACTCCGCCGAGGTTCTGTACGTGGCCGATGGCGTCACCAACGTGGGCGCGGCCATCCTGTGGCGCTCCACCGACGGCGGGCTCACGTTCAGTGCGGCGCAAACGCTCAGCGCCAGCGAAGCGCCGGCGATCGCCACCAGCCGGCTCGCGCTACGCAAGGGCGTTGTCACGAGTTGGGCCGGCGCCGGCGCGCGTGCGACCGACGACATGGGCGCGACATGGCCGTTGAGCCCGGACCTGAACCGCTCGGGCCAGAACGTGTCGCAGACCTGGGGCGCCGACTTCGCGCACGACGATCCGGGCGTGGTCTGGGTGGGCACGTTCGCGAGTGGCCGCGTGTTTCTCTCGCAGGACGGCGGCGCCACGTACTCGTTCAGCGCGCTGCTGAATCCCAACTACGCGATGATCGCGCGCGATCGTGCCACCGTGTTCGCGCAGCAGGCCGACGGTCTCTACAAACTGCGCGCGCTGGCCGCCACGCCCTGGGCGAGCAGCGCGCAGACGCTCACGCTCGCATCGCCCAACGGCGGCGAGACGTGGCTGCCCAGCTCCACGCATGCGATCACGTGGAGCGCGACGAACGTCGCGCTCGTCCGACTGGAATGGCGGCCCGATGCCGCCAGCGCGTGGCTACCCGTTTCGCTCACCGAGGGCTACCGCGGCACTTTTCCATGGACCGTGCCCGCGCGCTTCACGAGCACCGCCGAGGTGCGCGTGAGCGATGCGTGGGACGCCGCGCCGCAATCGACCAGCGCTGCGTCCTTCGCGATCCACGGCGCGCTCGCCGTCTGCGCCGACGCGCCACTTGACCTGGGCACCACGAACTTCTCCGCGGGCGGTTTTGGCACCTTCACCATCCGAAACACCGGCGACCAGACGCTGCACGTGACGCAGGTCGCCACGAACCGCTTCACTTTTCGTCCGAGCCGCGACTCATTCACGCTCGCCGCGGGCGCGACCGACACCCTTGGCGCGAAGTTCGAACCGGTGGCCAGTGGCGCCGACAGCGCGCTCTTCACGCTCACGACCGACGATGCCGCAGGCCAGATCTTGCTGCGCGTGCGCGCATCGGCGTCCGCGTCGGTCGACGTGGCGCCGCTGCCTGTGCTGGCCGACGCCCTTGCGCCTGCCGCGCCGCAGCCGGTGGCCGCGGGTGGCCGCACGCGGCTGCGCTTCACGCTCGCGCACGCGCGAGCGGTGCAACTCGAGGTCTTCGGCCTGCGCGGCGAACGCATCGCGACGCTTGTGAACGGCATGCGCCAAGCGGGCACGCACGACGTGGTGTTCGAGCCCGCGTCCACGTTGCGCGGCGGCATGTACTTCGTGCGCATGCGCGTAGGCGCCTTCACTGCGACGCAGCGTGTGGTGGTGCTGCGGTGACCGCGGTCCGTCCGGACTAGAGCGCCGCAGCGCCCACGGCGACGCCGCGTTCGCGCAGCAGCTCGCGGATTTTCGTTTTGAGCAGATCGATCGCCACGGCGTTGTGGCCGCCGCCCGGGATGATCACATCGGCGAAGCGCTTGGTCGGTTCCACGAACTGCAAGTGCATGGGCCGTACGCTCTCTTCATATTGCCGAAGGATCGAATCCACCGCGCGGCCGCGTTCGACCAGGTCGCGCTTGAGCCGGCGCAGCAACCGCACGTCGGCATCGGCGTCGACGAACAACTTGATGTCCATGAGCGCGCGCAGCTCGGGATCGTGGAAGATGAGGATGCCTTCGAGCACGATGATGTGATGGTCGCTGATGCGGCGCGTCTCATCGGTGCGGCGATGCTCGGTGTAGTCGTACACCGGCTGTTCAATGGCGCGACCTTCGATGAGCGCGGTCAGGTGCTCGCGCAGCAGGTCCGAATCGAATGCGTCCGGATGGTCGAAGTTGCGCGCCTCGCGGTCACGGAAGGGGATCTGCTCCAGGTTCCTGTAATAGCTGTCCTGGTCGATGACGACGACCTTGTCGGACCCCAGTTCGCGCACGATGGTGCGCGCGACAAGGGTCTTCCCGGAGCCCGATCCTCCGGCGAGACCGATCAAGATGCGGCGTGGCATGGTTTTCGCACACTAGCATCGCGTGAGCGGCAGCGGCAATGCCGGGTCACCTGCCGGGTCACCTGCCTGTGCCGGGCACCTGCCTGGGCACCTGCCTGTGCACCTGTCGGGGCACCTGTCCGGCGGCGTCGCCGGAAGCAAGCGCGCACCTCAGGCGGCCCGGGTGTATCAGACAGACGCCTCGTCACACCTCTCTGCCTGTCCGTCCCGGAAGGAACCGGCACGCCCCCCACGGCGTACCGGTCTCTTTGTTCATGATCCCGTCGCACCACCGACCCTGTGGGAGCCGCATGCACAGCTCGTCTGACTTCTCGCGCCGCAACATGGGGCATCTCACCCGGATCGCCGCCGTTCTTGGGGTTTTCCTCCTCGCTGCTCCCGCCTTGGCGGGCGTGAACACCTGGACCGGATCGGGCCCGCGCGCCAAGAGTTTCGAGTCGGTCACTCGTGACCCCAAGAACCCGGCGCGCCTGTGGGCGGCGGCATTCGGCGCGGGCGTCTACCGCTCGCTCGACGGCGGCGTCACATGGACCAGTAATCGCACGGGCCTGATCAACACCTTTGTCCGCTGCCTTGCGGTGAACCCAAAGCACCCCGACTCGCTCTGGGCGGGCACGAACGACGGCGCCTACCTGAGCGGCGACGGCGGCGTGACGTGGAAGCTCATGCTGTCCACCACGAAGTCTGTGCGCGGGATCGCCATCCACCCGATCCGCACGGGCACGGTGTATGCGGCCACGTTCGGCTTGGGCATCTACAAGACTCTCAACAACGGCGCGGCGTGGAACACCATCAACAACGGCCTCGTGAACACCGACGTGCGCGACCTGACCTTTCAGCCCGACAAGCCTGACACGATCTGGGCGTGCACGGGCACGGGCGGCGGCCTGCACCAGACGTTCAACGGTGGCGCGAGTTGGTCGCACAGCAGCGACAACACCGTCAACGCCGGCGCGGCGACCATGCTGCGCTACGACATGACGGACGCGAGCTTCAAGACGCTGTACCTGGCCATGGTCGACCGCGGCGTCGCCAAGTCCACTAACGGCGGCGGCTCGTGGGCTACGGTCAACAAGGGCCTCATTTCGTTCCGCTGCACGGGTCTGGCGGTTGTTGGCAACGCGCGCTACGTGACCACCGACAATGCCGGCGCGTTCTACACGACCGCGACCGACACCATGTGGCACGACATGTCGGCCGGCGTGCCGAGCCTGGTCACGAACGACATCATGGCGTCGAGCTTCGGTCCGGACACCGCGTGGGTCTGCACCGACGGCAGCGGCCTTTACCGCACGACGAATCACGGCGCCACGTGGAGCGCGATCGATGGCGGCTCGCTGCAGACCTTCGGTTTCGCGCTCACGCTCGACCCTGTGTCGCACACGGTCTATGACGGCTGCGGCTTCGGTGACCAATTCTGGCGCAGCACGAATCAAGGGGCCTCGTGGATCCGTGCCAACTACCTGTTCAGCCATTCCTCCGAGAAGGAGATCGTGATCGATCCGCTGAACGCGAACCGGCTCTATCTCACCTCATTCGGCAGCGGCATCTACCGCTCCGATGATGGTGGCATCACGTGGTCGCGCCCGGACAGCTTGACCGCAACGCTCACCAATGACTTCGTGCGTCCGCTCGTGGCGATCCCCGGCCAGGCCGGGCACCTGTTCACCGGCAGCGAGAGCGGCGTGTTCGAGTCGGTGAACGCCGCGGGCGCCTTCACCGCGCGCTCGAACGGCCTGCCGGTGGGGCTGATCGTTCGCAGCTTGGTGTACGTGACCGGCACGACGAACTGGATGTTCGCGGGCACCGAGAGCTTGGGCGTGTACCGCTCGAGTGATCTGGGCATCACGTGGAGCGCGGACTCGGCCGGCATGGGCAAGATGCAGGTGCATGACCTGATTGCCGACGCGGTGAACCACGCGATCGTCTACGCGGCCACCGATTCCGGCGTCTACAAGAGCGTCAACTCCGGCGCCAGCTGGGTGCGCAGCAGCACCGGCCTGCCCGGCGGTATCGCCGCGCGTGCGATCGTGCAGGACTTGGCGCACACGGGCCTGCTGTTCGCCGGCACGTTCGGCGGCGGCGTGTACAAGAGCGTCGACGCCGGCGCACACTGGACGGCGTTCGTGAACCAGAGTGGCCTGAGTACGCTCAACGTGTATGCGCTCGCGGTCGATGGCGCACTCACCACGATCTACGCCGGCACGGACAACGGCGTGCAGGTGCTGAACGGTTACTCCACGGCCACCACGGGCGTGGCGCCCGGTACCGCACCGCTCGCGCTCATGCTGAGCGCAGGTCCCAATCCGCTGCGCGGCGCGAATGCCCGGCTGCACTTGGTGCTGCCGCAGGCCGGCACGGCCGAGCTCGACGTCTACGGCATCGACGGCGCGCGTGTGCGCAGGTTGGGCACGCCGGCTCTCGCCGCGGGCGAGCACACGCTGGCGTGGGATGCGCGCGATGACGCCGGCTCCGCCGTGGCGCCGGGCCTGTATTTCATCCGCCTGCGCTCGGGAGCTCAGACGCGCATCGTCCGTCTGGCCGTGCTGGGCGGCCGCTAGCTTCATGGGTGCGCTCCTGAGCGGGCTGCTGGCTGCGGCGCTGACCGCGTACGGTACCTATGAGAACCGGCGGCACCTGCGGCATCTCGTGCAGATCCCGCATCGCGTGCATGTGAACGGCACGCGCGGCAAGTCCTCGGTGACGCGGTTGATCGCGGGCGGCCTGCGCGCGGGCGGCCTGCGCACCATGGGCAAGACGACCGGCACCGATGCGCGGCTGCTGTACCCCGATGGCCGGGAGGTCCCGGTGTACCGCGTGGGCAAGCCCAACCTGATCGAGCAGACGCGTATCGTGCGCCGCGCAGTGGAGGAGCGCACCGAGGTGCTCGTGATCGAGTGCATGGCGGTGCAGCCTGAGTTGCAGCCGGTCGCCGAGCTGCGGCTCGTGAAGAGCACGGTCGGCGTGATCACCAATGCGCGCGCGGACCATCTCGATGTGATGGGCCCCACGGTCGATGACGTGGCGCTCACGCTTGCACAGACGCTGCCCGTGAAGGGCGTCGCCTTCACCGCCGAGCGCGAGCGCGCCCACCTGCTGCGACAGGTCGCCGAATCGCGCGGCAGCACGCTCACGGTCACGGAGCCTGCGGGCGTGACCGAAGCGGACCTGGCAGGTTTCGGCTACATCGAGCACGCGGAGAACGTGGCGCTCGCATTGGCGGTGTGCGCGCATTTCGGCGTCCCGCGGGAGGTGGCGCTGCGCGGCATGCAGGCAGGCACGCCGGATCCGGGGGCGCTGCGCCGTCATGCGGTCACTATTGGTCGCAAGCATGTCGAGTTCATCAACGCGTTCGCCGCCAATGATCCGGACTCGACGAAGCTCATCTGGTCGCGGCTCGGATTGGACAAGCCCATGCCCGGCGTCAAGCGCATGGTGCTGGCGAACCTGCGCGCGGACCGGCTGCACCGTTCGTCGCAGATGGCGGAACTCGTGGCGCGCGACCTGGACGCCGACCACGTGTTCCTCTCGGGCCAAGGGACGGCGCTCGTGAGTTTCCAAGCGGTGCAGATGGGACTCGACCCCGCGCGGCTCAGCGATCTCGGCGGCCGGAGCGCTGAAGACGTGTACGAGCACGTGCTCGAGCAGGTCGAGGACCGCGGCATCGTGGTGGGCATCGGCAATATCGTCGGATTGGGCGAGGAGATCGTCCTTCACTTCAAGAACCGGGCGGACGCATGACCGAAGAAGCAGTCGGACTCGGGCTCTTCGTGAGCCTCATGTTCTCGGAGACCTTGAGCCTCGCCGCAGGGGGCATGGTCGTCCCGGGCTATCTGGCACTCATGATCCATCAGCCGATGCGCGTGATCGGCACGATCATGATCGCGTTGCTCACCTTGGCGTTGCTCAAGCTGATCTCGCGCTACGCGCTGATCTTCGGGCGGCGGCGCATCGTGATCGCGGTGCTCATCGGCTTTGCGCTCGGCTCGGCGTCGCGGCGGCTGCTCGTCTTCGACGTGCACGGCCTGCCGGTGGATTTTCAAGCGATCGGCTTCGTGATCCCCGGCCTGATCGCCAACTGGATGGACCGACAGGGCGTGGTCAGCACGCTCTGTGTCATGGTCACCACCGCCGTGCTCGTGCGTCTGCTCCTCATGATCCTCAACGGCGGGAACCTCCTCACATGAGCGCGACCAAGACTTCGACCGCGGCCCTCGTGGGCCTGGCGGTCTTTGCGGTGGCGGTGTACGCGGCCGCCGAACGTTCAGTCGCGCCGGTGCATGCCGAGGCGTACCAGAAGAAGATGCGCGCGGTGTCGATCATGCGCAGCGCCGAGGAGCTGCTCGCGGCCGAGAAGACCAGGCGCGGCATCGTGATCGATGAGAAGAACGATCCCGAGCGCAGCGGCCTGGTGGGCCCGCAGTTCACGCTCATCACCACCGACCGCGGCGACCAAGAAGCCAAGCAACTCGCGACGCACCCGAATTTCGCCGCGGCCGTGACGCAGATGATGCTCGAAGCTGGCGTGCGAGAAGGCGATGCCGTGGCGGTCGGCATGACCGGCTCGCTGCCGGGCTTCGACTTGGCGGTGCTCTCGGCGTGCAAGGCGATCGGCGCCGAGCCCATCACCGTGGTCTCCGTCGGCGCCTCGATGTTCGGGGCGACGGATCCCGAGTACACGTGGCTCGACATGGAAGCGACGTTGCGCGAATCCAAGGTGCTGCCGTATCGCACCGTGGCCGCGTCACTCGGCGGCGGCGGCGATCAGGGCCGCGGGCTCTCGCCGCAGGGCCGCGACCTGCTCGAACAGGCGATCCGCCGCAACGACGTGCGCATGCTGGAGAACGCCACGGTGCTCGATGCCGTGCATGCACGTGTCGCGCTGTACGACAGCATCGCGGCCGCCAAGGGCAAGAAGATCACGTGCTACATCAATGTGGGCGGCGGCGTGGCCAGCTTGGGCGGCCAGCAGAACGCGCGGCTCATTCCGCCGGGGCTGACCATGCGGCTCGCGCGGCGCAATTATCCGAACCGCGGCGTCATCAATGTGTATGGCGAACACGGTGTGCCGATCATCCAGATGCTCGATGTGAAGCGCCTCGCCCGGCGCTACGGGATCCTGGACAAGGATGGGCAGTCACCCAAGCCGGGTCAGGGATTCGTGTTCGTGCGCTACCGCTACAACCTGCCGCTCGTGTGTGTGTCGGCCGTCGTCCTGATCTTCGCCAACTTGCTCGTCCTGCGCATCGATCTGCGCCAGAAGATGCTCGGCCGGCCGCACCCGGAAAGGGCCCACTCATGAACCGCACTCGCATCCTGTTCGCCCTGCTCACACTCGGCGCCCTTGCGCCGCACGCAGCGCAGGCGGCCGCCGGCTCGTGGCACACGCTCGAGACGCTGCCCGGCCGCAGCACCGTGCCGGTGACGGTCAACGGCGACGCCAAGGGTTACTTCCGTCTGACTCCCACACAGCCGCTCGTGATCCCCGTCACGGGCCCGACGCGCATTCGCGCCATCGCGCGAGTGGAGTTCACGGCAGGTGCGCGCGGCATCGCCAGTTTCCATCTGCGCGCAAGCGAGGGCGGACGGTTGATCGACGAGATGAACGAAGTGACGAATGCCGCCAAGAACGTGTCGGCGAGCGGCGCCGCGGTGAGCAAGAGCCGCAAGCTCGAGTTCGATGTGCCCGCCGGCCGCCACGAGGTGACGCTCTCGGTGGACGGCACCGCCGTGCTGCTCGTGCGCCTGCGCGAGTCCGGTGGCACCGAGGAGACCCGCATGGTCTCACTCACGCCGGTCGAGACGATGCGGACCGAACTGCTTGCCGAAGGCGAGAAGACGATCCCCTATCACGCGTTGTCGGCCGGCCACCCGCTGCGCTTGCGGGTGATCGGCCCGGCCGACGTGGACCTGTCCTCGCGGTTGGATTTCGACGCCACCATGCGCGGCACTGTCGGCTATCGCATCGAGGTGAGTGAAGCAGGACACAAGCTGCGCGAGTACGCATTCAAGACGACCAAGGCGACCACCGCCAGCTACACGAACCTGCGCGATGTCGTGCCGTCGAAGCTCGACCACTTCGTGATCGCGGTCGGCGCCGGCACCCATGAGTTGGTGTTCACGCTGATCGAGCCGGCCCATGCGACTGCGGTGCTGCACGCCCGCATCCCGGCGCCCACCGTGGGGAATGAGGAATGATGCGGTGCCAACGAATGACCCTGGCAGCGATCGTATGGCTGATCCTGCCTTCACTCGCCGCTGCGCGCGGCCAGTCACTCAGTATGACCGCGGCACTGGGCTCGGCGTACGACGACAACTTCCTGCAGTACTCCGCGGGGCAGATCAGCGACTTCGAGGCAGGTCTCAAGCCGGCGCAGTTCTCGATCGCCACGCGGGATGACCAGCTCTGGCTGCCGTCGCTGGCGTTCGCGTTCGAGGCCGACCGTGGCCATGGCCACCGCAGCGAGCTCACCGTGCGCGGCAGCGGGGAATATCACCAGAAGAACGGCACCGCCGATCACGGCTCCGGCAGCGTGTCGTGGCGGGAGTCCTTTGGTGCCGGGCGGCGCCTCACGTTGAGCGCGTACCGGCTGCCGGGCTTCTATCTGCGGCAGTTGCTCGACGACGACGCGGTGAATCCGTTCCCCGGCCTGTCCAAGTACCGGCGCGCCGAGTTCGACCTGACCACGCTGGCCGCGAAGTACCGCCAGCGCGTGGTCGAAGGCTTCTCAGTCGAAGCCGGCTACCAGCACGAGCAACGCGACTACGTGCCGGACTTCGCCGAACGCACCTCGTCGCTGCAGCAGGGCTCGCTGGCGTTCGATTGCACGGCGCCCAAGAATGGTGCGTTCGGCGCCGGCGTCTCGTACCAGTCCAGCACGGCCGATGCCAAGGACGACGACGTGGCCGCCACGCCGTTCGATGACGTGGACGTGAGCTACCACGGCCTGGAGTTCGATGCCGGCGCGCGCTGGCGCTTCGTGCACAGCCCATCGCACACCCTTGAAGGCCTGATCGCTTTGCAGAGCGAAGGCCGCACCTACGATTCCGACCGCGTTACCGACAAGTACCATCATGGCCGCAGCGATCGCCGCCTCATGATCGAGCCGGCATTGCGGATCGGCTTGCGCAAGCAGTGGAGCGCGCGCGTGGCGTACATGTACGAGAAGAACGACGCCAGACTGGGCACGGCTGCGCCGGCATCCGCCGATGCCGGCAGCTATGTGGAGAACCGCGTCACGTTCACGCTGGAGTGGAACCACGAACTGTGGCACTCGCGCCACGCGACGGCAGGCGAATGAAGCGCCCGCTCTTCGCCGTGGCGTGGTTGCTGGCTCTGGCGGCGCTGCTCGCGGGCTGTCACGCCGCCAAGTTGCTGGCGCCGCCCGTGCCGCTGCAGGCCGCGTCGGTGAACGCGTTCGCGGTGAATGTGCAGTTCGCCGAGCCGCTCGATCGCCTCACCGCGCAGGACCCGGCGCGATACCGGGTGCATGCGGCGGGCACGGCGGCCGAGGAGACGATCGACAGCGCCACGCTCGTGGACACGCTCGAAGGCCGTGTGGTCCAGCTCATCATCACCTCGGGTCCGCTGCCCGACAGCGCGGCTTATGAGGTGGCCACGCAGGGTGTGCGCACGTACGACGGTCGCGACACCGGCGCGCGGCGCGTGACCTTCCAGACGGGCTTGGGCTACAGCGCACACCTGCGCGCGGTGTTCGCTGCGCACTGCGACGCCTGTCACGGGGCCGCCCGCCAGGACGGCAACTACCGCACCGACTCGCTCGCAGGTCTGCGCGGAACGGGCGTCGATAGCACGCCCGACCTGATCGCCGGCGATCCGAACTGTGCGCTGGCGCGGCGCACGCGCCCGCGCAAGTCGGCATTCGACCAAGGGGCCTTGAGCTGGTTCGAGTCCGATCTCATCGAGGACTGGGTGGTCGGCTACGACGGTCGCCCCTGAGACGTTGGTCTCGCGCCAAGAAATGAAACTCAGCGCCGCGGCACGAACTCCAGGATCGTCTGGTGTTCTGGCGCCGACATCCAGGGCACGAACACATTCGGCCCCAGCGTCGTGCGCTCGAGGCGGTCGCGGTACTGGTCCCAGAACGCGTCGCCGCGCCACATCGCGCGAGTGGCCATGCTGCCGGTGAGCGCGGTGAGGACCGACGGCTCTTCCTGAGCGCGGCGCGCGAGCGGCGGCGACATGAGGCCGCCCAGCAACCACGTGACGCTGAATCGCACCTGATCGATGATCGTGCGTTCCACAGCCGTGTCGGAGAAGCGGTCGAGCTTATCGCCCAGATCGCTCGAGATGCCCGCCGTGGTGGTCGTGTCGGCACCGAGCGCCGGGTAGAAGCGCACCAGGTCGGGCTCATCCAGCAGCGAATACTGGAAGCGCGACGTGAGCGGCGCGGCCGGCGCGCCGTAGGCGTCGCGCAGGTACGCGCCCGCGATGAGGGCCGCCAGATAGAACGACGGGTGCAACGAATCGCTGAGCGCCGGCGTGATCACGCCCACGACGGCCGTGCGCTGGCCCAGGCCGTCCCATTGCGACATGCGCGTGGCGCCTCGCAATACCGGCTCGGGCGCTTCGGGTGTGGCAGTGCCGGCGGGGATCGCGGCGAACTCGGCGTCGATGAGCCGGCGCACGTCCACCGACGTCAGGTCGCCGGCGATCGCGATCACCGCGTTGGCGGGCACGTACAGCGTTCGCAGGCGGGCTTCCACGTCCTTGATCGTGATGCCGTCCAGGCCCTTGGCATTGGCGCGGCGCAGGATCTGTTCGTCGGTGCGGCCCAGAGCCTGGTCGCGCACGCGGTGATAGAGGCTGTGGTCCGCGGAACCGAAGCGGCGGGTCGCGAGCGTCTGCTTGACCGTCGCCAGCGCCTTGCGAAGCTCCTCGTCGCTCACCGTGACACCGCGCATGCGCGCGGCGACCTGGTGCAGCACACCGGCGAGTTGCGGCGGCGAGGCGACCTCGGTGAGTAGCGACACATGCTCGTTCACCTTGAGCGCCCAGCCGAGCGGCCGGATGCTCTCCATCTCGTCGCGCGTGCGCTCGGGTGTGTCGCCCGCCGGCGCGAGGAACGCGAGCTCGGCCAGCAGGTCCGCGAGTCCTTCGCGCTGCGCGCTCTCGTACAGGCTGCCGGCGCGGTACGCCACGGTGATCGACACGCTGTTCGCGCGCGGGATGTGGCGCGCACGGACCTCGAGGCCATTCGGCAGCTTCCAGCCGTCGATGAAGGTGCTGTCCGGGAGCAGGCCCGCCTGCGCCACCGATGCGAGGGCGAGCATCAGGCAGACGAGCGTTGCGCGGCGCAGGATGTTTCTGAGCACGGGATCTCCAGAAGTGCGGCCGGCCGGGAGCCGGGGGGAGCAGCGGTGAGGCACGAGCCGGAGAAGTCTAACGCACAACCGCACCATCCTCACGGTTCAGGTCTTGTGAAGATCGTGCGCAGGCACCTATGCTCTTGCGTATGCTCGATCCTCGGTTCCCTGTATCCCACCCCGCGCGAGCGGGGGGCTCGGACGCTGCCGCCACCCGCTCGGAGAGTGCCGGCGCGGGGTCAGCGGCCCTACTGGAGCTTTTGAATGAGCTCGACGCCGTGGTCGTGGACTGCGATCCGGTCACGCTGAGGCCGTTGTTCGTGAGTGCCGGCGCCGAGGCATTGCTGGGCTTTCCTGCGCGCGACTGGGTCGAGGATCCGGGCTTCTGGATGGCCCGCGTGCATGCCGAGGACCGTGGCTGGGTCCTATCGTACTGCCGAAGCGAGGTCGACCGCGGCCGCAGCCATCGCATGGAATACCGCATGATCCACCGCGATGGCCACACGGTGTGGGTGCGCGACCACGCGCGGGTCGTCTGCGATGCGAGCGGTCAAGTGGTGCGAGTGCGCGCGCTGCTGGTGGACATCTCCGAGTTCAAGCGCGTCGAGGCCGCGCTGCGCAAGAGCGAGGAATGGTATCGCTCGCTCAACGAGAACTCACAGGACATCGTCACCGTGCTCTCGCCCGACGTGGTGGCGCTGCACCAGAGCCCGGCGACCGAGCGCTTGCTGGGCTTCCGCCCCGACGAACTCGTGGGCCGCAACATGATGGAGTTCATCCATCCCGACGACCAGGCGGGCGTGATCAGCGCGATGAGCGACGTGATCGGTTCCCCCGACTTGACGCAGACCGTGAAACTGCGCTTCCGGCACAAGCTGGGCGGCTGGCGCGTGCTGGAATCGGTGGGCCGCAACCTGCTGCACGATCCCGCCGTGTGCGGCATCGTGGTCACTTCGCGCGACGTCTCCGACCGCGCGGAAGCCGAATCGCGCTTGCGCGACAACGAAGCGCGCTATCGCACGGTGGTTGCTTCGCTCTCGGAGGGCGTCACGCTCGTCGACGCCGAGGGCCGGCTCATGGCGATCAACGCCGCGGCCGCGCGACTCTTCGGCGTGACTCCCGAGCAGGCCGTCGGCAGGCTCGTCACCGAGGTGCCATTCCAGGTGCTTGCCGAGGATGGCACTCTGGTCGAGGTGTCGCGACGCCCCGTGTTCCTTGCCATGAGCGAGGGCCGGGTCGTACAGGACATACCGCTGCGCATCCGCACGCAGGCCGGTGTCGAGCGTTTCGTGCTCGTGACGGCGCGGCCGCTGTACCACGATGGCGCGACCACGCCGCACCTGGCGGTGTCCTCGCTCACGGACGTCACCGAGAAGCGCAAGCTCGAGGAGATGCTCCTGCAGACGCAGAAGATGGAGGCGATCGGCCGCCTCGCCGGCGGGATCGCGCATGACTTCAACAACCTGCTCACCGCGGTGCGCGGTTACAGCGACCTGCTGTTGATCGCGCTCGAGCCCGGCGATCCGCATCGCGCGCACGTGGAGCAGATCCGCGGCGCGGGCGAGCGCGCCGCGCTGCTCACGCGCCAGTTGCTGGCATTCGGACGGCGCCAGCAGCTCGATCCGCAGGTGCTCGACGTGGGGCTGGTGCTGCGCGACCTGCAGAGCATGCTGCGGCGGTTGATCAGCGAGCAGATCGAACTGCGTGTCGAGCCCGGCACAGGCACCGTGCGCGCCGATCGCGGGCAGCTCGAGCAGGTCGTGATGAACCTGGCGATCAACGCCGGCGACGCCATGCCCGATGGCGGCACGCTCTCGATCTCGACCCATCCGGTGCGCCTCCAAGGCGACGAATCGTGGCTCGTGCTTCCGGCGACGCCTGGGGACTACGTTTCGCTGCGCGTTCAGGATACCGGGCACGGCATGGATCACGAGACCATGCAGAAGATCTTCGAACCCTTCTTCACGACCAAGCCGCCGGGTCAGGGCACCGGGCTGGGACTGGCGTCGATCTACGGTTACATGCAGCAGAGCGGGGGTTCGCTGGCCGTGCGCAGCGCTCCCGGCGAAGGCGCGACCTTCGACATCTACCTGCCGCTCACCGCGCCGCCAGTGGCAACGGCCGCGCCGCCGCCCACTTTCGCGCCCGCCGCGCCGGTGCGTGGCGCCGAGCGCGTGCTCATCGTCGAGGACGAGCCCATGGTCCGCGCGCTCGTCTCACATGTGCTCGCCGGGCAGGGTTACGACGTGCGCACCGCCTCCAATGGCGACGAAGCGCTGGCGCTGGCGGAACACGAGGACGGGGCGGTGGACCTGCTCATCAGCGACGTGGTCATGCCGGGCCTGAATGGCGTGGAGTTGGCGCGCCGGCTGCGCGCGCGCTGGCCGGGACTTCGTGTGCTCATGATGTCCGGGTATTCCGACGCCAGGCTCTTCGAGCCCGGCGGCGACATCGTGGGCGCGTCGCGGCTGTTGGCCAAGCCGTTCACGCCCCAGGACCTGCTCGCGCGCGTCCGCCAGTTGCTCGATTCCGGCGCGAGTTCCACCGTCTGAGCGCCGCGAAGTGGCGGCCGTGCCGGACAGCGACTAGACTCCGGCAACCATGAATACCCCTGACCCCGAAGTGGTCCGGCGCTTGGTCCGCGAAGCCGTCGATCGCGCACTCGGTCCGGAAGGCAAGGCCGCCGCTGCCAAAGCGGAACCGGCAGCGCCCCGCGCGGTGGCACTCACGCGCGTCGCGATCGGAAGCGACCATGGCGGCTTCCCGCTCAAGGAGCTCCTGCGCCGCTACATCAGCGAGGAACTCGGCTGGGATGTGCATGATTGTGGCACGCATTCCGGTGACGCCGTGGACTACCCCGACTTCGCCGCCGCCGTCGCGCGCGAGGTGGCCGCGGGTCGCGCGGCGCGCGGGATCGTGATCGACGCGGCCGGCATCGGCTCGACGATGGCCGCCAACAAGGTGGCAGGGGCGCGCTGTGCGCTCTGCCACGACGATGCCACCGTGCTCAACAGCCGCGAGCACAACGATGCGAACGTGCTGGCGTTGGGCGCGCGCGTCGTGAACCGCGGCGCGGCTCAGCGCATGGTGCGGTTATTCCTCACGACAGCATTCGCCGGTGGCCGTCACGAGCGCCGTGTCGCCAAGATCATGGCGCTGGAGCGCGGCGGCGCTTGAGTAAGGCCCGCGCTTTCCGTGCTGAACCCCGATAAGGATAGCGATGCGACTCCAACTCGATGTGATCCGAAAACTCCCCAAGGCGGAGTTGCACTGCCATCTGGACGGCTCGCTGCGTCCGCGCACGATCCTTGAGCTTGCGACCGAGCAGGGCGTGAAGCTGCCCACGCGTGAACTGGGCAAGCTCACGCGGCTGCTGCAGGCGGGCAAGCGCACGAGAAATCTGGGTGACTATTTAAAGATCTTCGACTACACGCTCAGCGTCATGCAGGAGAAGGACGCGCTCTACCGCGTGGCCTACGAGCTGGTCGAGGATTGCGCGGAGGAGAACATCCGCCACCTCGAGGTGCGCTACTCGCCGATCCTGCACCGCAAGAAGAAGCTCTCGTTCGAAGACATCGTCGACCCGGTGATATCCGGGCTGCGCGATGCCGGCGCCAAGTATAACGTGTCCACGGGTGTGATCATCTGTGGCATCCGTTCGATGTCGCCGCGCGTGTCCATGGAGCTGGCCGAACTGGCGGTGGCTTACAAAGGCCGCGGCGTGCTGGCCTTCGATCTGGCCGGCCAGGAGCGCGACTATCCCGCCAAGGAGCACCGCGGCGCGTTCCAGCTGATCCTCAAGAGCAACATCAACTCCACCGTGCATGCCGGTGAGGCGTTCGGCCCCGCGAGCATCGGTCAGGCGCTGCACTACTGCGGCGCGCATCGCATCGGCCATGGCACGCGGCTCATCGAGAACCCCGACCTGATGCGCTATGTGAACGACCATCGCATCCCGCTCGAGGTCTGTCTGTCGTCGAACGTGCAGACGCGCGCCGTGAAGAGCATCAAGTCGCACCCGTGCGCGGAATACCTCAAGAAGGGCCTGCGGGTCACACTCAACACCGACAATCGCCTCATGTCGGCCACCACGGTCTCGCACGAGATCCAGGCTGCTGCGCAGGCGTATCGTTTGAGTGTGTACGAGGTGAAGCGCGTGATCCTGAACGGCTTCAAGAGCTCGTTCATGCCGTACGCGCAGAAGGCGCGCATGTTGCGTGACGCCAGCCTCGATATCGACCGCGTGCTCATGAACGCGTTCCCCGACGACTACGACCGCCGGTCCGCGTTCTAGAGACATGTGATGCGGGGCGGCGGGGGGTACGCGAACGGCCTGGGGCCGGTGATCGCGCTCGCACTCACTTTGGGCGTGACGGGCGCGGCGAGCGCTGTGCGCGCCGCCAATCTGCCGGACTCCGTCGCGTACGCGGCGCGCTTCACGAACGGCAATCACGTGGGCCTCACGGTCACGAACTACGGCGTGCTCGGCAACAGTTTCACGTCGCGCGCGCCATCGTTCGAGTACCCGCTGGGTTCAGGCTACGAGCACATGTCGCGCGGCGGGCTGTGGTTCGGCGCGATCACTCCGACCGACACGGGCGTGGCGATCGGCGTGACCACGGGCATCGTCGATGAGCCGCAGGGCGTGAATGGCACCGTGGATACCGAGTTCACCCCGGCAAGCCTGGGGCTGCTCGAGCGCTCGCGCATCCCGAACAACCCGCGCTTCTCGCCCGAGGCCGTCTCGGACCAGGACCTGATCGCGCTCTACAGCGACCTCACGCCGGGCTACCACCCGGTGTTCGAGCAGCACACGCCGCTGCATATCCTGGTGCGCGAGACCGCGCTGTCGTTCCAGTTGCCGGCAGCGGAATCATTCGTGGTACTGCGCTTCACGATCACGAACATGGGCCCGCCGCTGCGCGAGGCATGGGCGGCGCTCTACACGCAGCTCGTGAGCGGCAACAAGAACGCCTACGCCACGTGGCCGCCGGGCGCGAATAGCGGCGCCGGCTCGTGGTACTACCGCACGCGCATCCAGTACGATGTCGCGCGCCGCATGTACGAAGAGCGCTTCTGCGCGAGCAACGCCAACTGCCTGGCGAGCATCACACCGCCGTGGGCCGCGGTGAAGCTGCTGCGGGTCGCGCCCGGGCATGTGACCGACAAGCAGACCTTCCTGCACTGGTGGACCTATAGTCCCGGCGATGCGAGCCGCGACGAGGACCGTGAACGCTACGCGATCATGAGCGCGCCCGGCACGACCGATCCCTCCGAGTGCATACCCGGCGGCGGTGCGTGTTCGCCGATCGGCCTCGTGAGCGTGGGGCCGTTCCACGAGATCGCCACCGGCGACAGTGTGCAAGTGGACTTCGCCATGATCGGCGCCGAGGACGACGCGGCATTGCCACGGCACGCCGACTACGCGCAGTTCGCCGCCGACATCGGCTACCGCCTGCCAAGCGCCCCGCCCTCGCCGCGCGTGCATGTGGAGACCGGCGCCGAGCATGTGGATGTGTACTGGGACGATTCGCCCGAGTCGGCCGTCGATCCCGCGAGCCAGGCGCCGGGCGGCAAGGATTTCGAAGGCTATCGCGTGTATCTGGGCGAGGACCGGCAAGCGCCGGGATTAGTGGCGCAATACGATCTGCCCGATACCACGGGCTTCAACACGGGCATGGCCGCCGTGACCTTGGCGACGCCAGTCACCTATGACGGCATCACTTACCGCTATCACACGCGCATCGACCACTTGCGTGACGGCTATCGCTACTTCGGCGCGGTGACCAGCTATGACACCGGCGATGAGACCACGCCGCCGCTCGAGAGCAGCATCGGCCAGAACAAGTTCCTCGCGGTGCCGGCGCCGGCGCCGGGGGAGTCCGGCGGCCGGATCACCGTGTTCCCGAATCCCTATCGCGTCGAGACCGGCTGGGATCAGGGCCAGCTCGTGCGCGATCACTACCTGTGGTTCGCCGGTCTGCCAGCGCGATGCGTGCTGCGGATCTACACGCTTTCGGGCGACCTCGTGCTGGAGCGGCGCTTTGACGGCGCCACCTACCACGGCGACGGCGTGCGCGGGCTCCACGACCCAGGCCATGATGTGGACACGGGCGCGCCCGCGCTCTCGGGTGCGTCGTTCGCATGGGACTTGATCACGCAACGCGGACAGGCGGCAGCGACCGGGCTCTATGTCTGGTCGGTCGAGGATCTCGCCGGAGAACGTTTCATGCGCGGCAAGTTCCTCATCGTCAAGTCGGACCGCGAACCGTGAAGCAGTGTGGAGAACTTGTTCACGCGCACGTAACTGCCTCTCGAATCTTCGCTTGACCCACCATGAGCGACAAGACTAGGGTCACTCTCTTACGCCCATCCCACGCACCACCCACCAACCTATGAAAACCAAAATCTCGACTCTGCTGATGTTGTTCCTGCTCGGCGTCGCCGGAATCGCGCGCGCCGACGACAAGGGAACGATCACCGGCCACGTCACCGACAAGCGCACCGGCCACGCGATCCCCTTCGCGAGTGTCGCCGTGCCTGCCGCGAAGACGGGTGGCCTCACTGATTCCGAGGGCCTTTTCACCGTCAAAGGCGTGCCTGCAGGCACGTACGAGGTGAAGGTGCAGTACCTCGGATACAAACCATTCTCCGCGAACGCCACGGTGCTTGCAGGCAAGACCGTCGTCCTTGATTTCAAGATCGAGGACGTGGTCGTGCACGAGGAGAAGGCGGTCGAAGTGTCCGCCGAGCGCCGCTTGGTCGAGGTCAAACAGGGCGCGACCATGCGCAGTGTCGGCGCGAACGACATCCGCAACATGGCGGTGACCACGGTCTCCGACGTGCTCCAGCAGCAGGCGGGTGTGAGCACTGACGCCGAGCAGATCCACATCCGCGGCGGCCGCTCGGACGAGACCGTGTTCGTCGTGAACGGTGTGGCCAACCGCGACCTGGTCACGGGCCAGTCGACCGCCGGGCAGCTCAACGCCCGTTCAGTCGCCGAAGTCAACGTGGCGACCGGCGCGTACGACGTTCGCTACGGCAATGCGCTCTCGGGTGTCGTCGAGATCAAGCTCAAGGAAGGCACCGACAAGTTCGCGCTCGGGCTCACGTCGTCGTCCGGCAGCTACGGCGGCCGTGCCTGGCAGATAGTCGCGACCGGTCCCGACAAGGTGTGGACGCCCGTGATGAAGCTCATGGGCCTCACGGTGGAGCCGGGCTCGGTCTCGAACGTCTTCGACGTCTCGAGCAGCCTCTTCGAGACACGCTTCCGCTACCTGTACCCGAACAACCAGCCCTCGTTCATCGAGAGCACGATCCTGCCGCCGCTGCATCCGCGCCTGCACTCGGGCTACGAGGATTCGTTCTTCGGGATCAAGTTCAAGTACCCCGACAGCTTCTCGCCCGCCGAGGACAATCGCTGGGCAGCGCGCTATGGCCTCTTCTGGAAGCCGAACACCGCCGACAAGCTGTCGTTCAATTTCTCCAAGCGCATCGCGATCGACCAGGGCTTCAGCCGCACGTTCATCACCACGGCCGGCACCGAGGGCGATCCGTCGTACCCGTGGCGCTGGAACAACCGCATCGACCACGGTCCGACGATCTTCGAAGACAACGTGCAGTCGTCGCTGCAGTGGCGCCGCACGCTCAAGACGTCCGGCTACTTCGACGTGCAGTTGTCGCGCTACTATTTCGCGCAGCACACCGATGTGCAGGGCAAGAACTGGGCGGACTACGTGGAGCCCGACGACCGCTCGCTGCCGCTGGGTGACCCGCGCCGCGATGACTACTTCTACGACACGGGTGACAACTACCTGTGGCAGGACACGCGCACGAACTCGGTCGGCCTGCAGTCCTCGTGGACGCAGCGCTACCACCGCAACGAGATCGAGATGGGCTTGGAGCACCAGTTCCAGACCGTGCAGTACGTCACGATCGAGTACCCGTGGGTGTTCGACAAGGACGGCCTCGGCCAGTCCCATGACCTGTGGAAGGCGCATCCGTGGACGGGCGACCTGTACCTGCGCGACCGTCTCGAGTTCGAAGGCTTCACCGCCAATGTGGGCATTCGTGGCGACTACTGGTTCGTGGGCCGCGAGGCCGAGCAGGCGCTGGCCGACACGAGCCGCCACAACATCGCTTCGTCCACTCGTGACCAGTTCTTCTCGGACACACACTCGTTCTTCGGCCGCCGCTTCAAGGCCCATGTGTCGCCGCGCATCATCGTGGCGCACCCGATCAGCGAGACGAGCAGCTTCTTCTTCAACTACGGCGAGTTCACGCAGAACCCGTCTTACCGCTACGTCTACTCCAAGCTCAACTCGATCTCGAGCGAGTCGTTCCCGCTCCAGGGCAATCCGAACCTGAACCCGCAAGTTTCGGTGAACTACGAGGTGGGCGCGAAGGACCAGTTCCTTCCCGGCGTCGCGGCGAACATGACTTTCTTCGTGCGCGACGTCTACGACTACCCGACCTCGACTCGCGTCGACCCCACGTCGGGCACGAACCTGCAGTCGTACTTCATCTATCTCAATGGCCACTTCGCCCGCTCCAAGGGCTACGAGATCGAGATCGAGAAGCGCCGCTCGCACCACTGGTCGGGCAAGGTTTCGTACTCGTACCAGCAGACCAAGGGAAAGAGCAGCGACCCCAACGAGGAGAAGGCGCTGCAGCAGATCGGCGGCAGCTCCGAGACCCGGTTGTCGTCCGAGTTCGTGTCGTGGAACCGGCCCCACAAGGTGACCGTCGGTTTCGACATGCGATTCGACAAAGACGCGCCGCGCGGATGGAAGTGGCTCATGAACCAGAGCGGCGTCAACGTGTACATGCTCGGGCAGTCCGGGCGCGCGTACACGCCTTACGACATCACGAATGACCATGCGGTCGGCCTGCCGAACTCCAAGAACGGTCCGTTCCAGGTCACGACCGACCTGAAGTTCAATCACTGGTTCAAGCTGTTCGCCCGCCGCTTCGACGTGAGCGTGCAGGGCACGAACATCTTCAACAACCTGCTCGTCTATCGCGTCGACCGTGTCGATGGCGGCGGGTATGTGTGGGGCGAGGGGCAGTTCGACCCGGCGCACGTGCGCGCCATCAACGACTTCACGCGGTTGAGCCAGGTGGACGATCCGTCCAACTACAGCGCGGGCGCGCAGTGGAGGGCTCAGCTCGATGTCGACTTCTAGGCGTCTCGCCCTTGCCGCGGCGATCGCTATCGCCGCGCTTCCCGGAATCGCCGCGGCCGCAGAGCCACTGGGCTCGCAGCGCGCCGGCACGTCCTCGGGCACATTCCTTCGCATCGGTGTCGGCGCTCGCGCCGAGGGCATGGGCGAGACGTTCGTCGCTGTGGCCAACGATCCGAGCGCGATCTATTGGAACCCCGCCGGGCTCGCGTCGCTGCAGCGCCGGGAACTCTCGGTGTCGCACGTGGACTGGCCCGCCGACATCCACTACGACCACCTCACGCTCGTGGTGCCGAGCCGGCGTCTGGGCGGCTCGCTCGCCCTGCAGTTCGGCGTGCTGGGCACCGACATCCAGGAGACGACCGACCTGCAGCCCTTCGGCACGGGCCGCACGTTCACGTACTCCGACGTCGTCGCCGGTGTCGCCTTCGCGCGCCGCTGGACCGACAAGCTGCTCGTCGGCGCCGGCGTGAAGTATGTGCGCGAGGACCTGGGCACGCAGGTCGATGGGCCCTCCACGCACTCGTTCCTGTTCGACATGGGCTCGATCTACTACCTGGGCCTGGGCAGCGTGCGCATCGCCACGTCGCTGTCGAACTTCGGATCCGAGGTCAAGCCCAGCGGCAACTACGTCTCGCCTTACACCGGCGAGGTGCGCACGTACGACGGCTTCGATCCGCCGCTCATCTTCCGCTACGGCGTCGCGTTCGAACCGATCGAGAACAGCGTGCAGCGGCTCACGACTTCGCTCGAGATGAACCAGCCCGCCGACAACCAGCAGTTGCTCAAGGCCGGCGCCGAATGGAGCTATCACCGCGCATTCGCATTGCGCACGGGCTACAACTTCCGCGCCGACGCGCTCAAGTTCAGCGCGGGTGCCGGGTTCACGGGCGAGTTCGGCCAGATGCATGGCACGCTGGATTATTCCTTTACCGATGGCGGGGCCTTGGGCGCGGTGCACCGCTTGTCTCTGGGGGTGCGGCTGTGATGGG
>JANYBS010000113.1 GCA_025360715.1 Candidatus Eiseniibacteriota bacterium | reverse complement strand
GCTGGTAGCCGTTCGGCCGCCAGCGCTGCGCGACGATCGCTTGCATGCCCAGCTCGTTGCCGATCTGGTGATCCCAGCCGCGCGGCAGCCGCACGCCGGTCACGCTGTGCCACGCCGTCTGCGCTTGCTGCGCCTGCGCCTTGGGGCCGACCATGCCGACGCGCAGTTCCACGCTGCGCTCACGGCGCGCGTCGCTCGCCGCGACGAACGCGCTGCCGTAGAGCCAGCCTGCGTAGGGACGATCGTTCAGGATGGGCTTGGGATTCGAGATCGCATCGGGCGTGTACATCTCCTGGCCGAACGCCGTGCCGTAGCGCCGCGTCACTTCGTCGCCCTTGCCACCCATGCGCGCAGCAAGACGATTCGCCCAACGCGGCATCGCGCCCGCTTCGTTGTAGCGCGCCAAGCGCGTGCCGAACGTGTAGTTGCGATCGAACGTGCCCGGGCCCGGCACGAAGGCATTCGTATCGTCGTCGATGATCGATTCGTATCCGGCGGCGAAGACGGGCGCCGCCGTGGCGAAGAGCGAGAGCGCGAGGACGACGGCCGACACGATGCGCGGGCGATGCAGGTCCATCGAGACTCCAGAGCGGGTTGCCGGACCGCCATCGCGCCCTCACGCGAGGTGGCCATGCAGTGATGTGAAAGAATGTTCCCGCCCGCCCTGGGTGCCTCTCAACACGCGATTTGCATTGTGCAATGCGCCCCAATCGCATGGGCGCACTCACCCACGCCGCACACCGCATTGCGCCACAACGCGTCGCGGCCGCCACGCTGTGGGCGTGACGGCCGCGACATGCTGCGAGTGCGGTGAAATGACTTTGCGAACGTCGCTCTGACGTCGCCCTACTGACCGTCGCCGTCGAGCAGGTTGCCGAGGCCGCCAAGGATCGAGCCCTGCTCGCGCCCGCCACCGCCGGTCTGCGGTGCCGCGGCGAAGATGCGACTCGCCAGGCGTGAGAACGGCAGCGACTGCAGCCACACATTGCCCGGGCCGCGCAGCGTGGCCAGGAACAAGCCTTCGCCGCCGAAGAGCATGGTCTTGATGCCGCCGGCCACCTGGATGTCGTAGTCCACGCCCGGCGTCATCGCCACGATGCAGCCGGTGTCCACGCGGAGCGTCTCGCCCGCAGCCAGCGTGCGCTCCTCTAGAGTGCCCCCGGCGTGAACGAAGGCTAAGCCATCCCCCTGCAAGCGCTCGAGGATGAAGCCTTCGCCGCCAAAGAGGCCGGCGCCGAACTTGCGCGTGAACGCGATGCCGATGCTGCATCCCTTGGCGGCGCACAGGAACGAATCCTTCTGCGCGATGAGCTCGCCGCCCATCTGGCCAAGATGGATCGCGAGGATCTTGCCCGGATACGGCGCCGCGAATGCGGCGATGCGCTTGCGCGGCCCCATGTTGAGGAACTGCGTCATGAAGAGCGACTCGCCCGCGAGCAAGCGCTTGCCGGCCGAGAGGAGCGAACCCATGAGACCACCGCTCTGTTGCGAGCCGTCGCCGAAGATCGCGCTCATCTGGATATCGTCTTCCAGATACATCATCGCGCCGGCTTCGCCGATCACCGCTTCGTTCGGATCGAGCTCGATCTTCACGAACTGCAGGTCATCGCCGAGGATCTCGTAGCCCACATCCTGCATCGTCGACATCGTGTGCCTCCAAGGGTAAGGGCGCGCCAGGCGCCGGGTGGGGAGTGCTGCGCAGGATACGGACCCGGGCGCGGCGAGGTTGCTTACCCGGCACGCTGCTCGCCGGCGCGAAGCATCAGTCCAGGTTCAGGAACCCGTGTTCGGTGAGCAGGCTCTCGTAGCGCGCGAGGCCCTTCATCTCCTCGGGGCCGAACCGATATGCGAACTGGCGCAGATACGCCTCGACCTCATCGTTCTTCCAGCCGGGCTCGGTCTGCTGGCGCGCGATCTCCGGCAAGGTGGCCAGACCCGCCGCGAGCGAGGCTTCGAGAAACGCGGCGAGTTCCTGTTTGAGCGCAGGATCCAGTGCCTGACGCACCGCCCAAACGGCGTAAACGAACGGCAGGCCGGTCCAGTCGAGCCAATCCTCGCCCAGGTCGAGCGTATGCACGAAGCCCTCGGGCGGACGGTTGCGCGTGCGCATCGCTTTGTCGCCGATCAAGAGAATGGCGTCGCTCTGCGCGTGTTCGAGGCCGCGCACGAATTGGATATCGGGCAGACCCCGGCGCGTGCAGAGCAGCAGCCGCAGCAGGCGGATCGACGTGCTCGTCTCGGGCGTGACCGAGATGCGGGCGCCGGCGAGTGCATTGGCCGGACGGCGCGAGAACAGCAATACGGATTTGACGGCCCCGCGCGAGGCTACCCCCATGGGCGTGAGCATCTCGAATCGGTCGCGCAGGCGCAGGAAGTCGCCGGCCGCCATGAGGCCCATATCCACACTGCCCGCCTCGGCCTCGCGGCCCAGCTCGCGCGGGACCAGGTTGCGCACGGCAAAGGGCGCGTCGGCCCACA
>JANYBS010000108.1 GCA_025360715.1 Candidatus Eiseniibacteriota bacterium | reverse complement strand
CTGGGGCGAGCACGGCTGGCTCGAACTCGGTGAAGAGGTCACCATCGATGCAACGACCCGCGAGTGGGCCTTGCGCAAAGCCCGCGTGTGCGTCGCACCACCGCTTGCCACCGTCGAGCAGATCACCACGCCACTTGCTGGGATCCAACGACGCCGAATCAAACTCCTCTTGAAACCAGAGTGCCTCTTGCGCCTGCGACACGCGCACGGAGGTGAAAAGCAGGGCCAGGCTTGCCAGCACGAATAACGAATGCTTCATGGTCACAACCTCCTAGTTTGCTGAGCGGACTGCCGGGACAGGAGTGCAGTGACAATGCTATGCGATTGCATGAGGCCGCTCCAGCATCTTTCCGAGTCGTACCGAGCAGACTGCGATCTGAGATTGTGAGCGGGAGCGAAGTCGAAGAACCTCAAGGGCTCTGTTTCCGAAGGAGCATGCGAGTGTTACACAAGATCCGTGCGTCACCAGAAGCTTTGGCGAGCGGTGGGCCATGCCGCGAGCGGGGATTGGGCTTGTGCGAGATCAGAAGCCCTTAGTTTGGGCTCGCACACCGCATTCTCTTGTGTTAGTTTTGTGCCAGTCGCATTGTTCATTGACGTTGTGGCTGGTGCGTGACTGACACGCGGTTCAAGACGCCAAGCTATGCTCCGTCATGTACTTACGCGAGTATGGTTTATCTTGCGAGAGTGGCGGAATTGGCAGACGCGCCGGATTTAGGTTCCGGTGGGGAAACCTGTGCGGGTTCGAGTCCCGCCTCTCGCACACGAGCTCACATGAGTGTGAACATGCGCACGCGTGAGATGACGATCGTCCTCGTAGCACTGGTCGCGCTCGCGTCGGTCGTCCGCGAGGCTCGCGCCGACGACGTCGTGCCCTTCGAGGGCGCGGCCGCCGATTCCTTTGCAGCTTCAGACGACTGGGAGAGCCGCGGCTGGGACACCTTCCGCGCGGGCCGGCGTTATCTACTGAGCCTCACTGTGCCAGCGGCGCAGCATCGATACGAAGTAGTCGAGCAATTCTGCGCTCGCTCGAAGCTGGACTTCGGCGTCGCGGCTTCGATCGATCTGGACCCGTCCGAATTCCGGAGCGATGCCGAGCGCGACTCGCTGCGCCGGGCGGTCGCGCGCGTGTGGCGGCCGGGCCTGCCGCTGCGTACAGCGCCGTCCAGCGAGCGGTGGTCGGAACCGGCGCCCGCGGCTCCCGTTACATGGACGCTCGCGCGGCGCGATTCACTGCTTGCATCGCTTCGCGAGTGGTTGGGTCGTGAGCGGGAATTGTCGCGTCCGCCCCGGCCGCTGGGCAAGAACGGCATCGACGTGCGTCCGGATTGGGTGGTCGCGGAGGATGCGATGGCCCGGATCGCCGCCATCTACGGCTCGCTCGCCGAACATCCCGACTCCGCGACGCGGGAGTTCGCGCTTCGTCTCATGACGCCGCCTTGGACCGGATTGCGCCGAGCGCTCGCGGTGGAGCTGGCCCGTCAGGACACGAGCGTTCCGATGCGCGAACGTCTGGCCCAAGTGGTGCCGACGGGTGATGACGTACTGGACTTCTATGTCGCCCGGCGCCTCGCGAAAGAATCCGTGGCCTCTGCGCATGACGCGCTCGTCCGGCTCGCTCGGAGTTCGAAGGCCGGCTCTTGGCTCGAGGTAGAGACGTTTCGCGCTCTTCGAAGTGACACGAGCGATGCCGTGCGCGCTTTGCGCTGGAAGCATGTGCGCGCGAACGAGACGGACCCGTTACGAAGCTCGCGCTACAACCGCATCGATAACGCGCCGTCGCTCTGGGACAACTGGGATATCGCGTTCGGCTGGACGCCGGCGGAGGTGCGCGCCGCGATCTCGGACTCGAGCGAGCGGCTGCGTATCGTGGGGGCGCGAGTCGCTTGCGCGCGCCGATTCGGTGATCGCGCGCTTACTGATCGCACGGCTGCGCAAGGGCCGCGGTCCGCTCGGCGACAGCCTGTCGCAGCTGGAACGAACGGATCTCGTGGCGGCGCTTGCCACGGCGAGATGCGGTGACGCGATCGAGTACTGCAGCCGGCTGGCCAAGGCGAGCGACGCACTGGGCGCGCTCACATTCGAGGGCCTGTCCGAACTCAGTGATTCGCGGACCTTACCTGTGAGGGAGTTCTGGCTGGATCGCGCTTGCCGCGGTGACCTGGCCCCGCAGGCGTTTCAGGCAGGCTGGGTCTACACCCATGGGCGCGGTGCGCATGAAGTGGAGAAGCTTCACGCCCTCGTCGGGAAAGGCGACATCCAGATCGCCGAGGAGGCCTATCGGGTCGCACTGCGTGAGGTTCCGGCATCGCGCGCCTCGCTCTGGCTGCGGGAGCGGTTCCATGGCGCGCCCGATGCCGATCACTGGGCGCGATTCCTGCAGATCGAGGACGACGTCATGCGCGGGCGGCGCTGGTAGGGCATCGATGGCGACGAAAAGGTGGGGCTTGACAGTTTTCGTCGTGCGGCGAGCGTGATCCCGAGACCTATCTCGCGAAGCGTTCCCATCGCGCGTCAGCCGCGCACACAGGCCTCGCGCCCGACGAACGCTCGCGCGTTGTCGTAACAACGCGCGTTGTGCGGCGTGCGCGGCTCTGCGCGCGCCGAAAACACGCATGCGACAATGCACACGCCACCGCGAACTCGCCCCCGCGATGGGTTTCACATGCACCATCATCG
>JANYBS010000003.1 GCA_025360715.1 Candidatus Eiseniibacteriota bacterium | reverse complement strand
GCGCCAGACGTCGGGATATTCGCCCAGAAGCTGTCCACGAATGGGCGGCTGGAGTGGCCTGCGGGCGGCGTGGCGCTCGCCACGGTCTCCGGAACGCGCACACAACTCGCTCTCGCGAGCGACGCCGGTGGCGGCGCGTTCCTATCATGGGGCGATCCCCGGCTTGAGGGCGAGATCTACGGTGCGCGCCTCACCAGGAGCGGCCAATTCGCAGCTGGCTGGCAGGCCAACGGCACCCTGATCTGCCGCCGATTCCTAGGATTGGACGGTTCGCAGAACGCGAATTCGCTCGAATCAATGTCGATCGTGCCTGGCCCGAATGGGACGGCGGTCCTTGCCTGGAATGACTTCCGGCTCTTCCCGCCAACGAACTACGGTGGCAACCAGAATTTCGCGATGCTGCTCACACCCACGGGCCCTGCTGCGAGCGCAGTCCCGATGCCGGCGCTGTCGCAGTCGATTGGAAGTGGGCGCGAGAGCGCCGACTTCGGCATTCGAGGCATCCATCCGAATCCCGCGTCGCTCGATCGCACGGTGCGATTCTCGTTACCGGATTCACGCCCTGCGATTCTGGATTTGCTCGATGTCCAGGGCCGCCGGCTCTGGTCGCGAGACGTAGGAGCACTTGGTGCCGGCTCGCACGACGTGCGCCTGGCCGACCGCATGTGGCTGCCCGCCGGCACCTACTTCGCCCGGCTCACGCAGGGCGAGCGTTCCGCGACGAGCCGCCTGGTGATCGTGAGGTGAGTTCCGGGAGGGAGACGACCGGCTTGCACAAGATCATCGCGGAACGGGGGGCGGTGCGATGAATCGATCGCTCGTGATGGTGATCGCGGCCTGTGCGTTGTCGGTGGCCGCGTCGTGCGCCGGTCATCGCGGCCGCAGTGGACTGGCCGCCGCCGCTACTCCTTCATCAGCTTCGCCAGATGCTCCGCAGCCTCTTCATGTCCTTGCTCGGCTGCCAGCTCGTACCAGTTGGCGGCTTCTTCTTCATCGCGCTGCACGCCCTCGCCGATCTCGTACATATGGCCAAGGCTGAACTGGGCGTCCGCTTCGCCCTGTTCGGCGGCCTCGCGGTACCAGTAGGCGGCCTCGGTCAGGTCCACCTCGACGCCGATGCCGGTGTCGTACGCGATGCCCAGGTTGTACTCGCCGGTCGCGCTGCCTTGCTCGGCGGCGGCGCGGAAGCATTCGAGCGCCTTCGCCGGGTCCTCGGGCACGCCGCGGCCATAGGCGTACATGAAGCCCAGGCTGCAGAGCGCCTCGGGGTCTTCCTGGTCTGCGGCGAGCTGGAATAGCCGCAGCGCCTCGGCGTCGTCCTTCTCGATGCCCTTGCCGTGCTGGACCATCATGCCCAGGTGATGCTGCGCTTCGGCGTGTTCCTGATCGGCAGCCTTGCGGTACCACTTCACGGCTTCGGGCTCGTTCACCTCGATGCCGTCGCCGTGTTCATACATGCAGCCCAGGTTGAACTGCGCCGGCGCATAGCCCTGCTCGGCGGCCTTGCGGTACCACCGCACGGCGGCCTCCAGATCGTTCGGCACGCCCAGGCCGTTGTCGTACAGCACGCCGATCTCGAACTGGGCAGGCGCATCGCCTTGGTCGGCCAGGGAGCGCCAGAGCTTCATCGCCTTGGGGTAATCCTCGTTCTCGGCGGCGCGGGCGGCTTCTTCGAAAGTGCCGGACGTCATGGCGGACATCATGGCTCCTGATCAAGGGTAGGAAAGGTCCGGGGAATCCTACAATATCCGGCCCGCCTCATCCGTCTACACAGGCAGGGGTTCACCCAAGAGGGTCAAAAGCGTATGGCACGGCAGCAGGACGATGACATCTCCAAGGTGGTTGAACAGGAGCAGCCGCGGCTTCGGAGCTTCATCCGCAGCCGGGTCCGCGACCCGCGCGACGCCGAGGACATCCTGCAGGACGTTCTCTACGAACTCACCCAGGCGCTGCAGAGCATGGTGCCGATCGACAGCATCACGGGCTGGCTGTTCCGTGTGGCTCGCAATCGCATCATCGACGGCTTTCGCAAGAAGAAGCCCGAGAGCCTGGATGCCGCCATCGCCGAGGGCGATGACAGCCTCACTCTGGGGGACCTGCTGCCGTCGGCCGAAGCCGGGCCGGAGGCGTGGTTCGTCCGCCAAGCGCTTCTCGAAGCACTGGAAGCAGCCGTGGACGAGTTGCCCGCGGATCAGCGCGAGGTCTTCATCGCGCACGAGATCGAGGGCCGAAGCTTCAAGGAGATGGCTGCCGAGATGGGCGTGAGCGTGAACACGCTCTTGTCTCGGAAACGATACGCGGTGCTGCGGCTGCGCAAGGCACTACAAGACATTCACGACGAACTCGCAGAAGGATAGGAGCACGATATGCGCAGAAAATGGTATCTGATCGTTCCGGCCGCGATCGCGGGCATCATCCTCTTCACGTTCCTGGGCGGCAGCGCGGTGCAGTGGCTGTGGAATGGGTTGACGCCGCAGCTCTTCGGCTGGAAGACCATCACGTTCTGGCAGGCGCTGGGACTGCTCGCGCTCTGCCGGATCCTCTTCGGCGGATTCGGTATGCATCGCCGCGGTCCGCGCATGCACGACCGCATGCAGGCGCGCATGAACGTGATGACGTCCGAGGAACGCGCGGCCTTCCGCGCCAAGATGCGCAAGCGCTTCGGCCTGGGAGCCGACGACGAGACGGCAGGGGCCGAGTAGGCACCGCGGCGGCGCCGATCCAACGGCGCCGCTGCGCTAGATCGACGGCGGGTATTGCGCCGTGAGCGCGTTCTGCTTGTTCGTGAAATCGATCAGTGCGCGCAGGCTCATGGGCTTGAATCCGCGCGCGCGGTTGGCGATGCCGATCTGGAACACCAGGTCCTGGTATTCGATCAGCTCGCGATACGCTTCACCCAACGGCATCTCGGGATCCCACATGTGGATCGCCTCGGCGCCGGCACCGTTGACCTCGATGATCTCGAAGTCCTCTGCGCGCTGCAGGGCATCGAGTGACTTGAAGCGCACGTCGAACCGGCCAAAGTAGAACTCTGGCATGCTGCGGGCGATCGCGTCGATGCGCGCGGAAAGCGCGGGCGTGATGCTCTTGCGGTGATCGCGATAGAGCCCGCCCACGCGGATGCTGCCGATGAACGACAGCCGCACCATCTCGCCATCGGCCGGCACCTTGCTCATGAGCGCTTCGCCGACGCCCGTGTGGTTGTGCGCGCCGCCGGTGTAGAGCTTGCTGCGGTGGCACATGCGCGGTTCGTGCGTGATGAGCTCGCGTACGGTCTGCACGCCATCGCCGATCACGTGCGGGAAGTACCGCAGCGTCAGCGACACCACGCGACCGCTGGGCTCGTTCGGATGGCGCACGTAGAACACGCCGGCCTCGCCGTCGTAGGGCACGATGTGCTGCAAGATCAGGTTCGCGTCTTTCGGATACGCTTGCATATAGCGGCGCAGGTCTTCGGCGCCATTCATGACCTGCACGCCGAAGCCCTGCCAGCCCACGTCGGGCTTGGCGATCATGGGGAACGCAAGTCCGGCAGCCTGCGCGCGGCTCACGGCCTGCGCGACTTCGGCATCGGTGGGCGCGGCGTCGTTCCCGCGCGGCACCATCACGAAAGTCGCGACGTTCGCATTGAACTCCGGGGCGATCTGGCCCAGGCACATGGACTTCGACTCGCCCCAGAGCCCGCCGGCTTCGATGCATGGATCGGCGAGCGCAGGCAGCGTGAGGCTGCCGTGCTTGAGGCCGAGCCAGATCCAACGCAGGCCGAGCGGGATGTAATAGAGGATCGGTGGGATCTTCTCGCTGGGCGCCACGATGCGGGCCGAGCGCGGCACGGGCGGCATGCCATCGATCATGGTATCGCGGCCGCTAGCCGCGAGTGCGTCGTCTGAGTCGTCGTCCTCGCTCGCCAGCGCGCGCCGCAGGAAGTGGCGCTCGATCAGGCTGATCGCCACGACCAGCGCCATGCCGATCAGCACGTACCAACCCCAAGCGCCGACCTGCCCCAATATGGCGCCGCCGAATTTGAAGACCAGGAACACCATCACCGCCGTGTAGAGCGCGCTGGTGATCAGCGCCGGCAGGATGAACTCCGCGAACGGCACGCCGAACCATCCGCAAGCGACCAGCGTGCTGAAGAGCATGCCGGGCACGAGCCGCGCCACGCCGATGGCGAACACGCGATTGCGACGCAGGCGCTTCTGCATGCGCGCCATCGCGTCTTCCTTGACGAACCGCCGCAGCCACGCCCACTGGCGAGCGAGGCGGCCGAGCATGAAGAGCGATATGTCACTCGCCACCACGCCGCCGTAGAGTGCGCCCACCGCCACGCCGAACGGCACCATGTGTTCATGCATCATGGTCGCGGCCATGACCACGGCCACGTCCTCGTGCAGGAACGGCGCCACGAACAGCGCGATGCTCGAGAGCAACGCGCTGTCGCCGCCCAGCATCACGAAGCGACCTCGCTGCTGTGGCCGTCGTGCTGCGCGCGCACGGCCGCCAAGCCATCGGCGCCCAGGTAGCGCTCGACCACACGCGCGGGAGCGCGCAGCAGGTCCACCACGATCAGGCCGTCGATCACGTTGGAGAACTGCGGATCGCGGTTGAGCCCCAATATGCTGCCGCCGAGCTTCAAGTATTGCCGCAGCAGCACGGGCACGCCGCGCTGGCTGGACTCCAGTTCCAGGATGCGGCGCGAGAGCGCCTCAAGGTCGGCAATGGGCTCGGCGCCTTCGATGTTGCCCAGCGGCGCCTCCGGGAATGCCACGGGATTGCGGGGCTGCACGCAGTCGCTGAGCGCCACGTTGAAGCAGTTGTCCTGCAGAAAGCTCGTGAGCAACTGCTGCGAAGCGGTCGCATAGCCGTCCGAGATGCTCACCGCGCCGAAGAGGAACCGGAAGCGCGGCTGCCGCGCCACGTATTGGCCGATGCCGCGCCACAGCAGGTGCAAGGCCGCGAACGAGCGCTGGTATTCCGGACGCACGAAAGAGCGGCCCAGTTCGAGCATGGGCCCCAGGCGCCGCAGCAGCGTGCCGTCGTAGCGAAACAGCGTACTCGTGTAGAGCCCGGCGATGCCGCGTTCACGCACGATCTCGTCGACCGCGCCCAATCGGTACGCGGCGACCATCTCGCGCTTCTCGCGCTGCCAGACAAAAAGGTGGTCGTAATACGAATCGAACGCATCCACGTCGGCAGCGCGGCCGGTGCCCTCGCCGGCCAGGCGGAACGTGATCTCACGCTGCCGGCCGATCTCGCGCATCATCGCGGGAGTCTCCGACGCGCGCGTGCAATACACTTGATAGTCGCGGTTCTCACTCAGCAGGCAACTCGCGGGTAGCGCCGCCAGTTCGGCGACCAGAACGTGCGTGGGCTCTGCTGGCGCGATGGGCTCCTGCGCAGCACTTGCAATCGCGCATTGGGCCGCAGCGTTCGCGGGAGCATGATCGCCGAGCGCGCAGCACTCCGCGCGCAGCGCGTCCATCACTGTGGCGTCATCCCCCCGTGCGCGCAGCCATGCCGCGTCTCGCAGTTCGCCGATCGTCACTCGCAGCGTGTGTCCGCGCTTGTTGAGCAACTCGTGCGGCAGGCGTGCCGTGCGCAGCAGGGGGTGGATGCGTCCCAGCGCATGAAAGAGCGGCGAGTTGGCGCCCGCGAAATGCATCGGCAACACCGGCGCGCCGGTGCGCGTGAAGAGCCGCGCCAGATGCGCCGCCCATGGCCGCTCGGTGATGCCGCGGCCAGCGCCGCCGTCGCTGGCGACTTCGCCCGAGGGGAACACGAGCAGCACGCCGCCCGTCTCCAGCCAGCGATAGGCCGCTCGCATCACGGGAGCGTTGCGTGTGGCCGAGCCGGCGCCGCCGAAGGGGTCCACCGCCAGGTTGTAGGGCGCGATCTCGGGAATGGCGTCGAGCAGGAAGTTGCCGAGGATGCGCAGATCGCTGCGGCGGCGGGCCACCAGGGCGGCGAGCGCGATGCCCTCGATCATGCCGAAGGGGTGGTTCGCGACCACCACGCAGGGGCCAGATGCCGGCAATACGTCCAACGCTTCGCCGCGCAGTTCGAGCGACACGTACATGGCGCTCAAGGCGCTGGCGAAGTAGTCGTGCGGCCGCGCCACGGCGGGGACGCTGCGGTGAAGGGCGTTCAGTCCGTCGATGCCGAGCATCGCCTCGGCGGCGCGACGCATCGCGCGCTGCCACAGGCTCGTCCCAGGCATCCACCGATCCAGACGGATCGCGGCCGGGCCCCCCGGTCCGTCAGGCTGCATCCCACCTCCATGGCTTCGCAGATCGCGCACGCTCTCGAACCGTTCACGCCTTGGCGTGCACCGCCGATGCGCTCACCGCGCCACGTGGGGTGTGCCGCGGGCCGCATCATCGGGCCTGCGCAGTCCGAAGGAAAGTCGCGGGCGACACCAAAAGTCATGGCCTTGTCATGAGGGGGGCGCTGGCGTGAACACGACAGCCCCGCGCAGGTGACCCCGCGCGGGGCTGTGCTTGCATTCGTGCCTCAGGCGACGCTCGTCGCCGCCTGCGCGATAGCCTGGATCTCGAGCGTGATCTCGACCTTCTCGCCCACGAGCACGCCGCCGGCTTCGAGGCCTTGGTTTCACGTCAGGCCGAACTCGCGGCGATCGATGCTCGTCTTGGCCGAGTAGCCCAGGCGCTGGTTGCCCCATGGGTCCTTGGCGCCGCCCAATGACTCGACTTCGAGCGTCACCGGCTTGGTGGTGCTCGCGATGGTCAAGTCGCCCGCGACCGTGAACTGGCCATGCACCTTGGAGATGACCAGGTGACGGACGGTGGAGCCGACGCTGGAGTGGCTGGTGTCGATGGCCCACGTGGTCGCGGCGGGAGTGGCGTTGGTCGTGCTCATGGCATCCTCCGAATGGTATAAATGTGTGCAAACACACATCGGGCCAAGCTTCTGCGTGATCGATCGTCTCGGTGCTCGAGGAAGCGCGTCCGCAGCTTGGGCGGCCTTTGATCAGCGGGGCGTGGGCGGCGCGGTAGCCCTCACCAGCCGGCTCACCTTTCCATCCTGCGTGATCACGTACAGCTCGCCCGCGGCGTCCTCGCCGAAGCTCGTCACCGGTCCCATGCGGCCCCTGTCGCCCACGTCCCACTGCCGCTTCTCGGCGGGCCTGCCTTGGACCATGCGGAAGCTGCGTAGCCAGCCCTGGCAGTAGTCCGAGAAGAAGTACGTGCCGGCAAGCTCGCCCAGGGCACGGCCGCGGTAGACATAGCCGCCGGTCACCGAGCAGCCTTCGCCATGCCCGTACTCCATCACGGGATCGGTGAGGGGCGCCGCCGCCTTGGTGCTCGAGAACTCGTGCAGGCCTTCGCGCGTGTTCCAGCCGTAGTCCAGGCCAGCCTTGCGCGCGTCGGCCACGTTCACCTCTTCGAACTTGTTCTGGCCTACGTCGGCGATGTAAAGAAACGCTGCGCCGCGATCGAACGAGTAGCGCCACGGATTGCGCAGGCCGCTCGCCCAGATCTCGCCGCTTCCGCCGCCGCGCGCGTACGGGTTGTCTCGCGGGATCGCGTACGGATCGCCGTGGTCCACGTCGATGCGCAGCAGCTTGCCCAGCAGGCTGTGCAGGTTCTGGCCGTTGCGCTGCGGGTCGCCGCCCGAGCCGCCGTCACCCATGCCGATGTAGAGCATGCTGTCGGGGCCGAACGCGATCATGCCGCCGTTGTGATTCGGATACGGCTGCGAAATCGTGAGCAGCACTTTTGCGCTCGCCGGATCCGCTCGATCGGCTTCGCGGCTCACGTGGTAGCGCACGATGCGCGTGTCGCCGTGGCGGTCGGTGTAGTCCAGATACAGGTAGCCGGTGGTCGCGTAACGCGGATGGAATGCCAAGCCCAGCAGCCCGCGCTCGCCGCCAAAACTCACGTCGGCAGTCACGTCGAGGAACGGCATGGGCAGCAGCTTGCCGGCCTTGATCACGCGCACGCGTCCGGGCTGCTCGAGCACGAACAGCCGCGGATCGCCGGGCGGCGAGGTGAGGAACAAGGGCGACTCAAGACCGCTGGCAACGGGGGTCAGGGCCAGACCGGTGGCCGGCGCGAAATCGCCACTGGCCCATGCACGAACGGGGAGACCGGCGGCGCTCATGAGCACCGCCGCACACAGGCATCGCATCAAGAGATGGCGCATGTCGCAAGAGTAGGCCTTCGCAGCAACCACGGCAGCAGTCATTTCGCCGCACGGGCTTCGGGCAACGCGAGGCGGCTTGGATTGACAGGATTGACAGGAGTTCCCTCGGGCGGCTTTGCTGTGCGTGCCTCAAGCAGAAGGGGACCCCACGATGAGTCTCGAATCGGCTTTCCAGAACCCGATCGTTCGCTACGGCACCTCGGGCACGCTGATCGCGCTCTATAGCGTCGCCGACCACATGGCGCGTCGCGCTGGCCGCGATCCGCTGCGTGCGCGCGTCAAGCAGCCGCGTTGGCTCGGCGTGCTCATCATCGTGTGCGTGCTGGCGTTCTACGGCACGATCCGCCCGCTGGGTGGACCGGTGCTCGGCGGCGTTGGCAATCTGGCCGGCATCGCGCTCGCATTCGTCGCCATGGGCCTGCGCTGGCGCAACCGCTCGGGCGCGGCCCGCGTGCGTCAGCCCGAGGTCGCCACGCGCATGCTCTTCTATGTGGCGCTGCCATTCGCGGCCGGCGTGCCAAGTGGCTTGCTCACGCTCACGCTGCCGGCGGTGATCGTGTCGGCGTGGTGGTGCGTGCGCGAGGACCGTGTGCTCACGCAGGACCTGGGCGACGTGTGGCGCAGCCGTATCGCGCACTCCAAGCGCTGGGTGCCCGGGCTCTGGTGAGAGCGCCTGCATGACGCATGAAGGCCCGCGGCGACTGTTCGCCACGGGCCTTGTGCTTTTCAGGCACGACGCGCGTTCTAGAACTGGTGCTTCTCCGTGCTGTCGCTGAGCGCCGACGTGCTGCTCTCGCCGCCCGTGAGCGTGTTCTGCACGGCATCGAACCAGCCGGTGCCCACGAAGCTCTGGTGCTTGACCGCCGCATAGCCGGCGGTCTTCTGCAGGTCGAACTCGCGGTCCTGCAGTCGCGAGTACGCGGTCATGGCCTCGTCGCGGTAGCCGCGCGCCAACTCGAACATGCTCAGGTTGAGCGCGTGGAATCCGGCAAGCGTGACGAACTGGAACGTGTAGCCCATGGCGGCCAGCTCGCGCTGGAACTTGGCGATCGTCGCGGCGTCGAGCTTCTTGCTCCAGTTGAAGCTGGGCGAGCAGTTGTACGCCAGCATCTTGTCTGGGAAGTGCGCGTGGATCGCCTCGGCGAAGCGCTTGGCCTCGTCCAGGTCGGGCGTGCTGGTCTCGCACCACACCAGGTCGGCGACGGGGGCGTAGGCGAGGCCACGCGCGATGGCGGCATCGAGCCCGCCCTGGAAGCGATAGAAGCCTTCCACCGTGCGCTCGCTCGAGAGGAAGCGGTGATCGCGTTCATCGACATCGCTCGTGATGAGCGACGCGCTGTTCGCGTCGGTTCGCGCCACCAGAAGGGTGGGCACGTCGAGGACGTCGGCCGCGAGGCGGGCCGCGTGGAGCTTCTGAACGAATTCGCGCGTGGGCACGAGTACCTTGCCGCCCATGTGACCGCACTTCTTGGCCGAGGCGAGCTGGTCTTCAAAGTGCGCGCCTGCAGCGCCTGCTTCGATGAGCGCCTTCATGAGCTCGTACGCGTTGAGGTCGCCGCCAAAGCCAGCTTCGGCGTCGGCCACGATCGGCGCGAACCAGTGAGTGCCCGTGGGATTGCCTTCCAGGTGCGCGATCTGGTCGGCGCGTTGCAACGCGGCGTTGATACGGCGCACCACGTTCGGCACCGAGTCGACGGGGTACAGGCTCTGGTCGGGATACATCTGGCCGGCGGTGTTCGCGTCGGCCGCCACTTGCCAGCCGCTCAGGTAGATGCCGTTCAGGCCCGCGGCCACTTGCTGCACGGCCTGATTGCCCGTCATGGCGCCCAGCGCGCGCACCGGCGGCTGCGTGGCCATGAGGTTCCACAGGCGCTCGGCGCCCATGCGCGCGATCGAGTGTTCCACGTGCACGCTGCCGCGAAGCTTGGCCACGTCCTCGGCGGAGTACGACCGCGTGATGCCCTTCCAACGCGGGGAGTTCTTCCAGGTGTTCTGGATCTCGGATGCCGAACGGGGAGTGCTCATGCGTGTCTCCTTCAGATCTTGAACGGCTGCGGTGCAGCCTGCGGCCATGCGCGACTCTTGTGAGCTGCGCCTTCTATTCCATCAAACCGGGTCGTGCCAGTGATTCACGATCATGCGTTCGCTCTGCTCGCGCGCCAGGCGCAGCGTGGCAGCGGCTTCGGGGGTCGCGGCGCTCGTGAGCGTGGCGAGTTCTTGGTCCAGCACCTGCGTCAACAGCACGTCGTCATGCAGGACGGGCGCGCCGTCGCGATCCACGATCGTCACCTGTTCGCGGTGCAGCACGCGCTGCGTGAGCATCAAGCGATAGATGCGGTCGGTGGCGAGGTCTTCCATGTAGCCGTCCAAGAGAGACGCGCCGTTGCCGCGCAGCACGCCGTCGCGATAGCGGATCGCCGTTCTCGACGCAGCGCGGGTTCCATCCATGGTGTGGCGACCCACGCCGGCGGGAACAGGGCGCAAGTCGGGATAGCGCTGCAGGTCGTGGTGCTGATAGCTGAGTTGGTTGGGCTGCGGGAACTGCGCCACGGCGATCGCGTTCTGGTCCGGATGCCCGGTCCACGCGCCGTCCATGCCACATGCGGCCTCGTTGTGCTTGTCGTTCTCGAGCGCGGCCAGCGCGCGCGCGTTCAGCTCGGCGTCGGCGCGGCTCGGATACAGCGCCGTCATGCCGCCGATCGCGAGCGCGCCGCGCGAATGGCAGATGTTCACCAGCAGCTTGCGCAGGCTTTGAAAGAACGGCACGTCGTGCGGGATCGTGTTGCGATCGGGCAGCACCCATGCGGGATTCCGCAGGTTCCAGTGGATCAGGCTCGCCATGTAGTCCCAGCGACCCAGGTTGAGTCCCACGATGTGATCGCGCAGACCAAAGAGGAACTCCTCCATCTCGAACGCCAGCGGGTGCGACTCCACCAGCGCCATGCAGCGGATGAAGTGCTTGGGCCAGCCCTTGGCGGCCGCGATGGCTTGAAAGACATCGCGCCACCAGAGCGCTTCCTCGGCACTTTCGGACTTGGGGATGTAGATCCCCAGGGGATGCATGAGCTGCGCCGCATCGAGCGAATACGTGACCAGCGCCAGGTCGAACAAGCTTGCGCTCGTGAGGGCGCCGCCGGGCATGACGCCCGCCTGCGACAGATGCAGTCCGCGAACTCGCGTCCAGATGGCGACGGTGCTCGCAGCGATGCTCACGGTGCGTCCGCGTTTGGCGTCGTCGTACGTGAGCGCGCCGGCGAGCGATGCGTGCACGTTGGCGACGCCGCGCTGCAGCGCGTCCCACGTGTTGGCCATCGAGTCTTCCAGGTCCAGCATCACGCCGGGGGCGCCCGAGTTGAGCATCTTCACGACGAGCTCGGCGTCATCGGCCGGGCCGGTCATCTGGTTGCGCTGGTCCTGGCACCACGAAGGCACTTCGATACGCCACGCGCCTTGCGTACACGGCGAGGCCGGCAGGTGCCGCGGCAATTCGCCTTGCTCGTGCGCCGCGGCCAGCCGGGTGATGCGCTTGGCGGCCAGCGCCTGCTGGCGATGGGTGAAGGTCTCGTGCAGGCGCGTGTAGAACGCCGCGAAGCCCGCAGGAAGATCACGCTCGAGCGTGAAACCCTCGGGGGCGCGATTCATCGGCGGCGATGTCTGCGGCAGGATTCGTTCGAGAGCGCTCACGCGGGGTCCATCCCGGGGGCGTTCTCCTTGCCTGTGCGCGGTGGCTCCGCGGGCCCGCAAGGGGAAGACCGTCCGGGAGCGTTATCGGCAGCCCGGCGGGGGGGACTTGAGAGGGGTCTCGGGGCCTGGCGGGAGCCGGCGCAGCGGTGGACTCAGACCGCGGGCGCGTCCCAAAGCCGTACTCGCGGCTGGGCGTAGCGGCAGGCGATCGCGGCCGTGTGCGTGTCGCCTGCCGGCAGGGCCTGCAGCCACCACGGACCGGGCAACCCGGCCAGGGCGTCGATCACGCAGCCCGTCTCCAGGCCTTCGGGCAGCACGAGCGTCGCTGGATCACGGTAGAGGCCTTCGCCGCTGGCCTTGAGCACTGCTTCGGCAACGGTCCAGCGCGTGAAGAACGCATGCAAGCGCTCCTCGGGGGCAAGGCGGGCCAGCGAGTCGGCTTCTTCGGCCGAGAGCACTTCACGAGCCACGTCGAGCGCGTCGACATCGTGCCGGATGAGCTCCGCGTCGAGTCCCAGCGCAGGCACCAGTCCAACCGCGACGAGCGTCATGCCCTCGGTGTGGGAGACGGCGATCGACAGCCCGCGCACATGCGGCCGCGCGAGCAACGGCCGGCCCGCATCGTCGTGCGCCAGCACGAGGTCCTCGGGTTCGACTCCCAGGTGCGACGAGAGCGCGGTGCGAAGGAGGGTCTGCGCGTCGGTACCACCGCGCCAGACATGGACGTCGCCGGACTCCAGGTCCACATGCGACTGAGCCTTCTCGAACACATTCGAATAAGCCGCGATCGTCAGCAGGGGCCTCGTGGGGTCAGGGGGCAGCGACGGCGGTCACCGGTCGCGTCGGGAAGCCACTATAGACGAGGCCGGGGAGTAAATCCTCATGTTTCATCACGACGGAGTTCTCGCCGACGGTGGTGCCCTCACCGATCACTGCGCCGTAAAGCAACACAGCCCCGGCGCCGACCGTGCTGCGCGCGCCGATGCGCACGGTCGCGAGCTTGAGCACACGGTCCTCGAAACTATGACTTTGCAGATGACAAGCCACTGTGGCCTCGTCACCGACTTCAAGCATCTCGGGCTCCACGAGTTGTACGAATGACCCGTCAAAGACAACTCCGTGCCCGATCTTGGCGCCCATCGCGCGCAACCAGTGGGCCAGATACGGTGTGCCTTCGAAGTAACTGACCACGAGATTGGCCCAATTGCTCCAAGTCTCGTAGAGAAAATCCCAGCGCATGGCCCAGCACGACCACAGCGCGTAGCGGCCTTCGCGGATCGGGCCCATGACGAGCCACTTGGCCAGCCACGACGCCAGGCACAGCGCGCCGCCCATGAGGAGCGCCGCGAACGGCAAGGCGATCAAGTAGAACTCGGCCGCGCTGCGGCCCGTGCGCCAGAGCGGCATGGTCTGCAGCCACCAGCGCCCGAGTAGTAGCGGCAACAGGGGCAGCGCGACGCGCGTGCATTCCCAGAACACGCGCGTGGCGCGGCGGATCAAGGGTGGATCGTGGGTGAGCGCGCGGTCGGCGGTGAAGATCTCGCGGCGCGGCAGTTCGAACGACGGGTGCCCGAACCACGATGTGCCCGCGCGGATCCGCGCAGGGTCGGCGACCGTGCAGATGCCGAGCAATATGTCGCTCGGCAGCGCGACGCCACCGGGGATCACCACGTGATTGCCGAGGAATGTGTTGTCCGAGAAGCTCGTTTGCGCGCACGTGAGCGTGCCGCGGTGCAACAGCGGGCGGCCCAGGTAGATGCCGTCGGCGAAGAAGCAGGAGTTGCCGATGCTCACGAGTTCGGGGATCACCTCGGAGATCGTGCTGATCTCGGCCTTGCGCCCGATCCGCATGCCGGCGAGCCGCAGCCACATGGGCCAGAAGAGCGTGCCCGAGATGGAACTGTTGGCACTGTCGATGAGCCGGTCCTTGAGGAACGCATTGATCGCGTACCAGCCATTCAAAGGATGGGTGCCCGCGGGGATGGGGCCGAGTGCGCGGACCATGAGCGCCTCGAGCGGCAGCGCGGCGACCCAGCCGACGACGCTGACCGTGAGCAGGAATGAGATCGGCAGCGCCGCGAACCACGCGGGGGTCATGGGCGTGAGGCCCTGCAGGTGCAGCAGCGGCAGCCACGCGGCGGCGATCGCCATGGTGGGCAGGATGCCGACTTGGCTCGTGACGAAACGCAGCGTCATGAGTACGAGGCCGCGCTGGGCCGCGCGCCACGGCTGGGAATCGAGCACCGGCGCCGGTGGCGCGTCGCCCGCGTGCGCGGCCGGGATGCCATCCCAGCGCTGCCCGGCGGGCACATGGCCGCCGCTGGGCACGTGCGAGAGCGCGGTCAGGAACGCGCCATCGTCCATGACGGTGTCGCGCGAGAGGCGTGAGCGCGTATCGAGCGTGCAGTCCTTGCCGATGTGGATCGCGCCGATCACCAGTTCACGCTGCTCGAAGCCGGTCAGGCCCAGCGACACCTCGCGGCCCAGAGTGGCGCCGTCTTCGATGGTGAGCAGGTCCCAGCCGCCCTTCATGATCTCGACGCCGTGATGCAGATGCACATCGCGGCCGATCTTCGCGCCGAGCAGGCGCAGCGTCGCCACATGCAGGAACGTGCCTTCGAGCGAGCCCCATGGGATCGAGGCCGCGAACTGCTTCACCAGCCAGTGCCGCAGATGGAAGCTACCCAGATACGCGTGACGGCCGCTCTCATAACGGCCGATGAGCAGGTGCTTGGCGAGGATCGTGGCCGCGATCGAAGCAAGCCCGCCGGCGATACCTGCGACGTAGAGCATGCTCGGCAGCAGCAGCAGGAACGCGCTGGCGCCCAGGCGCGCCGCGATGGGCGGGATCACGCGAAACGCGAGCACATAGAACATGGCGGCCGTGAACGTGACGCGGATCGCGATCGACGCGAGTTGCGCCAGCGCCACGAGTTTCGGATGGCTGGCCGTGTCGGTGACTCGCTCGGGCGTGCGTGCGCTCGGGGACTGACTCGCGTGCGTGCGAACGCGGGCCGCCAGCGCGCCGATGGTTCGCGTGTCATAGATGTCGCGCACGGTGAGCGCGGCCGTGCCGGGCTGCTTTCGCAACGTGCTGAGCACCTGCGCGGCCAGTAGCGAATTACCGCCCAGGTCCAAGAAGAAGTCGTCGTCGACCGAGGCGCCCAGGGCCTGCGGCAGGTGCTTGGCGAACGTATCGGCGATGGTGCGCTCCAGCGCATCGCGCGGGGCGGTGCCGCCGGTGCGCGGCGCATGCGAGAGATCCAGCTCGGGCAGCCGCGAGCGATCGAGCTTCTGGCTCGACGCGCGCATGGGCAGCTCGGGAAGGACGCCCAATTTCGCGGGCAGCATGTGCGCGGGCACGCGGATGGCGAGCTGCGTGAGTACGTCTTCCAGATCGATGTTCTCGCCGCTCGCCACGACGAACGCCACCAGGTGCAGGTCGCCCGCTCCGCCGGGCCCCGGCTGCATGCGGCAGGCCGCTGCGCGCACACCGTCGCAGAGCGCGAGCTCGGCTTCGATCGCGCCCAGCTCCACGCGATGGCCACGGATCTTGACCTGATCGTCGGCGCGGCCCAGGAAGTCGATGTGGCCATTGGGCAGCACGCGCGCCAGATCGCCGCTGCGATAGAGCCGGCCATGTTGCGGGTGCACCACGAACTTCTCGGCCGTGAGTTCGGGCTTGCCCAGATAGCCGCGCGCCACGCCCTCGCCGCCGATGCACAGCTCGCCGGTCTCGCCCGGCGCGACTTCGCGCAGATCGGCGTCGAGGATCACCGCGAGATTGCCCGGCGTCGCCGTGCCCACGGTGATCGGCTGGCCTTCGTAAGCGCGCTCGCGCGTGCAGGTGACCGTGCACTCGGTGGGGCCGTAGCCGTTCTCGAGCCAGCGCCCGGGCGCCCAAGCCTCGAGAACATCGCAGGTGAGCGCCTCGCCGCCGACATAGACGAGCTTCAGGTTCGGCAGCGCCTCGCGCGGGTTCTCGCACAGGCACATCTTGAGGAGCGTCGGCGCAGGGCAGAGCACCGTGATGCGCTCGCTCTGCAGCCAGCCCACGAGGTCGGGGCCCATGCGGACGACGTCGTCGTCGGCTACCACCAGCCGCGCGCCGGTGGCGAAGGCCAGGTAGATCTCCTCCAGACTCGAGTCATAGGCCGGCGAACTATTCTGCGAGCAGCGGTCATCGGGATGCACGCCATAGCGCGCCGCGTCGGCGAGTACCAGCGTCACGATGGAATGATGCTCGATCATGACGCCCTTGGGCTTGCCCGTGGTTCCCGACGTATAGATGACATAGGCCAGGCTCTGGGGCGTGAGCCGCGCGGGCTTGGCCGCAAGGTGGGGCGCCGCGGCCGGCAGGTCCTCGTGGATGATGAGGCGCTCCGGGGCGACGCCGAGCGCGATGGCGTGTTCGGCGTAGGCCCGTGAAGTCACCACCGCCACGGCCTTGGAATCGGCCAGGATGTGCCGCAAGCCCTCGTCGGGCGTGCTCGAGGGCAGGCTGGTGTAGGCCGCGCCCGCCTTCATGATGCCCAACTGGGCTGCATAGAGCGCGGGATCACGCCTTGAGAGATGCGTGGCGACCACGCACTCGCCCGCGACGAAGCGTCCCAGCGCCGCGGCGATGCGGTCGGCGAGGTCGTCCACCTGGGCATAGGTCATGAACACGCGGCGCGTGTCTCCGGATCCCGGAGGCACCTCGACGGCCACGCGGCCGGCGTAGGCGCGGGCCGTGTGCTCGAATACTTCGTGTAAGAGCTTCGGCGTGCTCATGCCAAGGCCCTGGCGGGGAGAGTCAACGATTCACCTCCGTGTGCGTGCACGAGGCTTTTCAGCCAACATCAACATTATGCGATGCAACGCGCGTGATAGGCAATGCATTCATGCAAGAAATCGCATCGCGCGCGTGACTCATTCGCGATAGCTTCGCGCGCATGAGCCCACTTCCCGAACTCAGTCGCACGCCCGAGTCGTTCGCGCCGCTCGTCGCGATGGCCGCGGCCTTGATCCCTCGCGAGTACCCGTACCACGTGCTGCAGGGGGTCACGCGTGATGCCGACATCGCGCCGCATCGCGAGCTCACGCCGGCGTTCATGGGCAGCTTCGACTGGCATTCGGCGGTGCACGGTCATTGGTGCCTGGCCCGCGCGGTGCGCACGTTCCCGCATGCGCCGTGGGCGACCAAGGCGCGACTGGCGCTGTCGGTCACGCTCACCGAGCAGCGGCTGGCAGGCGAGCTGCGGTTCCTGAGCCGCGAGGGCCAGGGCCGCTTCGAAGTGCCCTACGGCCTGGCGTGGCTGCTGCAACTGGCCAGCGAGCTGCGCGGCTGGGACGATCCTTCCGCGCGCCAATGGTCGGCATGGATGCAGCCGCTGGAACAACTGGCCGCCGCACGCATGACGGGCTACTTGGACCACCTGCCGTACCCGGTGCGCGGCGGCGAGCACAGCCAGAGCGCGTTCTCGATCGGACTCTTCATGGATTGGGCCCGCGATTCGGGCCAGGCCGACCTCGTGGCGCGGATCGCGGAACGAGTCGTGCGGCTGTACGCCGGCGACCGCGACGCGCCGGTGCGCTACGAACCCTCGGGCTACGACTTCCTCTCGCCGGTCCTCGCCGAAGCTGATCTCATGCGCCGCGCCATGGATCGTTCTTCCTATGGCAGCTGGCTCACGCGCTTCTTGCCGGGGCCGGATGCGCCGGGCATGGCCGTATGGCTGCGGCCGGTCGTTTCGCCCGATCCCAGCGACGGAAAGCTCGCGCACCTGGATGGACTCAACTTGAGCCGCGCGTGGATGTTACGCGGCGTGCTGGAGGCATTGAGCGAAGGTCATTCGCTTGTTCCCATGCTCCTGCAGGCCGAGCTGTTGCATCGAACCGCCGGGCTGGAGGGCGCCCGCACGCAGCACTACGCGGGCAGCCACTGGCTCGGCAGTTTCGCGATATATCTGCTTACAGATAGGGGCTTGGAGAACTGATGCCTGTGTTCCTGCGACGGTATGTGCTGACGCTTCTGGTGTTCCTGAGCCTCGACATGATCTGGATCGTCGGGCTCATGTTCAAGTTCTATGACTCGCAACTGGGCGCCCTCGCGCTGCGCGGTCCCGATGGGCATCTGGCCGCGAACCTACCGGCCACGGCGTTGGTCTACCTGCTGATCCCCGCGGGCTTCGTGGTCTTTGCGCTGCCGGGCGTGATCGCCTCGTGGAGGTCGCTGCCCAAGGCGGCCTTCTTCGGCCTCGTCTGCTACGGCACCTATGACCTGAGCAATCTGGCGACGCTCAAAGGCTGGCCGGTTCCCGTGGTGATGGCCGACATGTTCTGGGGCGCGCTGGTGACCACGCTCACCTGCGCGATCGTGAGCTTGATCGAACGCCGGCTCGCGAAGGGCGCCTGATGGAATTCGCGCTCGCAGAAGCTCGCGCCGTGCTCATGCGCACACCCGGCACGTTGCGCGCCATGCTCTCGGGGCTCGGCCCCGAGTGGCTCGATGCCACCGAGGGCCCCGAGACGTGGAGCCCGTACGTGATCATGGGGCACCTGGTCCATGGCGAGCGCACGGATTGGATCGTGCGCGCGCGGCTGATAATGGAGCAGGCCGCCGACCGCCGCTTTGCGCCATTCGATCGCTTCGCGCAGTTGCGCGAGAACCAGGGCGCTTCGCTCGAAGCGCTCTTGGTGAGCTTCGAGACGCTGCGCGCCGCGAGCCTGGCGACCTTGGACAGCTGGCAACTGACCGACGCGCAGCTGGAGCTCACGGGCATCCACCCGGCCTTCGGCGAAGTGACGCTGCGCCGTTTGCTCGCGACCTGGACGGCGCATGACCTTGGGCACATCGCGCAAGTCGCGCGGGTGATGGCCAAACAGTATCGCGATGAAGTGGGCCCGTGGCGCGCGTACCTGCCGGTGATGGACCGGTAGATCAAGGCTGATCGGGGGGAGCAGCCCCCGGGGCCACTGGCGCCGCTACTCCGCCTGTGCCAGCACCACCACCAGCGGCACCGTCAGCGTGATCGCGCCCTCGGCGGCCGCGTGCGCATCGAGCTCACGGGCGAGCTCGGCCAGCACGGCATCGGCATCGGCGCCAGCGATCTCTCGCCAGCCGTCACGGAAGCCCAGACGCATGAAGTGATGCGTGAACAGTGCCTGCGCGCTCTGGAAGCGCCAAGCCACTTCGCGTGTGCGTGTGGCTTGTACGCGGAAGCCACAGGTTTGCAGATGCGTCGCAATGGTCCCGACACTGCCGCGATGCTGGACGTGGTCTCGAAGTCGCGCGAGCGCCGCGTCATCGCCGCGGCGGCGCAGGACGGTTTCGAGCGCGTCATAGAGCGCAGCAAAATGCCCCGCGACGTTCGTACTCATCGCGAACACACCGCCGGGCGAAAGCACGCGGCGGCACTCGCGCAGGGCCTGTGCGGCATTCGAGAAGTTATTCACGCCCAGATTGCTGGTGACCAGGTCGAACGTGCCGTCGCGGAAGGGCAACACCGCGCCATCGCCGCGAACGAGCGCCGCCTGCGGCACGGGCCACACGGCGATCTTGCGCGCGGCGCGGCTGAGCGCCTGCGCCCATGGGTCGAGCCCGATCATTTGCGCACCGGGGCCAAGACGCTCGGCCAGCTCCAAGAGAGGGAAGCCCGCGCCGCATCCCAGATCGAGGGCCCTGCGTGCCGTGAGCGGCACGTGATCGAGCAATAGCGCTCCGGCCTGCGACGACCAGAGTGGCATCTCATCGAAGAGCGCCACATGCTCCGGGTGCGCGGCGTTGAAGGGTTCGAGCATCTGCGCTACGAAAGCGCCCGATCCAGCGCCTTCACCAATCGCGCGACTTCGGCATGCGAATTGTAATGCGCCATGCTCACGCGCACGACGCCGTTGTTCGCGTGCAACCCCAGCGCCGTCGCGGCGCGGTGCGCGTAGAAGTGGCCGTAGCGGATGGCGATATCCTGCGCATCGAGCATCGCCGGGATGCCCGCGGAATCGCGACCTTGCACGGTGAAGCCGACCGTGGCGACGCGCTTGGCCGCATCGTGCGTCTGCGGGCCCATGAGCTTGACCTGCTGGTGCGCCAGCAACAGCTCGATCAGTGGCTGTACCAGCGATGCCTCCTGCTGCGCGATCGCATCGTACGCGCGCGAGAGCGCAGTCTGCACGTCGGCGTCCGGCTGCGCGACGCCGCGGACATGCGCGTCCAGCGCGAGCAGATGCTCGAGGATCCCAGGCAGCGACGCCGTGAGTTCATGATTCACGTTGCCCGGTTCGAACCGGTAGCTGCCCGCTTCGTCGCCCAGGAAGAAATGATTCAGGCTCTTCGCTCGGTCCCAGTGTTCGCGCTTGCCGTAAAGCAGCGCTTGGTGCGGACCGAATGTCTTGTAGAGGCTCAGGAAATAGAAGTCGGTATCCAGAGCCTGCACGTCCACGCGTCGATGTGGCGCGTACGCCACGCCGTCGATGCAGCTGAGCGCGCCGGCGTCGTGAATACGCTTCACGAACGACTTCGCGTCATGGATGCCGCCCACGAAGTTGCTGCAGTGCGTGAACGCGACGAGCTTCACGCGTGAGTCGAGCACGCGCTCCAAGCCCATCATGGTGAGCGCCTGCGTGTCGCGGTCGAACTGCCACTCGCGGATCTCCACGCCGGCTTCAGCGAACTCTCGCCATGCGCCGATGTTGCACTCGTGGTCCAGGTCCGTGACCACGATCGCATCGCCGGGGCGAATGAGCTCGCGCAGCGCACGCGCCGCATTGCGCACGCACTGGGTGCTGGAGCCCGAGAGGATCACTTCATCGGGTGACGCGTTCACGAACGCCGCCGCCGCCGCTTTGCCCGCATCGACCAGCGCGCCCGCCTGCACCGAGCGCGCGTAGCTGGCGCCCAGCTGCACGCCGTACTTGGACATGTAATCCGTCACGCGCGTGATCACGCTGCGCGCGGGCACACTGCCGCCGGCGTTATCGAAAAGCGCGACCTGATCGTCGAGCGCCGGGAACTGCGCACGGACCCACGGGGTGTCGAGCCCGCTCACGCGATCGCCCGCGGTGCGCTTTTCCAGAACTTGTTCGTGAGCAGCAGGATGCTCGTGAAGATCACCAGGCCGCACATGCCGACGGCGGCCTCCGTGTAGAGCATGCCCGCGGGGCCGTACTTGGTGTGCGCCCAGCCGTCGATGGTGGTCATCCACGCGATGGGGAAGTTGCTCAGCGATGCGAACAAGCTGAACTTGGTCGCGGCTGCGCCCAGACCCATGGCCTCGAGCACGAACGCGGTGAAGCCCGCGTAGGTGAAGCCCGTGACCAGCGCATACGCCATGGTGAAGATGATGTAGTTCATCTCGGTGTGCGGCGCGAAGCCCATGCCCACGGCGCACGCCGCCTGCATGATGCCGAACCAGAGGTAGGCGACCTTGTGGTCCATGCGGTCGCAGATGTAGCCGCCCACCATGCAGCCAAAGGCCATGACCAGCCCGCCGATGACGCCTGTGACGAGGCCGACCGTCTGCGCCGAGGCATGCCAATCGCTGGCGACCGCTGCCCACAGACCCGCAGCGGCCCCGGAGCCGATCGGCGAGAAGCACAGCAGCAGCGCAAGAAAGCCCAGCTTCGAACGAGCAGTGGTCCAGATGTCGGTCACCACCTGCCAGAGGTCGCGCGCCAGATGCCGCGGCGGCCCTGAATGCGCCGGCTCGTGTACGAACAGCAGGCCCAGCGAACACGCGAGACATGCCAGCGCCAGGATGCCGCCCGCCATCCAGGGCGCCGCGAGCTTCTGCGCCAGGAGCAACCCAAGCCCGCCGCCCACACCGCTACCGCCCAGATTGCCCGCTTGGAACCAGCCGCCCGCTTTGCCACGGGCTTCGTCGGACACGGTGTAGGCCATGAGGCTCTCGGTCGACATGCCCAGCACGGTCACCGCCACGTTCGAGGCGATGATCACGGTCGTGAGCGCGCCCAGATGCGCGGGGTCGGCCTTGATCGCGCCGGTGGCGTAGATGCCGACCGCGCTGCCGACGCTGGCGAGCATGTACCAGATCTTGCGCCGCAATGTGGTGTCGGCGATCGGCGCCCACAGGAACTTCCACGTGTGCGGGATGAAGCTGGCCGCGATCAGCGCGGCGACCTGTTCCACCTTGAGGCCATGCTGCGTGAGCAGCCACGCCACGGTCACGGTGAGATAGCCGTTCATGACGCCGAACGGCAGGATCAGGAACATGAACGTGATGGGATGGGGCGCCGCAGGGGCGGGCGCGAACGGCTCATTCGCTGTGGCGGTCGAGATCTCCATAAGGGCGCGCAGCCTAGCAGAGCGGTCCCGCGCAGGTCTTGGGAAAAACTCGGGGGCCAGGACGGCGTTCGGCGTTTCGCCGCCCATGGTCGCGCTGGTAGACTGCGCCGCGAACTCACCCATTCGCGTGCGGCGGAACCATTGCAGGCCGCGCGCCCATAGGAGCCAGGTCATCTTATGAGCACGCCCCCCCACGGTCACGAGCCACCTGCGCGGCCCACGGCCGACAATGTGCATCGCGGCCATATCGTTCCCATCGGCGGTGCCGAGGATAAAGTCGGCGCCGAGAAGATCCTCAAGCGCTTCGTCGAGATCTGCGGCGGCCGGCGGGCGCGCATCGCCGTCATCCCCACGGCGAGTGAACTCAAGGACACGGGACGGCGCTACCAGAAGCTCTTCGAGGAACTCAAGGTCGAGGACGTGCAGGTGCTGCCGTTCGAGACGCGCCACGAGTGCGACGACGCTGCGGCCATCGCCCGGCTCGAGTCCTGCACCGGTGTCTTCATGACGGGTGGCAACCAACTGCGCTTGAGCACGACTCTCGGCGGCACGCTGGTGGCCAAGACGCTGCGGCTCATGAGTGCGCGCGGCATCACCGTGGCGGGCACCTCTGCCGGCGCGGCGTTCCTCTCCGAGCACATGATCGCTTATGGCGACGAAGGTGCGACGCCGCGCGGCGGCATGGTGCAACTGGCGCCCGGTCTGGGGCTGACCAATCGCACGATCGTGGACCAGCACTTTCGCCAGCGCGATCGCTTGGGAAGACTGCTCACCTCGCTGGCCTTCAATCCCTATGTGGTCGGCATCGGCCTCGATGAGGACACGGCGGCGTTCATCGGCCCCGACGAGACGCTCGAGGTGGTGGGCAGTGGCGCGATCACGATCGTGGATCCCGCGCGGCTGGAGTACTCCTCCATGGACGCGGCGCGGCGCGGCGAGCCGGTCTGCCTCTTCGGCGTGACGCTGCACGTGCTCGTCGAAGGCGCCACGTTCAACCTGCACTCGCGCCAGGCTTCTGCCGCCAAGCTGAGCCGCTCCTGAGCCGTTGTTGAATCGTCATCGCCCCACGACCACGAGGTGGAACAAGTGAAACTGCTCGAGTCCTCGGTCTATCTCGGCCCGAATATCTATGCGCTCTTCCCGGTCATTCGCTTCACGCTGGATCTGGGCGAGGTCGAGCAGTGGCCCACGGTCAAGCTGGGCAAGGGCTTCACCGACGCGCTGGTGGCCGCGTTGCCCGGGCTTGCGGAGCATGGCTGTTCGTACGGTGAGCCGGGCGGGTTCATCCGCCGCATGACCGAAGACGAAGGCACCTGGCTGGGCCACGTGCTCGAACACTGTGCGATCGAGATCCAGAACGTCTCGGGCGCGCGCGTGACCTTTGGCAAGACGCGCGGTGCCGGGCCCGTGGGCGTGTACCACGTGGTCTATCAGTATGAAGAAGCCGAAGTCGGCGTCGAGGCCGGGAACCTGGCGCTCGCTCTGCTGCGCTCGCTGTTGCCTCAGGAGCTGCGCGGCAAGGACCTGCCGGCGGACTGGGAGTGGGACAAGGAGCGCGACGCGTTCATCCGCTTCACCCAGCGCCGCGCGCTGGGGCCGAGCACGGCGTCGCTGGTGCGCGCGGCCGAGGCGCGCGACATCCCGTGGTTGCGGCTCAACGACCAGAGCCTCATCCAACTCGGCCACGGCCGCTACCAGCGCCGCATCCAGGCCACGATCACGAGCGAAACGCGGCATATCGCCGTGGAGATCGCGTCCGACAAGGAAGAGACCAACCGCATCCTGAGCGATCTGGGCCTGCCGGTGCCCAAGCAGACGCTGGTGTATTCGGAAGAAGAGGCTCACAAAGCGGCGGTCAAGATCGGCTACCCCGTGGTGGTCAAGCCCTACAACGCCAACCATGGCCGCGGCGTGGCGATCGACCTTCGCGATGGCGAGAGCGTGCGCGGCGCCTGGCGCGAGGCGCGCGAGCACAGCCGCGCGGTGCTCGTCGAGAGCATGATCATCGGCTATGACCATCGCATGCTCGTGGTGAACGGCCGCCTCATCGCCGTTGCCAAGCGCATGCCGGGACATGTGGTGGGCGATGGCCAGAACACGATCGAAGCACTGGTCGCGATCGCGAACCAGGATCCACGCCGCGGCATCGGTCACGAGAAGGTCTTGACAAGGCTCGAACTCGACGCTCAGGCAGACCGCGAGATGGCGGCCAAGGGTTTCACCAAGGCCAGCGTGCCGGCCCAAGGCGAGGTCGTGATGTTGCGCCGCACCGGCAACCTGTCGACCGGCGGTACCGCGACCGATGTGACCGACATCGTGCATCCGGACAACGCCGAGATGGCCGTGCGCGCCGTGCGCGCGATCGGGCTCGATGTGGGCGGTGTGGACTTCCTCACGCACGACATCTCGCGCAGCTACAAAGAGGCCGGCGGCGCCATCTGTGAAGTGAACGCGGCTCCGGGCTTTCGCATGCACGTGGCACCCAGCGAAGGCACGCCGCGCGATGTGGCCGGACCCGTGATGGACATGCTGTTCCCGCCGGGCACGCCCGTGCGTATCCCGATCGCCAGCATCACGGGCACGAACGGCAAGACCACCACATCGCGCATGGTGGCGCATATCTTCCGCATGAATGGTCACTACGTCGGGCTCACCACGACCGACGGTGTCTATATCGACGGCCAGCTCACCGTGAAGGGCGATATGACCGGGCCCACGGCGGCGCGCATGGTGCTGCGCGATCCGTCGGTGGACGTCGCGATCCTCGAGACCGCGCGCGGCGGCATCCTGCGCCGCGGCCTGGGCTATCGAAAGTGCTCCGTGGGCGCGGTGATCAACATCAGCAGCGATCATCTGGGCCTGAAGGGCGTGGAGACGCTTGAGCAGCTGGCCGAGGTCAAGCGCGTGGTCGCCGAGATCGCGACCGACGCGGTCGTGCTCAACGCCGACGACGAACTGTGCCTGCGCATGGCCGACCACACCAAGGCCAAGCAGGTCTGCTACGTGACGCGCAACCTGCAGCATCCGATCGTGCGTGAACACATCCGCGCCGGCGGACGCGCCGTGGTGCTGGAGCCGGGCATGAACGGCGACATGATCGTGATCTACGACCGCAACGAACACCTGCCGTTGCTCTGGACGCACCTCGTGCCGTCCACGCTCGAGGGCCACGCGCAGCACAATGTCCAGAACGCCATGTTCGCGGTGGGCATCGCGTACTGCATGCGCGTTCGCCTGGAAGACATCCGCACCGGCCTGCGCACGTTCGCGACCACGTTCCACGAAGCCCCTGGCCGCATGAACGTGCACGATGGCCATCCGTTCAAGGTGATCATGGACTATGGCCACAATCCCGCGGCGATCTCCGCCATGTGCGACCTGACCGACCACCTCAAGGTTCGCGGTCGGCGCATCGTGGTGCTGGCGGCGCCCGGCGACCGCCGCGATGCGGACATCGCCGACATCGGCCGCGCGGCGGCCGGGCACTTCGATCACTATGTCTGCCGCCGCGACGACGGCCTGCGCGGCCGCAAGTCCGACGAGGTGCCGCGCATGCTGCGCGCCGCGCTCATGGAGTCGGGCGTACCGGCAGAGGCGATCGAGATGGTCCCCGATGAAGCCAAGGCGGTGGACCATGCGCTGCACATGGCGCGTCCCGGTGACCTGCTGCTGCTGTTCGCCGACGCACTGCAGCGCACGTGGAACGAGGTGCTGGCGTTCCGCCCCGACGTGGAGCACACGCCGCTCGATGAGCGCATCGATCCCGCGCCGGTGCGCGTGGAGGACCTGAGCAACGTGCCGCTGCTCGACGACGGCCGTCTGCTCATCCGCGATGCGCGTGGCGTGCGCCTGGCGGCGCGCGACCCGGAGATCGCGGATTGAACACGGCGGCGTCCGGCTCCGCGAAGGTCATCCGCATGCTCGATTCCCGCCGGCTCACGGGTCCGAGCCTGCTCATGGATGTGCCCGGCGCGATCCTTGACGCGGAACTGCAAGGCGTGGACGCGAGCGCGTTCATCCAGGACTGGACCCTGGCGCTACTGCCCATGCTCGAGGGCCTGGGCTGGCCGCTCGAGGCCGCGGGAGCGCGGCCCTACGAGGGCGGCGTCTCGCTCGCGTTCGCGGCACCGATCGACCAACTCTATGTGGCCACCGAGGTGAACGAGTGGGCCTTCGCGGCGGCCGCGCAGGCGAACGGCGTGGGTGAAGCGCCGGCTTTCGGGCCTGAGCTTGTGCGGCTGCGTGACGTCGCGGCCGCCGAGCGCCGGCCCGCGCTGATCGCATTGGCCGCCGAGGCCGAGCGGCGAGGCGTGACCCTGCTGAGCGACGACGAGTGCGTCTCGCTAGGGCTGGGCACCGGCTCGCGCAGTTGGCCGGTCGACGCACTGCCCGTGCCGGCCAAGGCGCCGTGGGCGCATCTGCATGCGATCCCCGTGGCGCTGGTGACGGGCACGAACGGCAAGACCACGACGGTGCGATTGATGGGCGCGATCGCGCGCGAGGCCGGCGTGGTGGCCGGGCTCACGTCGACCGATTTCATCGAGGTGGGCGCCCAGGTGATCGAGGAAGGGGACTTCTCGGGCCCCGCCGGCGCCCGCACCGTGCTGCGCGATACGCGCGTGGCGATGGCCATTCTGGAAGTCGCGCGCGGCGGCATCCTGCGACGTGGACTGCCCGTGACGCACGCCGAGGTGGCCGTGGTCACGAACGTGGCCAATGACCACTTGGGCGAATACGGGATCCTCGACACGCACGCGCTCGCTCAGGCGAAGCTCGTGGTGGCCAAGGCCATTCCCGAACATGGCCGCGTGGTGCTGAATGCCGACGATGCGTTGCTGCTCGAGGCCGGTCAGGCGCTGCACGCGCCCGTGGCGTGGTTCACGCGCGACGCCGCGCACGTGCACGTGCGCGCGCATCGCGCCGCAGGCGGCGACGCCGCATGGGTGGAGGACGGCGCGTTCATGCTGCAGCGCGGCGGCGTGGTCACGCGCATCGCGAGCGTGGTCGAGGTGCCGCTCACGTTCGACGGCGCCGCACGCCATAACGTGGAGAACGCGCTGGCCGCGCTGCTTGCTTCAAGCGTGCTGGGTGCGAGCGCGCACGCGATCCACGCCGGCTTGACCGGCTTCGCGAGTACGCCGGAGAGCAATCCCGGGCGCGCCAACACGTGGCGGTTCGGGAGCCTGACCGCGATCGTCGACTTCGCGCACAATCCGCACGGCCTTGCGGCGCTCGCCCGCATGGTGGCGGCGATCTCCGCGCAGCGGCGCGGGCTGGTGATCGGCCAGGCCGGTGACCGCGACGACGCCTCGATCCGGGAGTTCGCGCGCGCCAGCTGGGCCATGCATCCGGACCGCGTGTTCGTGAAGGAGATGGAGATCTATCTGCGTGGCCGCGAGAAGGGAGTGGTGCCCGAGATCATCCTCGCCGAGCTCAGAGCCATCGGTGCCCGCGCCGACCAACTGGAACGATTCGATGATGAGCTTGCTGCTGTGCGCGCCGCGCTGACGTGGGCCGCGGAGGGTGACCTGCTGCTGCTCACCTCGCACGCCGAGCGCGATGGTGTGACGGCCCTGTTGCGCGCGCTCCAGGCCGCGAACTGGCGGCCGGGGATGGCTCTGGTCTAAGGGGGCGTTGCCGTTCAGCGCTGTACTTGCGCGGCGGCAGGGCGGCGTTGGCTCGCCAGCTCGTTCACCAGGGACTTCACGCCCGCATCTCCTGCGTGCGTGCGTTGCAGGCTTGCGATGACCCGCTCGGCCTCATCGAACCGGTGGCCGATGATGAGTACCGCCGCGAGTGTCACGCGTGCGTTGTAGTCGATCGCGTAGATCGTGAGCGCGCGGCGCGCCTCGCGCTCGGCGTCCTCGTAGCGCTGCAGGTGCAAGTAGGCAAGCGCGCGCAGGCCGGCATTGTTGCCATGGAACACGATCAGGCTGGTGTCCGGCGCGAGGGCGTCGGCATGCGCGATCATTGGCAGGGCGGCCGCGTCCCTCCCGGCCAACACGGTGTGATACGCGAGATCCTCCGCGCGCAGGCCGTCGGGCGGGAAGATCACGACCTCACGGCGCGGACGCTCCGGCTGGTATTGGATCACCGCCACCGCAGGCAACGTGGACGATGCGCGGAAGCGCGCGGCGTTGATCACATGCAAGGTCGTGTCGCGATACCACACCTGCAGCGCGTGATCGCCGCCCAGAGCGTAAATGAGCCCGCGCGGAAAGTTGGCCTCGACCAGATAGCTGCCCGGCGGCGGTCTGGGCACCTGATCGTGCAACGCGATACGCGCCTCGCGCATGAAGCGCTGCAGGCGAGTGAGCTTGAGGAAGTCCATGAAGGCGCCGGTCGCCGGCGCGTCGGACACGATCACTTGCGGCGCCCGCGGTGCCAGCGCCAGCATCACCAGCCGCCCACCGGCCATGGCGGCGGCGAGTCCCGGATGGACCGCGCCGAGCGCAGCCGTGGCGGCCACGCCCAGACCCATGCTTGCGAGATGACTGCGGTTGGGCTGCCACAGCGGGAAGATGGGCATGAGCGTCGCGGTCGCGAGCACGCTCCACGCAAGCCCCCAGAGGATCCACGCCCGCATGGCCGCGAGCCGTGCGCGCGCTCCGGCGTCGGTCACGGCAAGGATGCCGGCGAAGAGTGGCAGCGCGAGCGCGATGCCCAGCGCGATCGCGTCGTGCGCGTCGGCCACGATCGGCAGGCTCAGGATCGCGCGCAGGCTGCCGGCGAGCGCCCAAGCGAAGCGCGCGGTCATCGGCGTGGCGAGTAAGCGTGGATCGTTCTCGATCCCGTGCGGCAATGCCAGATGGGCGTGCTGGCGCACGGCCAGATAGACACCACCCCAGAGCGCGACCAGCGCTCCGCACGCGAGCGCCCAGCGGACGCGTTCCACGCGCGCGCGCGGGAACGGCAGGAAGGGCAGCAGCACGGCAGCGATGATCGCGACCTCCTTGCACAGGAGCGCGAACAGCAATCCCGCGAGCGCGGTAGGCAGCCGGCGGCGCGACGTCTCGTGCACCGCCACGGCAAGGCCGATGAAGAGGCCCAGATCGACGAAGTGGCTGGGCCAGCCGATCAACGTGCGCGTGGATTCGGCGAAGAGCGGAAACGTGGCGGCCACGAACGCGAGCGGGCCTTCCCATACCTGGCGGAACGCGCGGTAAAGCAACACCGTGCCCAGCGCGAGCAACGCGGCGTGGATCGCAGCGACGGCCAGCGGGTGCGTGACGATGAGCGTGCCCAGCAGTTGGTAGTACAGCTGGTGCGCGACCGGACGCCAGAATGCGCTGGAGCCACCGCCATCGAGATAGGTGCCCGTGCCGTGCAGCAACGCGCGGTGCAGGAAGTCGAAGTCCTCGGCGACGGCTTCGCCGAGCGGTGCGCCAATGCAGGCGGCGAGCAGCGCGAAGACCCCGAGCAGGCTCGCCCACGCCCATGGGTCGCGAGCGAACGCGGGCGCGGCGGAGACGGGCGTGATCGCCGCTGCGGACGCCAGTGCTTGGCGGCGCGTCGGCGCGGCTGCGGCTGGCTTGTTCGGGCGGCGAGGCGGCACGAGGGGTCTCCTACAGCAGGCGGTCGAGGAACGGCGATGCTAGTGACTCGCTCGGCCCAGCGTCAACGCGGTGGCTTGCTGTGAGCACGCACGCCACGCATGATGCGCAGCCGCGCCAGAGCGTGACACCTTCCTTCGCGAACCCAAGGGCCATCGCACAACATGGCATACCCGGCATCCATGGCCGCACTCCAGCACCGCAACTTCCGCCTCCTGTGGGGCAGCCAGTTGGTCTCGATGGCCGGCTCGATGATGCAGAACGCGGCCATCCTCTGGCACGTGTCCCTGTTGGTGCCCGCGGGCCAGCGCGGCATCGCCTTGGGCACGGTGGGGTTGGTGCGCGTGATTCCCATCGTGGGTTTCTCGCTGCTCTCGGGCGTTGTGGCCGATGCGGTGGACCGCCGCAAGCTCATGCTGATCACGCAGACCGGCATGCTGCTTGCCGCCGCGAGCCTGGCGTTCCTGGAGTTCCACGGCGTGCGCGCGTTGTGGCCGGTGTACCTGCTGGCTGCCGTGGGTTCGGCGTTCGGTAGTTTCGATGGCCCCGCGCGCCAGTCGCTGGTGCCCAACCTTGTGCCGCGCGAGCACCTGCCCAACGCCATCAGCCTCAACTCCGTCATGTTCCAGGCGGCGGCGGTGATCGGTCCCGCGCTCGCGGGCGGCGTGATCGCCACCCTGGGCGTGGGCTGGGCGTACGCGCTCAACGCGGCGTCATTCGTGTGCGTGATCGTGGCGCTGCTCATGATGCGCGGCATCCCGGCGCGGCCGGCCGGAACGCGCGCGCAGATCAGCTTTGCTGCCGCGGGCGAGGGGTTGCGGTTCGTGTTCGCGAATCCGCTCATCCGCTCGACCATGCTGCTGGACTTCGCGGCCACGTTCTTTGCCAGTGCCACCGCTTTGTTGCCGATCTTCGCGCAGGACATCCTGCACGTGGGCGCGCACGGCTATGGCTGGCTGTCGGCGGCGCCATCGGTGGGCGCGGTGCTCACGAGCGTCCTGCTCGTGCGGTGGGCAGAGCACATCGATAAGCGCGGCCCCGTGCTGCTCTGGGCGGTCGTGGTGTACGGACTTGCCACGGTGGCCTTTGGCTTCTCGCGCAACTTCGCGGTCACATTCGCCTGTCTGGCAGTGACTGGGGCCGCGGATACCGTGAGCATGGTGATCCG
>JANYBS010000233.1 GCA_025360715.1 Candidatus Eiseniibacteriota bacterium | reverse complement strand
CCGCCAGCCGCTCGGGCTCAGCGTGCAGCAGGCCGGCTTCTTCCGCGATCGCGCCCGCGGCCAGCGCCGCGCGCAGCGCCTGCACGATGGCCACGGGTGAGCCGCCGGCGCGCTCGGCCAGCCATGGCCGCAGGCTCGCGGGCGGCTCGGCGCCCAGGCGCGCGGTGATGAAGCGCGCGAGGTCCTCGCCCGCGAAGGGCTCGAGCGGCAGGTGCTCTGCGTTGCCACCGGCGACGAGCGTGGCCTCGCTCGTCCCCTCCAGAGTGCGCATCGCCCACACCCACACCACGCGCACGCCTGCGGTGCGCACGAGCGCGCGGCGCAACCACAGCCGGCTCGCGTCCTCGAGCTGGTCCGCATCGTCCACCACGAACACCGGCGTGCCGCGGCGTGCGGCGAGCAGTGCGATCCAGCGCGGCAGCGCATCGAGCAGTGCATCTTCCGCGTTTTCGGGTAGCGTGTGCGCCGCACCATTGAGAATTGCCGCCGCTGCCGCAGGGATCGTTGGTGCCGCGTTGCCCAGCGCGGCGATGAGGCCGCGCAGCAGCGAGATCACTGCGCCGCCGCGCGCGGCGCCTTGTGCCTGTGCCACCAGCACGACGCGACTCGCGCTGGTGGCACGCAGCGCGGCCTGACGCAACAATGTGCTGCGGCCGACGCCGGGCGGGCCCGTGACCAGGAATGCGCGGCCGCGGTCGTACGTGGCGGCGAGCGAGATGCGTGAGAGTTCGCGCTCGCGGCCGATGAACGTCTCCGCCTCGACGCGGTCGGCGAGCGGCGTGCGAGCCGCCGGATGCATGGCCTCGAGCTCCTGTGCGACCTCGGTGGCGTCGGCCGGCCGCTCGGCAGGATTCGCCGAGAGCAGCTGCAGCACCAGGCGGATCAGCGCCGCCGGTGCGCCGGAGTTCTCGAGCGCCGAGGTCTTGGTTCTTGCGCCGGCAGCGCCTTCAGTGTGGCTCGAGGTGGGCCGAGCCGCGAGAACTGGAGCGCCGGTGAGCAGCGCATGCAATAGCGCGCCAAAGGCATACAGATCGCTCGCCACACTGGGCGCATCACCCGCCATGAGCTCGGGTGCGGCGTATCCGGGCGTGCCCGCGAAGGGCATGTGCGCGTGGCCGCGCATCACCGAGAGGCCTAGGTCGACGATCCGCAGGTCGTGCGGCGACTCGCCCGGTCTGGCGGCCGGCATCACGAGCACATTCGCCGGCTTGAGGTCGCCATGCACGATGCCCGCGCGGTGCAGTGCCTCGAGGCCGCGCGCGAGCCGCGCGGCGAACCAGAAAAGCGAGGGTCGGTGCTGCGGCTCGAGCGCTTGGTCGGCCGGCAGGCCCGGCACGTAGTCCATTGTCAGGAAAGGCGTGCCTTCAGCGGTGAAGCCCAGGTCACGCACGCGCACCAGCGCCGGATGCGTGAGCCGCGCAAGCACGTCGAACTCCGAGCGAAGCGCGCTGATGAGCGCCGGCCGAACATCGCCCGTGAGATGCTTGAGTGCGCACTCGGTGCCGCTGGCCAGGTCGAGCACGAGCAGGACCTCGCCCATACCACCTTGCCCAAGACGCCGGATCTCCTGATAGCGTCCGGCGAAACGCATGCTCATCGCGCGTGCTCCGCGGCGGGGAATGCGCGCAGATCGGCGACGAACGATGCATACGCGCGCAGCGCCAGCGTGTCTGCGGCGATCACGTCCGCCTGGCGGCGCGGATCCTTGCAGTTCTCCAAGGGCTTGAAGAGAGTCGTGCGCAGGTCGACCGCTGCGGAGTCGAACGCGGCCGCCGCCGCGGGCGCCATGGCGTGCGTCTCGCGCAGGTTGATGAGCGCGGCGCGCAGCACCTCGGGCACCATGCGAAGCCGCATCATGGCGCGGCGCCCGCGTTCACACGGCGAGACGTGCCGCGCGCCGCCGGCTTCGAGCACGGCCGCATGCACGAGCGCCAGGTACGCGCGCGGCTCTTGCTGCCACGTGTGGTCCTCGAGCGGCGCGGCCTCGCGCGCGACGCGCACGCGCAGCGAGTCGGCGCGCGCGCGCTCACGAGCGCTCAGGCGCTGTGTGTCGAGCCGCGCGATCTCTGTGCCGAACGAGCGCAGCCATGCGGCGTCGCGCGTAAGCGTGGCCTCGGTGATGGGCGCCAGCCGGTCATCGCCGCCCAAGCCGTAGTGCGAGGCCAGGTCCGGGCGCGCCGCGAGCAGGTGCGCGTGATAGCGCGCTTCGAGCACGGTCACTGTTGGCGGGGCGGGCGCGGCTGCCGCGTGCGAATTGGGCGTGAACGGTCCGGCAAGGCCGGCGAGCAAGAGCAGGACTATCTCTGGGCGGGACATCGGGGCTCCGATGAAGGCGCGCGGGACGCGCGGAACAACCCGGTGCAAAGGTTCGGCCCGGCGCACGCATCCGCGCGCCGGGCCGCCAGACTACATCAGAGCGAGAGCCTTTCGTCAGGGTCTCGGGTTCACCGTCTGCACGAGCGTGAGCGGATCGTCGATCTTGAGCGGGCTCGTGGCCAGGAACGCCTGAGCGAACCGGGCGCCGATCTGCCAGCCCCAGTGCCGCGCGTTGGCCTCGAACGCCTCGCGCGGGTGCGGCAGGTTCGCCGGCCGCGGCCGGTCGGGGTGATAGAACTGGCTCTTATGGCAGTCCAGCGCGTCGAGCCAGTCGCCCACCCAATCGCTGATGTCGACCACGAATGTGGGCTTGGTGCCCGGCGGGATGAAGTAGTAGTAGAGCGCCTTGGCCTGATAGGGCGCGCCCTCGGCCGGGGCCTTGGCGAGATGCGCCAGGTTGAACGCGTTCGAGACGATCTCGCCGGTCTTGTAGTGGTCATTGTGGCCCAGACCGCGGCCGATCGGCAGGTCGTAGTAAGGCGCCAGGATTATCTGCGGCTGGTGCTTGCGGATCACGCTCGCGACTTTCACGCGATTCTCCCACGTGTCCTCGATGCGGCAGTCGCCCATGTCCAGGTTCTCGCGCACGTCGAGCTTCAGGAACTTGGCGGCCTCGGCGCTCTCACCCGCGCGGATCTCGGGCGTGCCCCAGCCCATGTCGCCCGTGGTCATGTCGATGATGCCGGTCGTGTGGCCGTAGTCCTTCATCTTGCGCAGCAGGCCGCCGGCGCCGATCTCGGCGTCATCCGGATGCGGGCCGAAGGCAAGGATATCGATGGGCATGGGATTCTCCGGGGTTGCCAAAGGATGGTGGGTGGCCCCGCTGGCGAAGCCAAGGCAGCGCTTGAAGTGGTGACTATAGCGACCCGCGAAGGCGTGGGTCCACCGTGCGAATGCGCTCGACACGAGAGGTGATATGAAGGTCGTCGCAGCACCGGCGCCGCGCTTGGGCTATGCTCGCGGCATTCCCCCCTGACCTTCGGAGTGTGGATGCTCTATTTCGCTTACGGATCCAATCTCGATCCCGACCAGATGCAGCGGCGCTGTCCCGGCCACATCGTGGTCGGGCTGGGGGCGTTGCACGACTACAAGCTGGTCTTTCCGCGCCATTCCCATGACTGGGGCGGCGGTGTGGCCAGTGTGCAGCCGAGCCACGCGGCCACTGTGTGGGGCGTGGTCTACGACCTGACCGACGCGCACCTCGCCACGCTCGATACCTATGAAGGCTTCCACTCGCCCGGCGATCCGCACAATGCGTACGAACGCGAGGGCGTGTATGTGGAGCTCACGCGCCCCGACGACGGCTCGGTGCCGCGGCGTGTGCGCGTGCAGGTGTACGTCGGCCGGCCCGCGAACCCGACGCCACCTTCGCGGCGGTACCTCGACGCGATCGTGAAGGGCGCGAAGCATCACCGGTTGCCCGCGGAGTACGTGGCTTCGATGGCGGCGACGCCGGCCGCGCCCGAGCCGCCGCCTTCGGAAACCGCGCCGGCTTCTTCGTAGCGCCCGCGCCGGCGGCGCTAAGCTGCGCGACTTCGCGTTCGATGGAGTCGCGCAGCGTCTTCCAGGCAGCCGCGACCTCGCGCGCGTTCGCGCGCGCATAGGCGCCAGCCATGCGCGGGTCGCTTCTTGAGAGCCGCGTCATGCTGGCGAATCCGGGGCCGCTCAGGCCGCGCGCGTGTGCTTGGGTGCCGGTCGCGGCGATCGCGCGCGAGACCAGCCACGGCAGATGGCTCGTGCGCGCGAGCGCGTGATCGTGTGCTGCCGCGCTCACGCGCAACGATCGCGCACCCACATCGCGCACAAGCTGCGTCACCAGCGGCGGCACGCCGCCGCGCACGGGCAGCAACGCGAAGGATGCGTTCGCGAACAACCCCGCGCTTGCCGAGGCGTAGCCATGTCCCTCGTTGCCCGCGAGCGGATGGGCGCCGCACGCGCGCACGCCGAGTGCTTCTGCGGCCTGCAGCGCGGGCGTGATGGTGGCCCGCGCGCTGGCGGTGTCGGTGAGCACGGCGCCGCGCGTCATGGCCGCGGCTGCGGCGCGGACTGCGGCCGGCGTTGCATCGACCGGCACCGCGACCACCACCAACTCGGCGCGCCGGCACGCCGCCGCGAGCGAGCGCGCCGCCACGTCGATCGCGCCGCCGGCCAGAGCCGCTTTCGCGGCGCCGCGGTCGCGGTCATAGCCCACGCGATGCCAGCCGCCCGCGCGCGCAAGCGCCAGGCCGAGCGAGCCGCCGATCTGGCCCAGGCCAAGAATGGCGACGCGGCGCGTCTCGCGCCCCGGCGTCCGCTTGTGCGTGGCCGGAGGCCGCGCTGCTCCAAGATCCGGCCGCGCCGCTGCAGAACCAGGCCGCGCTGCTCCAAGATCCAGCCGCGCTGCTGCAGAACCCGGCCGCGCTGCCGCAAGATCCGGCCGCAGCGCTGCCGCGCCGTCCATGTACACCGGCGTCAGCCGCGTGCCTTCGCGCACGCCGCTCACGGTGAGCAGCACGCGCACCAATCGAACGGGCGCGCCCGGCACGGCCATCTCGGTGGCACCCAGCAGCGGCACGTCGGTCCAGCCGAGCAGCCGCGCCGAGTGCGCGGGGAAGTCAGCGGTCAGATCCGGCGTGGCGGTGAAGATGGCGCTCACGATGCGTTGCGGCGTGAGCGCGTTGGCGGCGATCATCGCGCGCAGCAGCCGCGAGGTGGCTTCGCGGATCGCCTCGGCGCGGTTGGCGGGCACGGAGATGGCGCCGCGGACGGCAGCGATGGACGTTGCGGCGGGGCGTGCCCGAGCTTTCCTCATGCGGCCAGAGTGCCGCCTTGCTAGTGCGGCGTCCAGTTCGGATGCGCCGCGAAGAGGCCGTCGACGAAGCCGATCTGCCAGACGAGCCACAGGCCTAAACAAAGCGAGGCGAGGCCCGTGACGATGCGGATGCCCGGCGCGAGCTTGGGCCAGCGGCGCGTGCCCGCGGTGAGCGGCGCGGCGAAGCCGGTGGTGATGAGCGCCATGCCGATCATGGTGCCGACCGCGAACACCACCAGGTACAACATGCCGGTGCCGATGTCGTGCACCGTGGCGAGCACCAGCAATGCGACTGCGGCGCTGCCGGCAAGACCGTGCACAAGCCCTACGAAGAACGCGCGCCATGCGGGCAAGCGGCCGTCATCGCCCAGCTCATCGTGCGAGTGCCCATGGCCGCGGCGCAGGTTGAGCGCGCCGACCACGACCAGCGCGAGCGCCACGGCGAACTCGAGCGCCAATCCCAAGCGCGGCGGCACGGTCAGGTTGAACGCCAGGATCAAGCCGCCCACCACGAAGAGCGTGAGCGAGTGGCCCAGCCCCCACACCGCGCCGAGCAGCGTGGCCGGCAGGAGCTTGCGTGTGCGAGCGGTGATCGCGGCGACCGCCACAACATGGTCGGGATCCGTCGCGTGACGGATCCCGAGGACCAGGCCCAGCCCGAGGAGCGCGAGCGGGTTCACTTGGCAGGAACCGCCACGGCGGAAACATCGAGCTTGTAGAGCTGCTCGAAATACTCCCGCATCATGCGGTCGGAGCTGAAGGGCTCCTGCGACATCTTGATGCTCGCGGCCATCATCTTCTTCCAGCGCTTGGCGTCTTTCCAGGCCGGCAACACCTTCTGCTCGAGTGTGTCGTAGAGCGCCTCGAGATCCTTGGCGTCATCGCCCGAACGCTCGTCGCCGATCGCGAAGCCGTTCTTGCCGTCGTCGCAGGCTTCGGGCCACCAGCCATCGAGGATGCTCACATTGAGCACGCCGTTCATGGCGGCCTTCATGCCCGACGTGCCGCTGGCTTCCAGCGGCCGGATCGGGTTGTTGAGCCAGCAATCCACTCCGCGCGTGAGCAGGCGGCCCACGGCCATGTCGTAATTTTCAATAAACAGCACCTTGCCCGGGAACTTACGCGCGCCCTGCACCAGCTTGGCCACGATGTTGCGGCCCGTGGTGTCGTCGGGGTGTGCTTTGCCCGCGAAGAGCACGCGCACGTGCTCGTTGTCGAGCAACTGTCGCAGGCGCGCTTCATCGCGCAGGATCAGGTCGCTGCGCTTGTAGCTGGCCGCGCGGCGCGCAAAGCCGATCAGCAACGCGTCGGGCTCGATGGACACCTGATTGCGGCGCTGGACCTCTTCGATCAGCTCCAGCTTGTGCTGCTGGTGCGCGGCCCAGATCTTCTCGGGGTCGCCGTTCGCCGCGCGGATCTGCGGGCTCTGCCACGTGGGCGCGTGCACGCCGTTGGTGATCGCGCCTATCGTGACGGCGCCACTCACGCCCGACCACATCGCGCGCGCCGTCTCGCCGTGCAGTTGCGCGACTGCGTTGGCCGCGCGCGCCAGGCGCAGGCCGGCCACCGTCATGTTGAACGGATCGCCGCCGATGGCGCGCATCTCGGCGCCCGAGAGCTGCAGGCAGGCGCCCATGCGGCGCAGGTCTTTCAGCTGATGCTCTTCGTTGCCGGCTTTGACGGGCGTATGAGTCGTGAACACGATCTGCTTGCGCACATCGTCCCACGCGTCGGGGAACTGCTGCCCGGCTTCCATGCGCTCGGCGATCATCTCGATGCCGGCGAACACGGCGTGGCCTTCATTGAAGTGGTACGTGTGTACCGGGATACCCAGCCAGCCCAGCGCGCGTACGCCGCCGATGCCCAGCAGCATCTCTTGCGCGATGCGCGTGTCGGTGCCGGCTTCGTACAGGCGGTGCGTGATCCAGCGGTCTTCCTGGCGCACTGGCTCGATGAGGTACAGCGGGCAGTTGCCGTATTTTTCCGTCAACCAGACGCGGCAGGGGACTTCGCTGCCGCGCACGCGGACGCGCACACGCACGCCGGTATCCTGCAGAAAGCTCGAGTCGTAACCGGGGAATTCCTCGTACGGCCGGCCGTCGGCGCCGATGCGCTGCACGCAGTAGCCGCGCGCCCACAGGAGCCCGACTGCGACCATGGGCATATGCAGGTCGCGCGCGGACTTGACGAAGTCACCGGCCAGGATGCCCAAGCCGCCCGAGTAGATCGGGAACGACTCGTGCAGGCCGTATTCCATGCAGAAATAGGCAACGTGAGGCTGACGCTGGGGCATCAATGCTTCCTTGGGGAGGTGGATCCATGAGCTCGCGGCAGGCGCAGGAAGATAAAGGCAAGCGGGACCCCTGTCACGGCAGCGACAGGGGCACGCGGGCGTTATCGGCCGCTGCGGTGCTGCAATGCAGCGGCTTGCGCGTTGCTGGAACGTTCAGCGGATGATCGCGATCCTGCGCGAGATCGCCGCCGCGGGCGTACGCACGCTCACGAAGTACACGCCGCCGGGCACCGCGTGGCCGCTGTCACTAAGGCCGTCCCAGTGCGCGATGTGGCGGCCCGCCGCCAACGGCGCGTCCAAGACGCGCGCGACCCGGGCGCCTTGCACGTCGTAGACCTCGACGGTCGTCTGCGCGCCGGTTGGCAATGAGAACACCACCGCGGCGTCCGACTGCGCGGGGTTGGGCGCGATCGATTCGACGCGCAGAGCGTTCGCGAGCGCGCCGGCGTCCACGCCGGTCGCAGGCAGTGAGCGCAGGAGCAGCACGCTGGAGCGCGGCAGGGCGATGTCGAGCGTCTGCGGCAGGCCGTCGCGGCTCTGGTTGTAGGTGTAGCGCGTCGCCGCATTCACCATCCCCGTGCCGCCGTAGGTGACCGCCTGCGAGTCCAGGATCTCGGTCCACGCGCCTGCGACCGGCGCGCCCAGCAGGTAGCTCGGGAAATCCGAATTCCCCAGGTTCGCGATCGCGAGGTAGAC
>JANYBS010000120.1 GCA_025360715.1 Candidatus Eiseniibacteriota bacterium | reverse complement strand
CGGTGCCGCTGCGTTCGATCCCAGCCGCAACGCCATGTATCTCTTTGGTGGCGACGGCCAGGGCGTCGTGCATGTCGCCACCGCCACGCCGCCGCCGGTGGAATGGTCGGTGCTGACCACCACGAACGTGGGCCCGGGCGCGCGCACCGGATGCGGCGTGGCCTATGACCAGACCGGGGACCGCCTGTTGATCTTTGGTGGCCTCGACCTCGCTGGGCACCTGCACTCGGACCTCTGGCAGCTGCCGCTCGCGGGGCCGACTTACACGTGGTCGCAGGTGGCGGTGAGCGCCGGCGGACCGAAGCCGCGCCGTTTCGCCGCAGTCGCATGGTCGAGCTTGAACTCGGCATTGCTGGTGTTCGGCGGCCGGGACAGCACCGGCGGTGCCGCGCCCAATGCGACGTACGTACTCGATGCGTCGCATAGTCCGGCGATCTGGACTGGGCTCGCGCCGACGCCCTCGACGCCGGTCGCCGGGTACAGCCTCTCGGCCGTCTCGGATCAGAACCATACGCAGGCGATCGTCTTCGGCGGCACGAACGGATCCACGTTCGACTCGAGCGTTCATACGTTCGATTTCGCCGCCCGCTCGTGGAGCGCCCAGGCCACATCGGGCGACGATCCGGGCGGACGCTCCGACGCGCTCGCGATGTACGACAACGACGACGACCAGCTGTTGCTCTGGGGGGGCACGAACAGCGACGACGAGGTCCGCAGCCTGAGCCTCTCCAGCGGTGTCTGGACGATCCGGCCCAACCAGAACTGGCAGGCGTCGCCGACGGGTCATACGTATCCCGTAGGCGCCTGGCTGTCCGGACAGGGCATGGCACTGGTCCTGGACGGCGACTCGGGCAACAACCTCTTCGAGTTCCTCTTCACGCCCGCGAACTCGACGAGCTACTGGCAGAATTGGCTCGATCCCGGTGCATCCGACGAACTGCGCTCGAGTGCCACCTTCGTGTATGACAAGACGTACGACCGCGCGTTCCTGTTCGGCGGCCAGAATACTTTCGGCACCGCGCTGAACTCGACGTGGTCCTACACCTTCTCGGATCACCACGGCTGGACCGATGATTGGTTCTGGAACTGGGTCGACGATCCGCGCCCGGGGCTGTTCGGTCACTCGGCGATCTGGGACGACGCGCATAACCGCATGGTCATCTTCGGCGGCACCACGACGCCCTCGTACACACTCTCGAGCACGGTCTACACGTACGTGGATTCCGCCTATGGACTGTTCGCGCCGGGCCTGATCCACACGGCCGGCACGGCGCCCTCGGCGCGCACATTCAGCAGCGCGATCTACGATCCCATCGGCCAGCGCATGGTCGTGTTCGGCGGCCTCGAGCAAGCGGGGTCTTGCCGCGGCGATGTATGGCAACTGACGCTGCCCACCGTCGGCACGCCCACCTGGTCGCTGCTGCATCCGGCGGGCCCGCGTCCCAATGCGCGCCTCGATCACACCGCCATCTACGATGCCGTTCGCCGCAGCATGATCGTGTTCGGCGGCACCGACAGCCTGTCGGGCAGCTCCGACAACGACGTGTGGTCGCTCGATCTGGCGAGCATGACGTGGACCCACCTGCTGCCCACGGGCACGCTGCCGCCGGGGCGCTACCAGCACACTGCGGTCTATGACTCGCGGCGCGAGCGCATGCTCGTGCTGGGCGGGCAGGTGCTCTCGGGCGACGCGCGTGACGTGTGGGCGCTCGACCTGTCCACGTCGCCGCCCGCATGGTCCAAGCTCGCGCCGCCGGCGACGCCGGAAGGCATCCCCGTGAACCGCTATCGACATGCGGCGGTCTACGACCGCACGAACGATCGCATGGTCGTCTACGGCGGGCTCATCCCACCCATCTCGATCTTTGGTAGTCCGTATCCGCTCAAGGACCTGTGGAGCCTGCAGTTCGACAAGAGCGGAACGACCGTCGGTGTGGCGCCTGCGACGCGTGTGGCCGCTTTCACGATGAGCGCGCCGAGCCCGAACCCCGCACGCAGCTCCACACGCATCGCGTTCACGCTCGGCCACGCTGCGCGCGTGCGCGCCGAGGTCTTCGACGTGAGTGGCCGTCGCGTGAACACCCTGATCGACGGCATCGAGGTCGCCGGTGAGCACACGCTCGAATGGTCCGGGCATGATGCGAACGGTGGCAGCGTGCGAGCCGGGCTCTACCTGTGCCGGCTGTCGGCCGGCGACCAGGCGCTGACGCAGAAGATCATGTGGGTGCGGTAAGAGGCTAGAGCAGCTCCTTGAGCCGCGCGTAACCTGCGCGGCTCACGGGCAGCTCACGGCCATCGCGCAGGATGGCGACGCGATTGTCCTTGGCCGCCAGCTCGATGCGCGCGATGCGCTCCACGTTCACCACGAACGAGCGGTGCACGCGCACGAAACGCGAGGGATCGAGCGCGGCCTCCAGATCGGCAAGCGTCTGGTGCTTGAGCCACGAGCGGCCCTCGCTGTGCACTTCCACATAGTCGTCCTGCGCTTCGAGATAGTCGAGCTTGTCCACGGGCACCACGTGCACCTGTGAGCCGTCGCGCAGCAGCACGCGCTCCAGGTGCTGGCCCGGCGCACGCGCGGACGTGGCGAGCTCCGAAGCGCTGGGCGCTGCCGGCGCGCTCCCGGCCTCGCTGGCAGCGAGGCGTTCGCGCACGCGCGTGAGCGCCTCGCGCAAGCGTTCGCGGCCGAAGGGCTTGAGCAGATAGTCGACCGCGTGCACCTCGAATGCGCGAATCGCGAACTCATCGTACGCAGTGCAGAACACCACCGCGGGACGGTCGTCGAGAAGGTCAAGCACCTCGAAGCCATCGAGCTTGGGCATCTGCACATCGAGGAACACCAGATCGGGCTGGAGTTCGCCGATGGCCTTGACGGCCTCGAAGCCATTCGCGCACTCGCCGACGATCTCGATGCCCGGCTCGGCGCCCAGATATTCGCGCATGAGCGCGCACGCAGGCAGCTCGTCGTCGACGATGAGTGCGCGCAGCAAGGGTGCGGTCATGAAGCCTTCTCCTTTTCCACCGCCGGCGGCAACTCTCCTGCGGGCAGCGTGACTTCCACGCGGAATCTCGTGCCCTCGAGCCACGCTTCCAGATGTGTCTCGCGCCCGCGATACGCTTCAAGGCGGCGGCGCACGTTCTCGAGGCCCACGCCCTGGCCGCGCTTGGGCGGCGCATCGGGATCGACCGGGTTCTCGACGACGATCCCCACGCGGCCGTTCGCGCGGTGCGCGGCGATGCGGATGCAGCCGCCCTCGACGCGCCGCGCGACACCGTGCTTGACCGCGTTCTCGACGAGCGGCTGCAGCAGCAGTGGCGGCACCATGCAGGCGGCGGTGGCCGGGTCGATCTCGCGCATGATCTGCAGCCGGTCGCCGAAGCGCACCTGTTCGATCTCGAGATAACGGTCGACCAGCGCCAGCTCCTCGGCGAGCGGGACCTCGTCCTTGGCGCCCAGCGCGAGCGTCCGGCGCATGAAATCTCCCAAGCGCTCACACATGCGGCGGGCGCCTTCGGGATCGCTGCCCACGAGCGCGTTGATCGAGTTGAGGCTATTGAATAGGAAATGCGGATCGAGTTGCGCGCGCAGCGCCCGCAACTCGGCCTCGCGTGCGCTCACATCCGACTGCAGGATGCGGCGCTCGGCGGCGTGCGACGCTTCGAAGCCGATCACCAGATAATGCACGACCGCCGACACCAGATAGAGCGGCATGCCGAGCACGAAAAGCGTTCCGGCATCCTGCAGGATCTCGGCACGGCTCACGGTCTCGCTCACCGCGCGCGCCATGACCACGCCCCAGAGCGAAGCGGCTACGAACCACGCCGCGCTGACTTGCAGCGCCGCGAGCATCTGCGTCGTGAAGATGCGCACCGGGCGCGGGCCCGAGAGCGGATTCGAGCGGCACACCCACCACGCGGAAAGCGCGACGAAACCGAATATCAGATTCAGCGGGATCGCGAATTCCATCGCGTGCAGCAGGGGCCGCGGCCGCAGCATGGTGAAGAACAGCGCCAGCAGCACGCCGCCCAGCAGCCAGCCGATCAGGTACAGCGCAACCCACTTGCGATGCGCGAAGAGCGGATGCATGGACTTACCGTGGCTCGGTCGGCGGGACGCCGCCTGGCGCGGGGCCCTGCGGACCCCGGCCGGGATCGGGATCGACCGCGATGACGCCCTTCTCCATGCGGATCGCCACGCCGGGCCCGCTCACTTCCACGCGCTTGCTGCCGTCCTGGCGGCGCACGCTCGCCACATACCCCACACGCACACCACCCGCCTCGCGCTCCTTGTCGGGCGCATGACCGATCTCGACGCCGCCCATGATGACCAAGCCACGCACGATCACGGTCGGCGCCGGGCCGCTTGTGTCGGGCGGTAGCGTCTTGTCCTCGACGCCGCCCATGATCGGCGAGGTCTCGACCAGAACGCGCCAACCCACGGGAACGAAGATCTCAGCGCCGCCCCACATGGCGAAGACGTCGACGATCATCGACGGGCCGGCGAGCTGCGCCTCGCGCAGGTCGAGCTGGCTGCCGGCCATGATCGCGGTCACGTCCGCGCTCACCAACGCCTGGGAGTAGGCACGGCGGCGCGTGGCGCCCATCATGGCGAACGCGCTCACGTGCGCGCTGTCGTCGCCCGTCGCATCGGGCGAGTCCGGCTGCGGCGCGCGCATCGCACGGCGCACCAGATTGAAGCCCATGACGATCAGGAGCACGGGCCAGATCAGGTCGAAGCTCACGTGCACCAGCCCCAAGTGCCCGCCCAGCAGCACGACACTTGCGACGACAGCGACGATCCCCAGAGTCGTCGATCGCTGGCCGCCGACGCCAGTCAGGCGCGACACACCGAAGATGGCGAGCAGGATCGGCCACCATCCCAGGGCGCGCCCCGCGTCGGTGAGACCCAGGTTGTCGAGCGTCCACAGGATGCCGAGACCGAGCACGACCACTCCGGTCAGCAGCCGGCCCCGCGAGCCCCGCATCTGGACGCCATACACACGCGTGCTCATGACAGCCCTCCCGTACCGATGATGTTCACGGATTCCAACGCCGCGCGCAGCAGATGGTGGACGGCTTCACCCGCCGCTGCAGCGAACGGCGCGCGGAACCATACGAGCGCGGCCGTCAGCGCCACGCCCTCGAATGCCAGCCAGCCCACGCACAGAGCCACCGCCAGGTCGCGCACCGCGAAGCCGCCTTCTCCTGCGCGCTCACGAGACATGGACGTCCTCCTCGTCATCGTGGCGCCAGAGCGCCGCCGCGATCGAGCGCACCACCATACCGGTACCCACGGCGACCAGCGCAAGCGGCCAGCTGTTGCCCCAGTTCAGGCCGTACATGCGGCCGTCCGCGAGCAGGAAGTACACACCCATGAGCATGAACGTGACCGCCGAGCCCAGCTTGCGCGGGGAGCGCGCCGACACGACGCTCGCAGCGCCCATGGCGATCACGATCATCGGCCACCAGGTCGAGATCATCGTCCACGGCAGAACACCCATGTGATGCAGCAGGAACGCCACGCCTGCAAAGATGAGCAACACACCGAACCAGATCGAGTCGCTGTCATCACGGCGGCGCTTGCGGCGTCCCACTTCGACCACTTTCACGTCCATCTCGCCCTCCTTCACTCGCGGCTCCTTGGCGCGCTCGGTCTCGGAGCGGCCCACGGCTTCCTCACACGAGTGAAGTTACGGCGCTTCGCGCACGCATTCCCGCGGCTTTCGGCGGGCGGTGGCCCGCGGTCGGTGAATGACGCCGGCGGGCGCCCGGCTGCGCAAGGCGCGCCTCGCTAGTGCGGCTTCGTGGCAGCGGCGGCAGGCTTGGGGGCCGTGGCAGGCGCAGCGGCTGCGGGCCCCGTGACGCCGAACGTCGACTCCACCTCGCGACGCAGAACGGGCAGCGGCACCGCGCCGTTGCGCAGCACCGCGTCGTGGAATGCCTTGTAGTCGAACTTCGCGCCGAGCTTGGCCTTGACCTCTTCGCGCAGCGCGAGGATCTCGAGCTGGCCCAGCTTGTACGCACAGGCCTGCCCCGGCCACGTGATGTAGCGGTCGACCTCGTTCTCGATGTTGTTCTGCGCGAGCACGGTGTTCGCGACCATGTAGTCGATCGCCTGCTGGCGCGTCCAGCCCTTGGCGTGGATGCCGGTGTCGACGACCAAGCGGCACGCGCGCCACGCATCGAAGCTGAGCATCCCCATGCGGTCGATGTCGCTCGTGTAAAGCCCCATCTCGTCGGCGAGCCGCTCGCTGTAGAGCCCCCAGCCTTCCACGAACGCCGTCACGCCTTCGGTGCGGCGGAACGTGGGCAGGCCCTTGAGCTCGGCCGCGATCGCGATCTGCAGATGGTGCCCGGGCACCGACTCGTGGAACGCGAGCGCCTGCGCTTCGTAGCGCGGGCGCGTGAGCGGCAGCGTCGTGTTGATCACGTACGTGCCCGGGCGTGAGCCGTCGAGCGCCAGTTCCTGGTAATAGCCGATGAGGCCGTTCTTGGCCTCGTGCTCGCCCATCACACGCACCACGCACGGCGTCCTGGGCTGGATGCCGAAGTAGCGCGGCACCGCTACCTGCGCGGCCGCCAGCGTCTGGCGCGCTTTGGCTTCGATCTCGGCGGAAGAGGAAAAATGCATCGCCGGGTCCGAGCGCAGTTTGCGCTGGATCGTGGGGATGTCGGCGGTACCGAATACCTTGAGGCCGAGCTTCGAGAGCCGCGCGCGCACATCGGCGACCGCCGCCAGGCCGGTCGCGTGGATCTCGTCGGGCGTCTTCTCCAGCGATGTGTGCCGCCTCAGCAGCGCGCGGTAGGTCTCGAGTCCGCCAGGCAGTAGCGACAGGCCGGGCTTGGTATCGGGCCGCGCCTTGGGCAGCAGTTCATCGCGCAGAAAGTCGCGGTAGCGCATGAACGCCGGTTGGATCACGTCGCCCACCGCATTGCTCGTCTGCAGTTGAAACGCCATCGACGAACCCATCGGCCAGTCTGCATGCTCCACGCGCGATGGCGAGGTGACTGTCCAGTCGTCGAAGGGCTTGCGCTCGAGCGCATCGAGTTCCTCGATCGTCTTGGCGACCGGTGTGCGGCACGCCACGCGGCCCTGTGCGAGCCCGCGCCGAAGGTTGGCGATGCGCTGGTCCATGTACGGCCCGATCGCCTTGAGGCGGGCGATGTAGTGGTTCATATCGGCGACTGCGGTGAACGTGGTGATATCGGGCAGGTTCAGAAGTGTGTTCTGCGGTCCGTCGAGCGGATCGACGACCCATGCATCGAGGTCCGCATCGATCACCGCGAGCCGTCCGCTCACCTGCTCGACCAGCGCCCCGCGCGTGACGCGGTCCGCAGCGGTCAGCTTGGCCTCGTCGAACGCGCGCGCACTCGCGAGCACCTGCTGTAGCCGCGTCTTCTCGCGCGCCTGCGCCGCCTGCGAGAGGTCCTCGAGGCGATCGTCGTAGCGCTTGTCGCCCGCCTGCGTGGCACTCTGCGGCTCGGCGGCCAGGGTGCCCTGCCAGTAGCGTTCGCACAGCGCGGCGAGCGCGGTATCGGGTGCCGCTTCGGCAGCCTGTGCGGCCGTCACCGGCGGCGCGAGGGCGATCGAAACAGCGACAAGCAACGCGGAGACCAGCGCTCGGACACTCATGAGAAGACTCCTCAAGGGTTCTGACAAGGGAATCGGACGCCGCTACGTGGTCTTGCGCCTGCGCGCACGAATCCACGCCACGAGCGAACCGGCAGCCACGATGGTGGCCATCGCGAACCACTGGATCGCATAGCCCAGATGCATCGATTCATTCAGCGGCGCTGGGACCTCGCGCAAAGGCGACGAAGCTTCGCCCGGCGACGGCAGTGCGCGCAACGAATATGTCGCCAGGGCCCCCGGGACCCGGGCGGCCACGCTATCGGCGTCCAGTGCGCGCGCGCTGAAGATCGCCGCGCCGCGGGAGCGCCGCAGCAGCGTCCACGCCCCACCCTTGGCGGCGCGCGCGAGCGGCTCGGCCAGCGCGAGCACGCGCTGCGGACCGCCCGAAGGCACGCCATCGATGCGCGCATCGATGGCGTCGCTCGAGCGCAGCCAGCCGCGGTCGACCAGCACCACGCCGCCGCCCGCCAAGCGCAAGGGCGTGACCAGTTCGATGCCGGCGGAGTCCCCGCGCCACCGGTCGCTTAACAAGAGCACGCTCGTGGTGTCGAAGACGCCCTGCGCCAGCACGCGCCTTGCCCGGATCGCTGGCAGGTCCGGCGGAGCGCCGTCGAATACCAGCGGCGGCGCCGCGAGCGCGGCGCGAAGCGATGCATTCGCCGCGCGCTTCTCGCTCAACCGCGAGACCTGCCAGAGCCCCAAGCGCACGAATACCGCGATGGCCGCCACTGCGGCCACAGCGGTCACGACGCGCAGGCCCTTCATGTGAGTCGAGCCCGCTCTACGCGCCCGGCTTGGGCGCCGGCGGGGCGAGTTCTTGGGCCTCGATCAACGACTCGAAGCCGCAGGCCTTGTGCGCACCATCGCAGAAGGGCTTCTTGGCCGACTGCCCGCAGCGGCAGAGCGAGATGCGCTCGCGGCCGGCGAGGCCGAACGCCATGCCGCTCTGGTCGACCAGTTCGAAGTCGCCCTCGACGCGGATGGAGCCGTTGTTCATCACCGTGATCCTAGTCGCTGCCATCGAAGCCTCCGGAAGTGGGGTGCTTGAGTCTCCCGGCACTCTACCAGCGCTGCGCGCGCTGCGGTAACGCCGCAAACGCGCAACGCCCACTCGCAACGGCGCTTGCGACCGTTTGGGGGCCGCCGCGCGGCCCCGGCTGGCGCTATCGCTGGCGCAGGCAGCGACATTCCTGAAACCCCAGCCGCCTGCTGCGCGTATCTCCACCACGCGCCGGCCCTTTTGCCGCCGCATGCCCTCGCGATTCGCGAAGGCCACTTTTTCCGGAGAAGAGCCGTGATCGCGTTGCTGGTGCTGGGTGCGCTGTTGTTCGCCGGTGTGATGGTCGTCGGTACGCTTGCAGCGGTCGTGGGCCTGCTCGGCTTCCTGATCGCGCTGCCGTTCCGCATCCTCGGCTGGACGTTCAAGCTTCTCGGCCTGCTGCTCGCCATCCCCTTCGCGCTCATCGGACTGATGTTGGGCGGCGTGGGACTTGCGGTGGGCCTTGGCTTCGCGCTCCTGCCGGCGCTGCCGTTCATCGCGCTCGTGTGGCTGTGTTGGTGGCTCTTCGCCGGACGCGGCAAACCCACCTCGCAGGGCTCGCACGCGAGCGTGATCTCGTAGTCGTTCACTTCGCCTGACCGGGCGAAGCACGAAGGCGGCGTTCCCCCGGAAGGGACGCCGCCTTTCGTGTGGGCTTTTGCGGGCTCGAGGCCACCGGGAGCCCCGTGGGGAGCCCCACGGGTCCGCCGCCCCCTTGAGAATCGCCCGCGCCTGCGGCATCTTCCCCTGCTCGACCCACTTCTTGATAGCCCCGCGGCGGCCCCGTCGGCGCCGGTCCCACCCTTCCGAGAGGATTCGATCTTGGCCGATTTCATCTTCACCATGAAGGACCTGCGCAAGGTCGTGCCGCCCAAGCGCGAGATCCTCAAAGGCATCTGGCTGTCGTTCTATCACGGCGCCAAGATCGGCGTGCTCGGCTTGAACGGCGCGGGCAAGAGCTCGCTGCTCAAGATCATGGCCGGCATCGACCAGGACTATCTGGGCGAGGCCTTCCTGGGCAAGGGCTTCACGGTCGGCTACCTCGAGCAGGAACCCCAACTCGACCCGGCCAAGAACGTGCTCGAGAACGTCGCCGAGGGCGTCTCCGAGAAGATGCGCGTCAAGACGCGCTGGGACGAGATCAGCGCCAAGTTCGCCGAGCCCATGGAAGACGATGAGATGAACAAGCTCATCGAGGAACAGGGCAAGCTGCAGGACCAGATGGACGCGGGCAACCTGTGGGACCTTGAGCGCCAGCTCGAGATCGCCATGGACGCGCTGCGCTGCCCCCCGGGCGACGCCGACGTGTCCAAGCTCTCGGGCGGTGAACGCCGCCGCGTGGCGCTGTGCCGCCTGCTGCTCGCCAAGCCCGACCTGCTGCTGCTCGATGAGCCCACGAACCATCTCGACGCGGAATCGGTCGCGTGGCTCGAGCGCTATCTCAAGGAATACACCGGCACGGTCGTCGCGGTGACGCACGACCGCTACTTCCTCGACAACGTGGCCGGCTGGATCCTCGAGCTCGATCGCGGTGCCGGCATCCCGTGGGAAGGCAACTACTCCTCCTGGCTGGAGCAGAAGCGCAACCGCCTGCAACAGGAAGAGAAGACCGAGAGCGCGCGCCAGAAGACGCTCGAGCGCGAGCTCGAGTGGGTCAAGCTGGCGCCGCGCGCGCGTCAGGCCAAGAGCAAGGCGCGGCTTGCCGCGTACGAGAAGATGCTCAGTGAAGAGGGCCGCGAGAAGCTCGAGAACGTCGAGATCTACATCCCGCCGGGCCCGCGTCTGGGCAATGTGGTGATCGAAGCCGACGGCCTGCGCAAGGCGTATGGCGAGACGCTCTTGATCGACAACCTGTCGTTCAAGCTGCCGCCTGCCGGTATCGTGGGCGTGATCGGCCCCAACGGCGCCGGCAAGACCACGCTCTTCCGCATGCTCGTGGATCAAGAGAAGCCCGACGCCGGCACGCTGCGCATGGGCGAGACGGTGCAGGTCATGTACGTGGACCAGAGCCGCGACTCGCTCGATGGCGACAAGACGGTCTTCGAAGAGATCACCGGCGGCACCGAGGTGATCGAGCTGGGCAAGCGCGTGGTGTCGTCACGCGCGTACGTGTCGTGGTTCCAGTTCCGCGGTTCCGACCAGCAGAAGCGCGTCAAGGATCTCTCGGGCGGCGAGCGCAACCGTCTGCACATGGCCAAGCTGCTTCGCCGCGGCGGCAACCTGCTGCTGCTCGATGAGCCGACGAACGACCTGGACGTGGATACGCTGCGCGCGCTCGAGGACGCGCTCCTCGAGTTCGCCGGCTGCACCGTGGTCATCTCCCATGATCGCTGGTTCTTGGACCGTATCGCCACGCACATCCTGGCGTTCGAGGGCGATTCGCAGGTGGTGTTCTTCGAGGGCAACTATCAGGACTACGAGAAGAACCGCCACGAGCGCCTGGGCACGGACGCCGACCAGCCGCACCGCATCAAGTACCGCAAGCTCGTGCATCACTAGCGATAGCGGCCTCACGAAGCACACTTGACGATGCGGCAGGAAGTCTCCAGACTCCGGCTTGGCCGTACACGGGTAAGTGCCAGGTCATGGATGACCCAACGCGGTGTGACTGCCGCGAAAACGCCGGACCGCAACACCACCTCGGCGTCGCTGCACCGGTTCGTGGCGAAATCGCCAGGAACCGTGACGGGGCCAGGAGTGCCCCGCCGACCCATTCAAGGAGGAATGCACATGAAGAAGATCTTCGCGCTGACCGCGCTCGCCATCATGCTCTGCGCGGCCGCCTCGTTCGCCGCCGAAGCCAAGACGGCCCTCGGTTTCCACTCGTACGACGCGCCCGTCGGCATCCGCACGTGGTTCAACAGCCAGCTCGGTCTGGATCTGGGTGTGGGGCTGAGCAGCCAGACGAACACCCACGGCTCGCCGGCGGTGGACGACAAGGACTCGGGCTACACGATCGAGGCGGGCCTGCCCTATGTGTTCAAGTCGTGGGACAAGGTCAAGTTCATCGGCCGCCCCGGCGTGATCTACAACACCAACAAGCAGGAGCCGAACGGCGGCACGACGGTGAAGAACACGAACCTGAGCGTCACGGGTGAACTCGAGGTGGAGTACTCCATCGCGGAGAACCTTACCATCTCGATGTCGCACGGGATCGCGTACTACTCGGACCACGACGACCGTACGCCGGAGAACAAGAGCTCGGGCTTCAACACGATCGGCAACAGCTGGAGCTCGCTGGGCTTCCACGTCTACCTCTGGTAGCCAGTTCCCTCGAGCCACTCGCTCGGGGGCTCAGCGAAGCGAGTACGAAAAGGCCCTAGCGGGCGATTCCGCTGGGGCTTTTCGTATGCGGTGCCACGATGGCTTGCTTACGCCGGTGCGCACGCGCATGCTCGCGGCATCGGTACCTGCTCGCGCACCGTCACGAGGCCGTTCATGCGTCCGGTAAGCCCCACGCTGAAATTGCTGATATTGCTCGCGCGCGCGCGCGTGAGCCAGGGCATGCAGACCAGCGTCGAGCGCGTGCAGTGCGTGATCATCGATCCCGCGTTGGCACTGGGAGAGTTCGCGCCGGATTCTGCTCAGCCGCCCGCGTCGGCGCCCCGCGACACGACTCGGCGCGGCGGGCCATGAGCGCATCGCGGCGCTTCGACACCCGCGCCTACCGGGCCCCGCGCCCGCAGCCGTGGCTCATCCACGCGCTCACCCCCATCGCGCGTCACGGCATATTGGGCGCACTCATGAAGCTGCGGCGGATCGAACTGCCCGCAGGTGATGTGGCGCGGCTGCGCGCGGCGGTGAACCTGCACACGAGCGCCTTCATGGGTCCGAACCATCCCGAGTTCACGACCGACTGGATGCTCGACAAGCACTTGAGCACACTCGTGAGCCCACTCATGGCGCACTGGGCGTCGTACGAGATCGTGAACGCGAGCCCGCTCGCCCAGCGCTTCTGGCTCGCGAATAACCTGATCGCCAACGCGCCCGGCGGCGATGGCCGCGGCTATTCCGTGCGCTGGGCACTGCGCGGCCACGGCGTTCTGCTGCACCCCGAGGGCACCGCCACATGGCAGGCCGAGCGCATCGGTGCGCTGCTGCCCGGGCTCATCGAGATGACCGCCGAGGCGGCGGCCGCGGTGCCGCAGCGCGCGGCGTTCGCGGTACCCGTGCTCTGGAAACTTCGCTTCATCGGCGACGCCGGCGATGCGCTTGCGCGCGAGATCGCGCTCATCGAGCGTGAGTTGCGTTTGCCCGCCAGTAGCGGCGCGCTCGAGGCGCGCTTCGCCGCGCTACACGGCGCGCTGCTCGAGCAGCAGTGCGAGCGCTTGCAACTGCCAGCGCCGCCGTGCGACCCGCGCGCGCCGGGCCGCGCGTACTTCGCGGCGCAGGGCGCGGCGATCACCGCCATCCGCGCCCGGCTCGAGCAACGCTACGGCGCGCTCGACGCCGAACTCGCGCGCGCGCAGCACCAGCTGCGCAAGGCGTTTCGCGAACGCACGGCCCAGGAGCCTGACGCCGTGCAGCTCGACCGCATGCTGCTGGCCGAACTGCAGCGACTGAGTGGCTGCGATCCCGCGCTGTACGACAAGCCCACGCTCACGCAGGAGCAGATGGCCGAGCGTCTCAAGCACATCCGCTCGGCGGTGGTCACGCGCGGCACGCGCAACGCGTTGCATAACCTCTTCCCCGTCGCGGTCGCGCCACGCGACGTGGCGATCCGCGTGCCCGAGCCGATCGCCGTGCCCGCCGCGGCGGCGGGCGACAAGGCTGCGTGCGGCGCCCTGCTGGCCGAGTTGCGCCAGCGCATGCAGGCCACGCTCAACGAACTGCTGGCCGAACAAGCGACCGCCGTGGCGCCCTACCGCCGGGCCAACCTGCTCTCCAGCCTGGGCTAAGCGCGACTGACGCGGGTCCCCGGGGCATCAAGCCCTCTGCGAACCGTCCGATACTCCGATACGAATGGAATCTCACCCGCGTGCGCAGAACCGCACGTGAGGGCAGCTCGCGCCCCCGAACGGGGCCTTGCTCTACAGGGAGTGGACATGGCTCGCATCCTTTGCGTGCACGACGACACGGCGTTGCTCGAATCGATGCGCCGCACGTTGCTCGAGCACGAACGCACCTGGGAGCTCCGGCTCGCGACATCGGTCGACTCCGGCATGGCGACGTTCGGCGAGTGGCCGCCCGACTGTATCGTGGCCGCAGTGAGTCCGCAGATCGATGGCATCGCTCTGCTCACGCATGTGCGCGACCGCCGCCCCGAGACCATTCGCATCGCCTACGGCGGTAGCGGCGAGGCCGAGGCGGGCCTGCGCGCGATGAAGATCGCGCACCGTGGGCTGCCGGGCGGCAGCTTCAACGCCGAGCGCTTCTTGGACGCCATCCGCCGCGCGCTCCAGCTGCGCGACATCGTCACGCAGCCTCAGATGCGCGCGCTGCTCGGCCGCGTGGGCGCGCTGCCTGCAGTGCCGGGCGTGTTCGCCGAACTCACGCGCCGCCTCGAGGACCCGTCCGTGTCCGTGTTCGAACTGGGCGAGCTCGTCTCGGAGGATCCGGCGCTCGCGGCGCAGGTATTGCGCTTCGCGAACAGCGCGTACTTCGGCCGCGACCAGAGCGTCTCCAGCCTGACCGATGCGACCGCGCGCTTGGGCACGCGCGTCCTGCGCAGCCTGGTACTCACCGCCGAGGTCTATCACCGCTTCCCCGTGCCGCCGGCGCTCACACCCATGCTTGAAGGGCAGCAACGGCATGCGTCGCTCGTGGCGCGCATCGCGTCGAGCCTGGAGCCGCGCGGCCAATGGAAAGACGACGCGTTCACGGCAGGCCTACTGCACGATGTGGGCAAGCTGGTCTTTGTCGCGCGTCTGCCCGATACGTATCTGGAATTGCTCGCGGACGCCGAAGAGAGCGGTCGCGAGGTGTACGAGATGGAGATCGCGCAGTTCGGCGTGCATCACGGCACACTGGGCGCATGCCTGCTGGGCATGTGGGGACTGCCGAGCCATGTGGTCGAAGCCGTGCAGGCGCACCACGACATCTCGTTCGAGATCCCGCACGCGCTCAACGCTACGCGCGCGGTGGCGCTGGCCGACCGGCTCGCCCACGACGTGACGGATCCCGAGGATGTGCGCGAGCTGCGCGAAGCCCTGCCGATCGCGGTGTTGACCGACCCGCGCTGGTCCTGGTGGCGCGAGATGGCCGAGCAGATGTCCAGCGAGAGCGTCGCCGCCTGATCGCCGCACACGTCACAAGTTCTTGTCTTGACGGCCATCACCGGCAACCGTTCTTATCTCTGCATGATGAACGCGCACCTCTCCTTTACGGCTTTCCGCCAGCAGCGCACGCACATGTGTATGTGCCAGTGCCAGTGCATGTGTATGCACACTCGCGGACAGGAGAGCTTGCCAGCATAAGAAGCCACCAGAACCAAAAGGTTCCGGAAACTCCAAGATCCGCGACGGCACAGGCCGAGCGGATCTTTCGCTTTTCCGGTGCATGTCGCGGCTCACCCACCACAAGGAGCACGACATGTCTTCGAACCAGCCGCGCACGCCCCGCTTCGAGACCCTTCAGGTCCACGCCGGTCAGGAGCCCGCCCCGGGCACGAACGCCCGTGCGGTGCCGATTTACCAGACCACGTCGTACACGTTCGACGATGCCGCGCACGGCGCGCGCCTGTTCGCGTTGCAGGAGTTCGGCAACATCTACACGCGCATCATGAACCCCACCACCGACGTGTTCGAGAAGCGCATCGCCGCGCTCGAAGGCGGCGTGGCGGCGCTGGCCACCGCGAGCGGGCAGGCTGCGCAGTTCCTCGCGCTGACCACGCTGGCCGAGGCCGGCGACAACATCGTCTCGACAAGCCTGCTCTACGGCGGCACGTACAACCAATTCAAGGTGGCCTTCCCGCGCATCGGCATCGACGTGCGCTTCGTCGACGGCGACAAGCCCGACGACTTCCGCACGCTCATCGATGCGCGCACCAAGGCGCTCTACGTGGAAACGATCGGCAATCCGCGTTTCAACATCCCCGACTTCCGCGCGCTCGCTGCCGTCGCGCATGAACACGGCATCCCGCTCGTGGTCGACAACACGTTCGGCGCGGCCGGCTACCTGGCGCGCCCCATCGAGCACGGCGCCGACATCGTGGTGGCCAGCGCCACCAAATGGATCGGCGGCCATGGCACGAGCATCGGCGGCGTGATCGTCGACTCGGGCAGGTTCGACTGGGGCAATGGCCGCTTCCCCTCGTTCACGACACCCGCGCCGGGCTATCACGGCTTGAACTTCTCCGAGGTCTTCGGCCCCAAGAGTCCGTTCGGCAACATCGCGTTCATCATCCGCGCGCGCGTCGAAGGCCTGCGCGATTTCGGTCCGGCGCTCTCGCCGTTCAACGCGTTCCTGCTGCTGCAGGGCGTCGAGACGCTGTCGCTGCGCGTGCAGCGGCACGTGGACAACGCGCTCGCGCTCGCCAAGTGGCTGCAGGCGCAGCCCGCTGTGGAGTGGGTCGACTACCCGGGCCTGGAACAGCACCCCTATCACGCGCGCGCCAAGCAATATCTCCAGAACGGCTTCGGCGGCGTGCTCACCTTTGGCGTGAAGGGTGGCTTTGAAAGTGCCAAGAAAGTGATCGACGCGCTCAAGCTTGCAAGTCACCTCGCCAACGTGGGCGATGCGAAGACGCTCGTCATCCATCCCGCCAGCACCACGCACCAGCAGCTCACCGACTCCGAGCAGCTCAGCGCCGGCGTGCGGCCCGAACTGATCCGCGTCTCGGTTGGCATCGAGCACATCGAGGACATTCAAGAGGACTTCCGCCAGGCTCTCGAGGCGGTAGTCGGAGTGACCGTATGACCACCAATTTCCGCCGCGCGATCGCGCCCAGTGGCGCTGCTCAGATCACTTTCCCAGGCGCGTTCGCGCTCGATTCAGGCGCCGAGCTACCCGAACTCACGCTCGCCTACCGTACGTGGGGCGCACTCGACGACGACGGCGCCAACGCCGTCGTCGTCACCCACGCGCTCACGGGCTCGCCTGACGTGACGCAGTGGTGGCCGGCGCTCGTGGGCCCCGGCCGCGCGCTCGATCCTGCGCGCGACTTCATCGTGTGCGTGAACGTGCCCGGCAGCTGCTATGGCTCGTCGGGTCCGCTCACGCCGGCGCCCGATGGCAAGCCTTGGGGCAAGCGCTTTCCGCGCGTGACCGTGCGCGACATGGTGCGCGCGCAGATGCTGCTGCTTGGCGCGCTGGGCGTGCAGCGCGTGCGCTTGGTAGTGGGCGGCTCGCTCGGCGGCATGCAGGCGCTCGAGTTCGCGCTGCTCGACCCGCGCGTCGAAGCCGTGGCGGCCATCGCCGCGCCGGCGCGTCACGAGGCGTGGGCCATCGCGTGGAGCGAGGCGCAGCGTCGCGCGCTCGCGGCCGATCCGGCGTGGCACAAGGACGGCGACGCGCAAGCGGGGCTCGCTGCAGCGCGCGCCATCGCCATGATCAGCTACCGCAGCCCGGCCAATCTCGCCACGCGCTTCGGCCGCACCGCTGGCGTGCGTTCGCCCTACGCAGTGCAGGACTGGCTCGCGCATCACGGCCAGACGCTCAACGACCGCTTCGACGCGCGCAGCTACAGCGTGCTGCTCGACGCCATGGACGCGCATGACCTGGGTGCCAAGCGTGGCGGGCTCGACCGCGCGCTGCGTTCGGTGCGCGTGCCGGTGCTCGTGGTGGCGATCGACAGCGACCACCTGTATCCGCCCGCCGAGTCCGAGGCGCTCTCTGCTCTGCTGCCGGATTCGCAGCTCGTGCGCTCGTCATCGCCGCATGGCCACGACGCGTTCCTGATCGATGCGCTCGAAATCGAGCAGTTGGTGCGCGCGTTCCGCGACCGGCTCGCCGCGGATGCGCCGTATTCCGAAGCCCCGCTGCAGCGCGCCCTGCGCGCCGGAGGTGCGGCATGAGTTCCGAAGATGACGCGGACCGCGCTCGCGATGGCGGGCCGGACGGCCCGCGAGGCTCATATACCCCGCAAGTTCTGAAATTCGGCGGCACCAGCGTGGGCACCGCGCCGCTGCTGCGGCGCTCCCTCGCGCTCGCGGCACGGGCGGCCGCGCGCGGGCCGATCGTGGTCGTGGTCTCCGCGCACGCCGGCGTGACCAACCAACTCGTGCGCGCCGCCGATCTGGCGGCCGCCGGCGACCGCGGCGCCCTCGCCGTGGTCGCGCAGTTGCGCGAACGCTTGGCGCAGTTGCTCGCGCAGGTCGCGGTGGGCGACTCCACCAGCGACGCCATCGAAGCGCTTGGCCCCGCGCTCACCGGCGCGCTCGAGCCGGAGTTCGCGGCACTCGAAGCGCGGCTCGAGGCCATTGTCGTGCGCGGCGGCGCCGATGCGCTCACGCGCGCGGGCGTACTCGCGTCGGGCGAGCGCCTGAGCGCACCGCTCTTCGCGGCGTTGCTGCGCGCGCAGGGCCACTCGACCGTGGCGGTCGACGCCGCGCGGCTCATCGTGGCGTCGGGCGATCCGCTCGAGGCCGCGATCGACTCGGTCGCGACCGCTGAACGTGTGCGCGCGTGGTGGCTCAACATGACCGCGCGCATCGCGGTGGTGACGGGCTTCATCGCGGGCGATGCGAACGGCGCCACGCTCGTGCTGGGCCGCGGCGGCTCGGACTTGTCGGCGACCACGCTGGGCGCAGCGCTCGGCACCGCGCGCGTCACGCTGTGGAGCGATGTGGATGGCGTGCTCGACGCCGATCCGCGCGAGGTGCCGCAAGCGCGCACCATCGCGCGGCTGGACTCCGAAGGCGCCACGCTGCTCGCCCGCCATGGCGCGCGCGTGCTGCACCCGCGCGCGCTCACCCCGGCGCGGCTCGCGGGCTTCGAGGTACGCGCGCGCCAGACGCGCCATCCCGCACGTCACGGCACGCGCATCGCTCCTGGGCGCGCGCCGCGCTACGTGGCTATCGCGAGCGACCGTGGCCTGGTGCAGCTGCAGGTCCGCGCCAGCATGAGCGCCAATGCGCTAGCCGACGCGCTGCGCGCGCGCGCCGTGCCGGTGCTGAGCAGCGTGGCCAGCGCTGGCGACATCACGTTGCTGCTGCCCGCAAGTTCGGCCGCGTGCGCGCGACTGGCGCTGGCGTCGCTGGCGATCCCGCAGGTGCTGCAATACTCGCGCGACCTTCGGCACGCAGTCGTCGCCGTGGTCACGCACCGCAGCGAGGCATCGCTCATCGTGCGCGTGCATGCGGCCCTGGCCGCCGCCGGCCTGCGCGCCGCGCTCGCGCCGGTCGCCTCGACCGCGCGCAGCGTGGCAGTGATCGTACCCGCCGCCGCGCGCGTGGCGGCCGTGCAGGCACTGCACGCGGCGCTCGCGCAGGCGCAGCCGCGCGTGGACGTGGTGCTGATCGGCGCGCGTGGCCGCGTGGCGCGCGCGCTTTCGCGGTTGCTCGCCGAGCGCAGCAGCAGATTGCCGCGCGCGTCTGGCCTGGACCTACGCATCGTGGGCGCGGCGACGCGTGACAGGCTGCTCTGGAGCGACGCGGGCCTCTCGCCCGCTACGCTCGCCGCCGATGTGGAGGAAAGCGGCGCGCCTGCCGATCGCTCGCACCTGCTCGCACGCATCCTGCATCGCGGCGAGCGCCCACGCATCGTGGTCGATTGCACCGCGAGCGAGGAGATCGCCGCACTTTACCCCGAGCTCCTTGCGGCGGGCATCGGCGTGGTCACGCCGAACAAGCGCGCGAACGCCCGCTCTCTATCGTTCTGGCGGCGGCTCCAAGAACTCGCGCGCGCCTCGGGCACACCGTATCGCTACAGCACCACTGTTGGCGCCGGCCTGCCAGTACTGGCCAGCGCGCGGGCGCTGCGCCGCCGCGGCGATCGCCTGCGCAGCATCGAGGCGGTGCTCAGCGGCTCGGTCTCGGCGATCCTGCACGCCATCCAGAACGGCGTGCCGTTCTCCGCCGCGGTCGCCGACGCGCAAGCGAAAGGCTTCACCGAGCCGCATCCCGCCGAGGACCTGAGCGGTGAAGATGTGGCGCGCAAGCTGCTGGTGGTGCTGCGCGAGGCCGGCCTGCCTCTGGAACGCAATGCGATCCATGTGGATCCTCTGGTGGGCGGCGAACTCGCGGAACACACCGACCCCGCAAGTTTCCTGGCCGCGCTTTCGGCGGTGGATGCCCACTGGCATGCGCGCGTGATCGCGGCGCAGGCGAAACACGAGGCGCTGGTGTTCGTCGCGCGCTACGACGGCGTGCGCGCCACCGTCGCAGTGGAGTCGCGCCCCGCGAGCGATGCGCTTGCGCGCTTGCGCGCCGGCGAGAACATCGCGGTGCTGCATACCGATCACCACGACCCGCTGCCGCTCACGCTGGCGGGCCCGGGTGCGGGCGCGGAACTCACCGCGGCCGGCGTGCTCACGGACCTGATCGAGGCCGC
>JANYBS010000095.1 GCA_025360715.1 Candidatus Eiseniibacteriota bacterium | reverse complement strand
CGTGGTGCACCGCGACCTGAAGCCCGAGAACATCCTGGTCGATGCGCATGGCCGCGTGCGCGTGCTCGATTTCGGTGTGGCGCGCTTCGTGGACGCCGAGGGTGGCTCGCTCGCCACGCGCACGGGCATCATGCTCGGCACTCCTCAGTACATGAGCCCCGAACAGGTGCAGGCCGATCCGGCCGGCGTGGGGCCGGCGTGCGACGTGTACGCGCTGGGCGTGCTCGGCTTCGAACTGCTGGGCGGGAAGCTGCCGTATGACGTGCGCGCATTTTCGCTGCATCGCGCGGTGGTCACCGTGCTCACGGTCGAACCGCCGCGGCTGGGCACGCTGGGCGCACTTCTGCGCGGCGATCTGGAGAACGTGATCGCCAAGGCGCTGGAGAAGGATCCGGCCGATCGCTATGCCGACGCCGGTGCCCTGGCCGAAGACCTGCGCCGCTATCTGGAGGGCCGTCCGGTGAGCGTGCGCGCGCCCTCGCCGATGAAGCGCGTGTGGCGCGGCATACGGCAGCGCCGCCTGCTGGTGCCCGGATTGCTCATCGCGATGCTGGTGGCTGCGGGTTTCCTGGTGCCGCGCGTGCAGGAGGCGCGCGGAGACGCGCAGTGGCAGGGGTTCTTCGCCCGCATGGTGAATGCCGATGACCTGGTGCACGACGAGAAGCACCGCAGCCTGGAACTGATCGAAGAAGCGCGGCAGCAATTGCTCGAGTGCCGCCGCGAACTGCCGGCGCTGCCGGATCGCTCGTACCGGCGCATGGCCCAGTCGTTCATCGCGGCACGGTTGGGCGAGACCCATTGGATCCTTGGCGACCTGCGCAGCGATCCCAGCGAGTTCGAAGCCGCGCTGCCGGAGTGCCTGCACGCGCGCAGCAGTTACCAAGCGCCCGGCAGCTACACCGGCATGGAGCGATTCCCCACGGCGCGCGAACGGTTCGAAGCGCTCGTGGCGTCGGACCTGAACGGACTCGTGGGCATGGGGTACCGCGAACTCGCACGTTACCGGCGGCCCGCGGAGAACTATCTGCTCGCGTGTCATCTGTGTGCGGACGGCGGGCGCGACCTCCTTGCGCGCTTCGGCCTGAAGCCGCCCGTGCACGGCCACGAGAATCCGCGTAGCTACTTCGGCTGGCCCGACACCATGCTCACGGTCAGCGAATACGTCTTCTACAGCAACGACTGCAGCGCGGCACATCTGGGCTATGCACGCGCCGCGCAGGACACCGGCTTTGCGCGCGTGGCACTCGCGATGGCGCGCGAGGCGCGCCGGTTCGTCTCGAGCGTCGCCGGCGCGGATCCCGCCACGGGCTCGGTGTTCTTCACGCTCGGTGATGCGTTCCTCGTGCATGCTCGGGTGACGGGCCAGGCGGCGGAGTTGGATTCGGCGCAGACGGCGTACGAGACCTGCCTGGCCTTTCGCGGACCGGACCGGCCGCATCAGTACTGCGAGACGAAGCGTTCCATGGCCGAGGTGCAGTTCGCGCGCGCGGACATGTCCGCCGACGCAGCGACGCACGCGCGCGCTGCAGAACGCGCTATGGCGCACGTGGAGGACGCGCGGTCGTCACTGGCGCCGTCGCGCCAAGCGCAGTCGAGCGAGTACGCGTGGCTCGATCTGGTGCGCGCGCGGGCACTCTTGCTGAAGGCCGAAGCGACCGGTGACGCGAATGCGCTGCAGGATGCCCTCGCGCCCCTCGATGAGGCCGCGGCGGTGTTCCCGAGTCAGGTGTATCCGGTGCAGGCCTCTTGGAACGCGCTTTTGCGCGCCCGGCATGCGCGCGTGCTGTGGCAGCGCACGCACGCGCCGGCCGCGGTCGCGGAAGCGGGTGTGCAGCTGGCGACGGCGCACACGCTTGCTGCTTCGCAGGACCGCGAGCTGGAGCGTGAGATCGAGCGCGAACGCGCGCTGCTCCGCGCCAAGTGACTGCGCGGTTCGCGGGCTAGTCCGAAGCGAGCGGGCCGTCTGCCGTCGCGCGTTCGCGCGCAGGCTGGGGGCCGGGTCCCGGCTTCGCGGCACCCGGGTCCATGGCCCGGCGCAACCACGCGCGTGCGTAGGCCCACTGCTTGCGCACCCAGCGTTCGCTGATGCCCATGACCTCGGCGATCTCCGCCTCGGTCATGCCACCGAAGAAGCGCATCTCGACGATGCGCGCGGCCGTGGCGTCGTGCGCGGCGAGCAGGTCGAGCGCCTGATGCACGGCGAGTGCGTCCTGGACGCGGTCGTCCGAGATCGCGGCGCCGTCGCTGACCGTGACGTGCGTCGCACCGCCGCCGCGCTTGAGAGCGTCCCGTTGGCGCGCGTGGTCGATGATGACGCGCCGCATCGCGATCGCCGCGACCGCCAGGAAGTGTGAGCGGCCGCGGAAGCCCGGATACGCGTGCAGGCGCAGATAGGCCTCATGCACGATGAGCGTGGGTTGCAGCGTGGCGCTGGGTCGTTCATGGCTCATATAGTGTTGGGCGAGCGCATGCAGTTCCCGATAGACCTCGGGTAACAGGTCTTCCGGAAGGCCTGACTCGTCGGGGAGGTCTGTCATGGCGGTCTCGTGATGGTGGAATCCGGAGGGGGCCCATGAGAATGGCATATCCATGTCATCCTTGAATACCGAATTCATCGCGACTGGACCGTGAAAGTGCGCCGGTCTGCTAGCGTCAGCCACTGATCTTCATGGTGTTCCTGCGGACGCAAGGGGAGAGACCTGCTGGTGCGAAAAACGGCAACTTCTTTCGCATGCATGCTTTGCTTGATGTTCGCGCTTGCGGCTCGTGCGCGCGCCGCCGCAATGAGCGCAGATTCCTGCGCGCCTTGCGGTGATGCCGCGCGATCGCAACCGCGCTACACGTTCGCGGTGACGCCCGCGGGGCGCGAGATGCTGATCCAGGCCGCGCGCCGCACGAATATCGTTTTCACGCTGGCCACCGCGCGCGCTTGTGCGTGGGATTCGCTCGCGACTGCGCCCGGATATCAATTCACCACCACGAGCGCCGATACGCTTGCGCTCTGGCGTGTCGCGCTCGAGGGACTCGCCACCGCTGGTGGCGCAAAAGGCGACTCTGCGGGCGCGCTGGGGGTGTCGCTGCTCGCGCGGATCGATCGCGCCACCGCGCATCCCGTGCGCATGCGCACCGAAGTCACGGGACGCTTGGTGCGGGAGGCAGGCCGCGTGTGGCTGATCGGGCCCCAGGGCTGCGGCGCGCGGCTCGAGGTGAAGGGCTCCGGCACGGACTCCATGGCGAGCGCAGCTGGAACCCCCGTGTGGCTGCAGGGTGAGTGCCGTAGCCCGGGAAGTCTGGATTTCCGTGGCGGCCACGCGCTCGCGCGGCCGCAGGTCGACCTCTTTGTCATGAGCCACTGCCCGTTCGCGCGCCGGCTCGAGTCGGATCTTGCCGAGCAACTGGCCAAGCGCGGCGCCGCCGGCACGCCGGTGATCGCGGTGCACTACCTCATGTTCTGGGATCCGGACCGCGCGCCCGAGACGCGAGCCGCGTCCTTGCACGGCGACGCTGAGCGCGTGGAGGACGGCGTGCAGATGCTGCTTCGCGACAGCCAGCCGCAGCACTTCTGGCCCTATCTGCGCCTGCGGGCCAAGAGCGACGAGGACTGGGAGGTGCTTGCGCAGCGCGCCGGTGTCCCGTGGCTGGCGATCGAGGGCATGCGTCGTCTGCTCGCACGCGATCTGGATGACATGCTCATGGCCGAGCACCGGCAGGTCCTGCGCGATTTCCCGAGAGTCGCCGGCAGTCCGACCGTGTACTGGCAAGGCGTGGAAGTCGCAGGCATCGAAAGAGTTCCCGGACTTCACGCGCCGCCGGCGTCTTCCAAAGAGAAGTGCCAGAACTGACACGCGGGCACGATTCCCGGAAGAACCTGTTCCCCTGCTGACCCGTTTTGACGCTTTCATGAATGGCGGGCGCATTCCTTCGTGGAGTGCAGGTCAGGGCGTATCGCGCTTCGGGGGAAAGCGGGCGCGCTGGCCAGTCTGCCTCCGCGGGACCGAGAGTTCTGCGGGGCCGCAAGCAAGGCACCCGGTCCGTACGTACCCGTGCGTCCTTGTGAATGCCGGCGGGCCCCGGTTCGCTCCCGGGGCCCCGTTCGGTACCGGGCAGACGCTGGCACTGCACGCTGGCACTGCGCGCCTTGCCGCGGTCCGCCCGCGCACTTACGCTGCGGCACTGCGTCCTGAAGCGTCTTCGCACTCGCGAGTGACCCGGGCCGATCCGCACACACCATTCTCCGCCCCGACCGGCGGGAGACCTTCATGTCCGAGCGATTCCTGAATCACATCGGTGGCCAGTGGGTGCCCGCGAAGTCGGGCAAGACGTTTGCGAACACGAACCCCGCGACCGGCGCGCACCTGGGCGACTTCCCCGATTCCGGCGCCGATGACGTGGCCGCCGCGGTCGCCGCAGCGCGCGGTGCGATGCGCGCCTGGCAGCTGACTCCCGCGCCCAAGCGTGGCGAGCTCCTCTACCGCCTGGGCGCGCTGATCGCGTCCAAGAAGGAATCGCTCGCGCGTTCAGCCACTGCCGAGATGGGCAAGATCCTCATCGAGACGCGTGGCGACGTGCAGGAAGGCGTCGACATGGCGTATCTCGCCGCCGGCGAGGGCCGCCGCATGTATGGCGTGACCACGCCTTCCGAGATGCCGAACAAGTGGGCGATGAGCGTGCGCGTGCCTATCGGTGTGGTGGGCGTGATCACCGCGTGGAACTTCCCGTTTGCGGTGCCGACGTGGAAGATCTTCCCGGCGCTGCTGGCGGGCAACACGGTCGTGTTCAAGCCGTCGGAGGAAACGCCGGAGATGGGCTGGCACCTGGCCAAGCT
>JANYBS010000066.1 GCA_025360715.1 Candidatus Eiseniibacteriota bacterium | reverse complement strand
GTACCACTGAGCGTCCACTCATTGCCGACACCGTAGCCAGCCGGCGTGTTGTACACGAGCGTCGAGCTGCTGCCATACGTGGGCGAACCGGTGAAGAAACCACCGGCGTTGATCTGCGTGGTGCCGTTGAGCGTGAGGTTGTTTCCGTTGGTGACACCCGCGGCTGTCTGGAAAGTGCCGGAGACGGTGCGCCCGACATTCATCGTGATGCCGCCGGCACCGATCACGGAGAGATTCGCAGGACCGCTCGCTGACGGCCAATAGTTGTCGTTATTGACGCCGAACGAACCACTCGAGTTGTTGAAGATCAGCGTGCTCGATGAGCCATACGTCCACGTGCCGCTGTTCCCCGGAAACGTGCCCTGATTTAGCTGGAAGGCACCATTCACGGTCATCGTGCGCGACGCGCCGACGAGCGTGGTATTCGACGCGAGCGCGACGGTCTTGCCGCTCGCGATGGTCCAGTTCATGTTCGTATTCGTGAACGTGCCGGCGGACTGGGTAAATGTCACGGACGAAGATCCGCCGGTGAATATCACGGGGCAGATCCCTGATCCGGACGCGGTGAACGTACCGCCGGACTGATTGATGTTGCCGCCGACCTGCAGCGTTTCGGCAGCGGATCCGCTCGAGATATCGAAGATGCCGCCAGTGATGGTCAGGTCGCCGCCGACTGTCAGCTTGCCACTGACCGAGGACGTGAGCCGGAACGCACGAGTCGTCCCGCCGGTGCTCGCGATCGTGAGGTTGCCGGCGACCGATGTGAGACCGGTCGCATTGTTCTGCCACGACCCCGCGAGCAGCGCGACATTCATCTTCAGATTTCCCCAGGCCACTCCCGTGGGAAGCGGATTCGCCGTTCCGGTTCCGTCTCCCCACTTCTGGAACTCGACGGTGCTCGACGCGCCGAACGAACGCGTCGTGGAGCCGGGGATGTCCGCAGTCACGCCGTTCACACCACTCGACGCGTTGTGGACATAAGTACCGCCATTGTCGACCTGAAAGTTCGGCGTCGCGACGATCGAACTCGCCGTCAGCGAGCCGCCGCTCTCGATCTGGATCTTCGATCCCGTGCCCGAGACCGTCCATGTCGCCGAGGTCGTCATGTTGTGCGTGTTCTGGATGACAAAGATGTCACCGGCCGTCGTGAAATTGGCAGGCGCCGAGCCTCCGCCCGCGCGCACGGTATTCCAGCTCGCGGTCAGGTTCGGCGCCAGGCTGCCCTGCGAGAAGTAGGTCGCCGCCCACGCCGCGCCGACGCCCAGCAGCGTCGTCATCAGCAGCACGAGTGCGAATACGAATGACCTCAGCAAGCGGTGCTGTGGCGTTCGGGGATTCTTCGGCATAGGGGTGATCCTCCGGCCTGCGTATGGGCGAGCGCCCTGTCGTCAGGTGCTCTAGCAATAGAAAGTGAAGGGCTCTCTCAGGAGCGGATGTCGAGAGGCGGGCGGGCGCGGGAAGGGGTCAAGGGACCCGCGGCTGCGTCCATGAGTGTAGAGATAAGATGAGTTTGCCTTCTCCGGACCTTTGACCACAAGGGAATCTTCACCCGATCTCGTTTCTAACTCGTTGCAAGGGCTGCGATTGAGTTCAGTCCGGGCGAACAATGTGCAGCAGCGCCCCCACGGAAAGCGCCCCGGGCGGCCAAGATCGAGCGCACCCGGGGCGCTAAGCGCCTCGCAAAGCATGTCTTATCGCCCGACTTCAATGCCCGGGCGTGTCGTCCTCGAGCACGATGCGCACGGCGGGCGTCGTCGTGTCGTCGAACTGGCCGCTTCGGGCAGCCCACACGTACGCGATCACCGCGGCCAATACGACAAGCAGCGCAAGCGGCAGCACGATGTAGATGATGCTCATCGGGACGTCCCTTCAAAGGTGCGGCCGCGCCAGGCGATCAACACGACGGTCAGCGAACTCACGGGCATCATGATGGCGGCGATGAGCGGATTGATGACGCCGGTCACGGCGAGCACCGCGCCCACGAGATTGTAGGCGATCGACGTGGCGATACCGATACGGATCACGCGCATCGCGCGCTCGGATCCTTGTACGAGTTCGGCGAGCGGCCGCAAGCCCGGCGTGCTCAAGAACACGTCGGCTGCCGATATGCAGGCTTCCGCGCCGCCCTTCACGCCCACGCCAACGGTGGCGCGCGCGATCGCGGCGGCATCGTTCACGCCATCGCCCACCATCACCACGGGACCGCGCGCGGCGAGCCGCTCGATCTCGGCGAGCTTCGCTTCTGGCGAAGCGCCACCGGTGCACTCGCTCACCAGGAATCCCAGGCGCGCGCCCACATCCTGCACGACCTCGAGGGTGTCGCCCGAGAGAATGCGCAGGTTCCAGCCGCACGCGCGCAGCAGCGCGAGCGTCGCTGCCGCGTCACTACGGATCGCGTCGCCGAATGCTGCGCGCGCCACGACCTCGCCGTCTATCGCAACAAGCACGGGCGTCAGCGCGCGGCCGTGCGCTCGCGCGCCGATGCCGTGGCGGTCGTGCGCATGCGCCAGCACGTACGCGGGTGCGCCGACGATCACCTCGCGTCCGTCCACGACGCCGCAAAGTCCCGAGCCGGTCACCGTGCGCGCGTCGCGAGCTTGCGCGGGCTCCACGCCGGGCCACGCGGCCGCGAAGCCTGCGGCGAGCGGATGCGGCGAGTGCAGTTCGATTGCGAGCACGGCGGCCTTCACAGCTTCGCCGCCCTCCCACTCCACCAGCGACACCCGGCCCTCGGTGAGCGTGCCGGTCTTATCGAGCACAAGCGTGCCGCCTCGCGAGAGCGCTTCCAGCGCATCGCCACCTTTCACGAGCACGCCGCGGCGCGCGGCGCGGCCGATCGCCACGGTCACCGCGAGCGGTGTGGCCAGCGCGAGCGCGCACGGGCACGTGACCACCAGCAGCGCGATGGCATTGTCCAGCGCATGCGCGGGTGCACGTCGCGCCCACACGGCGTACGTGATGACCGCGAGCACGAGCACCACGCCAACGAACACGCCGGCCAGGCGGTCGGCGGCGCGCACCACGGGAGCGCGCCGCGCGGCGCCGGCTTCGACCTCGCGCAGGATCTGCCCCACGCGCGTGGTCTCGCCGCTTTGCTGCACGCGGATCGCCAACGTGGCGCCGCGGTTCACGGTGCCTGCGTAGACCTGCGCGCCCGCACTCACACGCTCGGGCCGCGACTCGCCCGTGAGCAACGATCGATCGATCGCCGACTCGCCGCGCAGCACGACGCCATCGCCGGCGATGCTGTCGCCCGAGCGCACCTCGATATCCATGCCGGGCAGCAGCGCCTCGGCGGGGATCTCGCGCACGACGTCGCCTTCGATCAGGCGCGCCGTCGCAGGTGACAGCGCGTGCAGCAGCTCGGCGGAGTCCGTTGCCGCTCGCTGCGCGCGCGCCTGTAGGAAGCGGCCCACGAGCAGAAGGAATACGAGCGTCGCGACGCCGTCGAAATAGATCGGCCCCTGCCCCGCGAACGTGTTGATCGCGCCGCGCGTGAAGCCTGCAGCAAGTGCGATCGCGATGGGCACATCCATGTGCAACGCCCGCGCACGCAGGCTTGCGAGCGCACTGCGAAAGAACACGCGGCCGGGCCAGATCAGCGCGGGCGCGGTGATCAGCATGCTCACCCAGCGGAAGTAGTGCTGGTACTGCCCTTCCATGCCGCTCAGGAAGCCGCTGTAAAGCGCGATCGCCGCGAGCATCACGTTGGCGGCGATCGCGCCGGCCACGCCGATGCGCACCAACGCGTCGCGGTCCTCGCGGCGGCGCACTTGTTCGGCGCGCACGCCGCGGAACGGATGCGGGCGATAGCCGAGCGTGTCGAGGAAGCGCGCGATCGCCGAGAGCTTGGTGCGACTCGCGTCCCACGTGATGTGCACGAGGCTGCGGCCCATGTCGAGTTCGGCGCTCGCCACTCCGGGCACCGCGAGCGGCGTGCGCTCGACCAGCCACACGCACGACGCGCAATGCACACCTTCGAGATACAACTCGGTCTCGGCTTGGCCGTCGGCGCGCGTGCGCACCCAGAGCTGCTGGAACGCGGCGTGATCGAACTCCTCGAACGCGCGGCCGGTGGGCTGAACCGCGAGCAGCCGGCGCTCGGACAGGTCGTAGTAATGCTCGAGCCCACTCTCGTGCAGCACCGCGTAGGCCGTGCGGCAGCCGCTGCAGCAGAACGCATGCGCGTTGGCTTGGAGTTCGCCCGCAGGCACGGGCAGGCCGCAATGCGTACACAGAGCGTCCAGCAGCGCGCCCTCGCGCGCGAACGTGGGCTCAGCGACCGACATGCGCCACTCCCCCGTGCACGCCGCACGCCGCAGCCGCCGTATGCGGCGCGGCCATCGCCTGGAACTTGCCGGCAAGCGTGAAGAAGCCCAGCACCACGAGCATCGCCGCCGTCACGAGCGGCAGGCGGCGGCGCAGCGGTCCCATCGCTTGTTGCGCGAGCAACCCGAGCCCGGCCATCACCGGCACCGTGCCCAGCCAGAACGCCGACATCACCACCGCGCCGCGCACGAGCGAGCCGGTTCCGGCAGCGGTGGCGACGAACGCCCACAGCCAGCCGCAGGGCATGAGCGTGGTCACCAGTCCCAGCGTGAGCGCGCGCACCGCGGGCGGCTGTGCGTGCACGGCGCGCATGGCGCCCGCGAAGTGGCGCCGCAGGAATGCCGGCGTCTCGGGCAAGCGTTGCGCGCGGCCCGCAGCCGCGTGCAGCAGCACGCTGCCGCCCCAGATCACCATGAGCGAGCCGGCGACGATGGCCGCGACGCGCTCCAGGCCTGCAGTCGCGCCCACGCGGTCGAGGCCGTGGCCGACGAGCCCCGCGAACACGCCGAGCATCACGTAGGACACCAGCCTGCCGCCGTTGTACGCCGCATGCGCCCAGCCGCGCTGGGCGCGCGTGGCGTCCTGCGCGGAATAGAACGCCACGAAGCCGCCGCACATGCCGGCGCAATGCGCGCTACCAAGCACGCTCGCGAGCAGCACCGATGCCGCCAGCGCGATCATCGCGGCGCTGCCTTTTCGGCATCACGGTGCAGCACGCACGTGTACACCTGCGTGCCGCGGCGCGCGGTGAAGCGCAGCTCCCACAGCCCCGGCCGCGTGAGCACGGGCGCTGAGACGTACTCGCCCGGCAGCCGGGCAGCCAGCGCCGCATGAACGTAGTGCTCGGCTTCGAGGTTGTGCACGGCCTCCAGCGTCACGCTCGCGCCGATGAGCGGCGCGCCGGTCGAATCCTTGAGCGTGCAGGTGACGACCCCAAGCCCCAAGCCAACAGGCCCGGCCTGCGCGTCGAGGCTCCAGCCCATGGCCACGTCGGCGCGCGACTGCGCCATGGTGGAATCCCACGCGACGGCCTTGCGGTAGTAGTCGGGCTCGGTCGCGGCGCCGTTGCCGTCGCGCGCTTCCTTGAACAGGTAGATGTTGGCGCCGACGGTGATCGCCAGTACCCCGACAATCGCGACGGGCCAGAGTCTTGCGGCATTCACTTGGAGCCTCCATCGGGCGCGGGACTCGGCCCCACTAAGCGGTATGCGAGGGCGCGAGTGAAATGCGCGCCATCCGAAACGGTGAAAGTCACCTCGCGCTCACCGTTCACGAATGCGGTACGCGGCAACTCGAAGAACACGACCGTGGACGCCGTCGCGTGCGCGGGCACGGGGAACGGATCGATGGGCACCACGACCCTGCCGTCGTCCTTCGATGTGAGCGTGATCTGGTAACGCTGCAGTTCGCCGGCACGGTTCGCGATCTTGATGCGAATCGGGCTCACGACGGTGCCGTCGCTCTGCAGCGTGTACGGCGCACCGACCACGCGCAGCACGGTGATCTCGGCGCTCGGGCGGTGCAGCAGGTTCCAGGTGAAGAGCCCGAGCGCGACCGACAGCGCGAGCGGATAGAGCATGACGCGCAGCCGGAACAGCCGCCGCGCCTTGCCAGCCAACTCTTCCATCGAGCTGTAGCGGATCAGCCCGAGCGGCTTGCCGACCTTGGCCATCACGGCATCGCAAGCGTCCATGCACTGTGTGCAGTGGATGCACTCCATCTGCAGGCCATCGCGGATATCGATGCCGGTCGGGCACGTCTGCACACACATCGTGCAGTCCACGCAATCGCCAGCGTTCAGCACACGCAGCGCTCCGCCCTTGGCGCGCGGCTCACCCCGTACGGCGTCATAGCCCACGATAAGCGAGCGCTTGTCGAGCAACACCGACTGCAGCCGGCCATACGGGCATGCGACCAGGCATGTCTGCTCACGGAACCACGCGAAGTCCAGGAAGATCGCGAGCGTCGTGCCCGCCATGACCAGAAAGCTCGTCCAGTGCTGCTGGGGCGGGCGCGTGACCCAGTGCTTGAGCGCATCGATGCCCACGAAGTAAGCGAGGAACGTGTGCGCCAGGAAAATCGCGAGCAGAAGATAGATCGCGTACTTGAGCAGGCGCCGCGGCGCGAGCCCGCCCTGCTGGTCGATCTGAACGGAGCCGCGCGGACCGCCTTCGATAAGACGCTCGAGCGGCCGGAACAAGAACTCCATGTAGACCGTCTGCGGGCAGCCCCAGCCGCACCACACGCGGCCGAACAGCGCGGTCAACAGGAAGATCGTGATGCCCACGCTCAGGAAGCCGAGCATGAAGAGCAGCGTCTCGGTCGGCAGGAACGTGGTGCCGAACAGCGTGAACTCACGCCGTGGCAGGTCGAGCAGGATCAGCGGCTTGCCCTGGAACCGGATGTAGGGAATCGCGAAGAACACGAACATCAGCACGTAGGCCAGCACGCGGCGGCGATCCCACCAGCGGCCGCGCGACGGCCGCGGCCGCAGCCAGCGGCGCGTCCCGTCCACATTCAATGTGGACAGAACGCGGCCGGGCGCCTGCACAGGCTGGGGATGGACAGCCATGAGAGCACTCCTTGACTACGGCCGATCAGGGAACTTCGGTATGAGACGTCAGTGCTTCTCGCCGTTCTCGTGGTTCTCCATGCCGTGCGCGTGTTCGCTGGCGCCGGGCTCACTCGACGCCGCCCATTCCAGCTTCACGCCCTGCGGCTCCTTGGGCGCAACCGGATGTGTCCCGTGCATCGAGATCACGTACGCGGCGGCCTTGGCGAGTTGATCGCCCTTGAGCACCGCGCTCCACGTGGGCATGCCCTTGTCGGGCACGCCGTTGACGATCGTGGTCAAGATCTCTTGCGGCTTGTTGCCATGGATCCAGAAGTCGTCGGTCAGATTGGGCCCGATCTGACCGCCCAAGTCGGCGCGGTGGCACGAGACGCAGTTCGTGGTGAAGATCTCCTTGCCGGCTGCGAGCGCTGCGGGATCGTGCAGCGACGCGAGCACGGAGGCCGCATCGGCGGCACTCGCCTGCTTGGGTGCTTGTGCTTCACCGTATTTCGCCTTGGCCGCGGCCATCTCGGATTCGTAGTTGGCCACGCGGCCCTTACCAGTGCCGATGCCTGGGATCACGTTGAAGAAATACAGCGCGCCCCACAGGATCGTGGCCACGAAGATCCACGTCCACCAGCCCGGCGTGGGATTGTCGTACTCCTGGATCTCGTCATACTGATGATCGAGCAGGCGGTCTTCATCGCGCGGAGTGCTCATGAGCGCTTCTCCTCACTCGGCGCAGCGGCCGGCTCGTCGTTGAAGGGAATGCGGCTCGCGGCGTCCAACTGGGCCTTCGACCCCGGCCGCACGACCGAGATCACCACACCCACGAACACGAGCAGGAAGAGGACGAGCGCGACCTCGGCGTAGATCGCGAGTCCGGAGTGACTGACGATGTCGGAGAGGCGCAGCATCACATGCCTCCGTCGGCGGGCGCCGCGTGATGCGCCACGCCCGTGGCCTGCTTGATGTCCTGACCCAGGCGCTGCAGGTACGCGACCAGCGCCGTGATCTCTTTGTCTTCGAGCCCGGCCGGGCCGCCCTGCGCGGCGATGCCGGCGGCCATCTCCTTCGCCTGCGCCTTGGCCATCTCCGCTGCCTTCTTCTGCGTCACCGCATCACCGTACGGCACACCGAGCATCGCCATGACATCGACCCGCTTCTGGATGCCGGCGAAGTCGATGGTGCTGGTGAGCAGTCCCGGATACGGAGGCATGATCGACTTCTGGGTGATCGAGCGCGGGTCCTGCATGTGGCGCACGTGCCAGAGGTCGGGATACTTGCCGCCTTCTCGCGCAAGGTCCGGCCCGATCCGGCGCGAGCCCCACAGGAACGGGTGATCGTAGACGCTCTCTCCCGGCTTGGAGTATTCGCCGTAGCGCTCGGTCTCGTAGCGGAACGGCCGGATCATCTGCGAGTGGCAATTGAAGCAGCCCTCGCGGATGTACAGGTCGCGCCCGGCAAGCTCGAGTGGCGTGTAAGGCTTGACCGACGCGATGGTCGGGATGTTCGTGCGGATCAAGAACGTGGGGATGATCTCGAAGAGCGACGCCACGATCACCGCCAGCGCGGTCAGCAGGCTGAACACGAGCGGGAGCCCTTCCCACCTGCGGTGCAGGCTGGGTTCGGGCTTGTGCGCCTGGACCTTGAGCGGCGCGGCCTGGATGACGGGCTCGTCGTAGACCTTGGGACGCGCAGCCCAGGTCTTGAGGATGTTCCAGCCGAAGAGCAGCATGCCGATGATGTAGAGCCCGCCACCGACGGCGCGCACCCAGTACATAGGCATGAGCTTCATGGTGGTCTCGATGAAGTCCGGGAACTGCAGACGGCCCGTCTCATCGAACGCGCGCCACATGAGGCCCTGCGTGAGGCCCGCGCTATAGATGGCCACGGCGTAGAGGATCATGCCGAACGTGGCGAGCCAGAAGTGCAACTCAGCCAGCTTGGTGCTGTACAGCTTGGTCTGGAACAGCCGCGGCAAGAGCCAGTAGATCATGCCGAACGTGAGGAAGCCGTTCCACCCCAGCGCGCCGGTGTGCACGTGCGCGATGATCCAATCCGTGTAGTGCGCGAGCGCGTTGACGCTCTTGATGCTGAGCATCGGGCCTTCGAACGTGGCCATGCCATACGCGGTCACGGCGACGACGAAGAACTTGAGGACCGGGTCTTCCACGACCTTGTGCCAAGCGCCTCGCAGCGTGAGCAGGCCGTTGATCATGCCGCCCCACGAGGGCATCCACAGCATGACCGAGAAGACCATGCCCAGGGTCGACGCCCACTCGGGAAGCGCCGTGTAGTGCAGATGGTGCGGACCAGCCCAGATGTACATGAAGACGAGCGTCCAGAAATGGACAATCGACAAGCGGTACGAATACACGGGCTTGTTCGCGGCTTTCGGCATGAAGTAGTACATGAGGCCCAGGAACGGCGTGGTCAGGAAGAAGGCGACCGCGTTGTGGCCGTACCACCACTGCATGAATGCGTCTTGGACGCCGGCGTAGATGGAGTAGCTCTTGAGCGGCCCGACCGGAATGGAGAGGTTGTTGAAAATGTGCAGGATCGCCACTGTGATGATGCTCGCGATGTAGAACCAGAGCGCCACGTACAAGTGCCGCTCGCGGCGCTTGGCGATCGTGCCGAAGAAGTTGACGGCGAAGATCACCCACACGACCGCGATCATGATGTCGATCGGCCATTCCAGTTCGGCGTATTCCTTGGCCTGCGTGAAGCCCAGCGGCAACGTGACCGCCGCGCTCACGATGATCAGCTGCCAGCCCCAGAAGTGCAGGCGGCTCAGCAGGTCCGAGAACATGCGGGCCTTGAGCAGGCGCTGGCTCGAGTAGTAGCAGCCGGTGAAGAACGCGTTGCCCGCGAACGCGAAGATGACCGCGTTCGTGTGCAGCGGACGCAGACGTCCAAAGGTCAGGAAGGGCGCGACGTTGAAGGACGGCACGGCAAGCTGCAGGGCGATGAAGAGACCCACCAGCATGCCGACCAATCCCCACACGAACGTGGCGACCAGGAACTTCCGGACGATCGCGTCGTCGTACTTGAAGGAATCGAGAGAAGCGTTCATGGCTGCTCCGGAACGGGTCTGACGGATCCCGCATCATGCGGGGATGATCCAGCGAGCGCCGCGCGGGGCGAGCCCCGGCGGGAAACACACCAATGTCCGCTCCCGGGCAGCGCTTCGACGCGAACGGAATCCACCTGCGATATGGCGGTGGATGGAGACCGTCACCTCGAAGCATGCGCGAAAGCGTGTGGCCGGGCGCGGACGCCCACGCATGCACACCGCAACTTGCGGGCCAGCCTCGCGATACCTCGGAGAAGGCACGAGGTTCGCGGCGCAAGGTTCTGTGAAAACGCGGCTTAGGCTTGTGGGCTCAAGCGACAGAGCCACCATCGTCAGGCTTCACGACTGCTGAAGCGCCTGCCACCATGTCAGGACGATGACGACTCGGCAGGCCGCGCGATAAGCGAACCTGCGATGCCCTTAGGACTTGCGGGAGACCTCGGCCTCGCGAGCGGCGCCCACCGAGACGGTCGTGATGGGCACACCGACCTCGGCCTCGACCCATTCCAGGTACGTGCGCGCCGCCTGCGGCAGGTCGCTCCAGCGGCGGGCGCCCGTTGTGCTGCACTTCCAGCCCGGGAAGCTCTTCCACACGGGAGTCACGCGCTCGAGCACGCGCGCCGACGGCGGGTACGCCGGCAGCATGGCGCCATCAAGCTGATAGCCCACGGCCACACGGATCTCGTCGAACTCATCGAGCACGTCGAGCTTGGTCACCACGAGCTGCGTCAGCCCATTGATGCGCGCCGAGTACTGCAGCGCCGGCAGGTCGAGCCAGCCGCAGCGGCGCGGCCGGCCGGTGGTGGCGCCGTACTCCTCGCCCGCTTCACGCAGGCGCGCGGCTTCTTCCAGCGGCATCTCGGTCGGGAACGGACCGTGACCCACGCGCGTGGCATAGGCCTTGGTGACGCCGATCACTTCGTCGACCACGCTCGGCCCCAGCCCCACGCCCGCAGGCGCGCCTGCAGCGCTCGCGCTCGAGCTGGTCACGAACGGATACGTGCCATGGTCCAGATCCAGAAGCGTTCCTTGCGCGCCTTCGAGCAACACGCGCTTGCCTGCCGTGAGCGCCTGATGCAGCTCGAGCGCCACGTCGCACACGAGTGGCGCGAGCCACGCGGCGATGGGCGCGAGCTCGGCGAAGAGCGCCGCGCCATTCATGGCGGACAGTTCGTCCGCTACCTCGGGGAATTCGAATCGCAGCCGCGCCAGGTTGCGGTCGGCCTGGGCGATGAAGTGCTCGCGGTCGTAGAGGTCGGCGACACGCAGCCCCGTGCGCGCAGCCTTATCGCGATAGGCGTAGCCGATCCCGCGGCCGGTGGTGCCGATCGCGCCCGGACCGCGTTCGCTCGATGCCTCGACGGCGCGATGGTACGGCAGGATCAGGTGCGCCGAGCCCGAGACGCCCAACTGTTCGAACGCCGGGATGCCGCGCGCGCAGAGTTGGTCGACCTCGTCCTTGAGCCGCCACGCGTCGATCACGACGCCGTTGCCGATCAGGCAGCGCCGGCCCGGATTCAAGATCCCCGAGGGGACCAGGTGCAGCACGAGAGTCTCGCCCTTGTGGATCACGCTGTGACCGGCGTTCGGGCCGCCCTGATAACGCGCCACGACCTCGGCGGCTGCGCTCAGCGCATCGACGATCTTGCCTTTGCCTTCATCGCCCCACTGGGCACCCACCACGATCGTGCACGACATCGAGACTCTCCTCCATGAAAAGCGACGCGGCACTGTAGGGCAGGCGTCCCGGGGTGTCCAACACCGCCGCACGACAAAGCGCCGAGGCCTGCGATGGCCGCGGCGCTTTGTCGCGCGATCCGAAGCCGCTCAACCCAGCTTGGAGAGCGCGTCGATCAATATCTCGGCTGCGTCGGTGCCCGCGCGCTTCTGGGCCTCGGCCGTGGATGCGCCCAGATGCGGCAACGGCAGCACATTCGCCAGAGCCAGCAACGGATGGTCTGCCGGCGCCGGCTCGGCCTCGAACACGTCGATCGCGGCGCCACGCAACGCACCGCCCGTGAGCGCCGCGAGCAGCGCAACCTCATCGACCACGCCGCCGCGCGACGCATTGATGAGCACCGCGTCCTTCTTCATGAGCCCCAGTTCATGCGCGGCCACGCTGCCCTTGGTCTCCGGCAGCAGCGGCACATGCAACGTGAGAACGTCACTCTCGCGGAACAGCGCGTCGCGGTCGACCGAACGCACCCACGCGAAGCCTTCGGCGCCCGACTGGTAGACGGGATCATGCGCGATCACCGTCATGTCGAAGGCACGCGCGCGTGTGGCGACTTCGCGGCCGATGCGGCCAAAGCCGAGAATGCCCAGCGTGCGGCCGGCGATCTCGCGGCCCTGATACTTGCTCTTCTCCCACACGCCGCGCTTGAGGTCACTCGAAGCCGGCGCGATGTGACGCTCGAAGCCGATCAGCATCGCGAAGACGAGTTCGGCCACCGAGACCGTGTTGGCGTTGGGCGTATTGAACACCTGCACGCCCGCCGCCTTGGCGGCACGCTGATCCACGTTGTCGAGCCCCGTGCCTGCGCGCACGACCACCTTGAGCGAGGGCGCCAATGGGAACACGTCGGCAGTCACCTTGGTGGCGCCGCGCACGAGCAGGCCTTGCACGCCGGCCAGCGCCGCCGCAAGCTCGGCGCCCTTGAGCGCGTTGCCCTCGCTCACTTCGTAGCCGGCCGCGCGCAACTTCACGATCGCGGCTGCATCCACCTTGTCGCAGGCAAGGACCTTCACGCGTGCTCCCAGCCCTTGCGCGCGGCTTCGATCGCGCCGGTGCCCTTGTGGCCGAGCGCGTTCACGCACTCCTCGAGCGCGCCGAGCACGACATAGATGTCGCTCAGGTCGTAGCTGCCCATGTGGCCGATGCGGATCATCTTGCCCTTCATGTGGTCTTGGCCGCCGGCGATGGTGATGCCGTGCGTGTCACGCAAGCGCTTGACGAGTCCCGAAGCATCGACGCCTGCGGGCGGCTCGAGCGCCGTCACGCCATTGGCGGGACTCTTCGAGAACAACGTGAAGCCCAGCGCCTGCGCGCCCGCGCGCGTCGCCGCGCCCAGACGCGAGTGGCGCGAGTGCACGTTCTCCAAGCCCTCTTCGCGCATCATCGTGATGGCCTCGCCAACCGCGTACATCAGGCTCACGGGCGGCGTCCACGCACTCTCGCCCGCCGGCAGATTCTTGCGAGCCTTGCGCAGGTCCCAGTAGAACCGCGGCAGCTTCTCGCCTTCGATGGCATCGAGCGCCCACGGCGCGATGCTCACGGTCGCGAGCCCTGGAGGCGACATGAGTCCCTTCTGCGAGCCGGTGATGACCACATCCACGCCCCATTCATCTTGTGGCAGCGGGTGCACGCCGACACCGGTGATGGCGTCGACCACGAATCGCTTGCCGCGCGCCTTGGCGACCTTGGCGAGCGCCTGGATGTCGTACACCGTGGCGGTGCTGGTCTCGCTCTGCGTGCCGAGCACGGTGGTGATCGCGGCGTCGGCCGCCAACTTGGCGTCGACCGCCGCGGGGTCGATCGCATGCCCCCAAGGCACTTCAATGGTCTCGTACGGCACGCCGTACGCCTTGCAGATGTTCGCCCAGCGTTCGCCGAACTTGCCGCCGACCAGCACGAGGGCCTTGTCGGTCTTGCTCATGAAATTCACGACGGCCGCCTCTAACGCGCCCGTGCCGCTGGCGGCGATGATCAGCACCTCGCCCTTGGTCTGGTGAAGCCACTGCAGGTCCTCACTCACCTTCTTGAACACGGCGCGAAACGCGTCGGTGCGGTGGTGCGGCTGGATGCCCGACATCGCGCGCAGGATGCGCACCGGGATCTCGACGGGGCCCGGCGTGAAGAGACGCGGGCGCGTGCTGGTCTTGGGCGTCGAGGTGGCAGGGGTCACGCTGGGGGCACTCATGATCGGTCGTCCTTTATGTAAGTAGGGGCGTCAGTGAGCGTAGGTCGCGGTCTTGTCGTCGGGCCCGCTGACATCGGGGCCGGGCTTGCTCTCGGGCTTCTCGCCTTTGGTGGTGGGTCGCTCGAGCGCGTGCTCAAGGACCTGGTCCATCGTCTCGACCAGGATGAACTCCAGATCAGCGCGGACTTCTTCGGGGATCTCGGTCAGGTCCTTGGCGTTGGCCTTGGGCACGATGACCTTCTTCATGCCCATTCGGCGCGCGGCCACAGCCTTCTCGGTGAGCCCGCCGATCGGCAACACCGTGCCGCGCAGCGTGATCTCGCCGGTCATGGCGACATCCGCGCGCGTCGGCGTGTTCGTGAGCGCCGAGATCAGCGCCGTGGCCATCGTGATGCCGGCCGACGGACCATCCTTGGGCATCGCGCCTTCGGGCACGTGCACGTGGATGTCGATCTCCTTGTGGAACCACCGATCGAGCCCCAGCTGCGCCGCCCGCGAACGCGCGTACGAGAGCGCCGCCTGGCCCGACTCGCGCATCACATCGCCGAGCTTGCCAGTGAGCAGCAGCTCACCCTTGCCCGCCAGGATGCTGACCTCGATGGTGAGCAGGTCGCCGCCCGACTCGGTCCACGCAAGCCCGTTCGCCACGCCGATACGCGAGCCGCGCTCGACCTCGGTGTCCAGGTAGCGGCGTGGGCCCAAGAACTTCTCAAGGCTCGTTGGCGTGATGGTCACGCTCTTCTCGAGCGTGCCTTCGGCCTTCTTCTTTGCGACCTTGCGGCACAGGCTCGACAGCTCGCGCTCCAGGCTTCGCACACCGGCTTCGCGCGTGTAGCCGTGCACGAGTTCGCGCAGCGTGACCTCGCTGATCGCGACGTCGGCCTCGACAAGGCCGTTCGCCAGGCGCTGCTTGGGCAACAGGAAGCGCTTGGCGATCTGGACTTTTTCCGTCTCAAGGTATCCCGGCAGGCGGATCACCTCCATACGGTCCAGCAGCGGCGCGGGGATCGAGCCGAGCGAGTTCGACGTACAGATGAACAGGACCTGGCTCAGGTCGAAGTCCACTTCCAGATAGTGATCGTTGAACGTGTGGTTCTGCTCGGGGTCGAGCACCTCGAGCAACGCGCTCGAGGGATCGCCGCGCCAGTCGGCGCCCAGCTTGTCGATCTCGTCCAGCAGGAACACAGGATTGCGGCTATCGGCGCGGCGCAGGCTCTGGATGATGCGGCCCGGCATGGAGCCGATGTAGGTGCGGCGATGGCCGCGGATCTCGGCCTCATCGCGCACGCCGCCCAGCGCCACGCGCACGAACTTGCGGCCCATGGCGCGCGCGATCGACTTGCCCAAGCTCGTCTTGCCCACGCCCGGCGGGCCCACGAAGCACAGGATGGGCGCCTTGTTCTGGCCCGTGAGCTTGAGCACCGACAGGTACTCGGTGATGCGCTCTTTCACTTTTTTGAGACCGAAGTGGTCCTCGTCGAGCACCTGCTGCACGTTGGCGATGTCCAGGTGGTCCTTGGTGGCTTTGCGCCACGGCAGCGCCGCGAGCCAGTCCACGTACCCGCGCACGACGGTGGCCTCGGGCGACATGAAGCTCATGCGCGAGAGGCGCTCGAGTTCCTTCATGGCGCGGGCGCGCACGTCCTTGGGCATGCCAGCCTTCTTGACCAGCACCTGCAGCTCGTCGATCTCGGAGCTGAACTCGTTCTGGTGGCCGAGTTCCTTGCGAATCGCCTTGAGCTGCTCGTTGAGATAGAACTCTTTCTGGTTCTTGTGCACCTGCGAGCGCACCTGGCCCTCGATCTTGCGCTCCAGGCGCGCGATCTCGAGCTCGCCGGTGAGCGTCTCGGACAGCAGCCGCAGCCGCGCCGGCGCATCGGGGGCTTCGAGCAGTTTCTGCTTGGCCGGTACCTTGATCTGCAAGTGCGAAGCCATGGTGTGCGAGAGCTGCGCGGCGTCGCTGATGCTGCTGATCGTGGTGAGCACTTCGTCGGGTATGCGGCGGTTCAGGTGCACGTAGTCCTGGAACTGCTGCAGCGCGTGGCGCATGAGCGCCTCGGACTCAGTGCCGTTGTTCTCGTCTTCCTCGATCGGCTGCACCTGCACGGTGTAGAAATCGTTCGACCACAAGAAGCGCTCGGCGTTCGCGCGCGCCAAGCCTTCGACGAGCACGCGCATCGTCCCGTCGGGCAGGCGGAAGAGTTGCAGCACTCGCACGATCGTGCCCACGCGATGAAGCTCATCGTGCTGCGGGTCGGCGACCTCGTCGCGCTTCTGCGCGGTCACGAACAGGATGCGGTCGCGAGAGACGGCTTTTTCGATCGCGTTCACGCTGGGAATGCGGCCCACGAGCAGCGGGATCGTCATGTACGGATAGACGACCAGGTTGCGCAGCGGCAGCAGCGGCAGCCGGTCGCGGATGACGAATGTCTCCTCGCCGCGCTGCAGCGTGAGCTTGGTGCCACGATCGGCAGGCGCTTCTTTCACGATGCCCTTGTCGGTCTTGATGTGCTTGACGGGCGTGGGTGCAGCGGCGGACTTCTTGGCGGAGGCGGCGCGCGAGCGAGGCTTGGTTGGACTCAAAAGGACTCCTTCAAAAGTGCGGTCGCATCCCGCTGCGAAAAAAAATAAGACAGGCCGGTCGCGCAAGCGGCCGGCCCGTCGAACGAGATGACGCCGCCGGGGAGATCCCCGGCCCGGGGTCAGGCTTCTTTGCGTCGCTTCTCGCGCTCGCCCCGGAACGTGAGCAGGGGCGGCGCGTGATTCTGGATGCATTCCTTCGAGATCGTGCAGCCGATCACGTCCGAGCGCGAAGGGATGTCGTACATCACCTCCAGCATCGCCTCTTCGATGACCGCGCGCAAGCCGCGCGCCCCGGTGCCCCGCTTGATCGCCAGCTGCGAGATGGCCTTGAGCGCGTCCTCGGTGAAGTCGAGCTTGACGCCCTCCATCTCGAGGAACTTGGCGTACTGCTTGGTGATGGCGTTCTTCGGCTCGGTCAGGATGCGCACCAGCGAGTCCTCGTCGAGCGAATCCAGCGTTCCGACAACCGGAAGCCGGCCCACGAGCTCGGGGATGATGCCGTAGCGCAGCAGGTCATCGGGCTCGACCAGCGCCATCATCTCGCCGACGTTGCGCTCCTTCTTGCTCTTGATGTCGGCGCCAAAGCCCAGCACCTTCTCGCCCACGCGACGTTCGACGATCTTGTCGAGCCCTTCGAACGCGCCACCGCAGATGAACAGGATGTCCTTGGTGTTCACCTCGATGTACTTCTGCTGCGGGTGCTTGCGGCCACCCTGCGGCGGGACGTTCGCGACCGTGCCTTCGAGGATCTTGAGCAGCGCCTGCTGCACGCCCTCGCCTGATACGTCGCGCGTGATGCTGGGGTTCTCGCTCTTGCGCGAGATCTTGTCGATCTCGTCGATGTACACGATGCCGTGCTCGGCGTTGACCAGGTTGAAGTCCGCCGACTGCAGCAGGCGCACGAGGATGTTCTCCACGTCCTCGCCCACGTAGCCGGCTTCGGTCAGGCTCGTGGCGTCGACGATCGCGAAGGGCACCTTGAGCACCTTGGCGAGCGTGCGCGCGAGCAGCGTCTTGCCGGTGCCCGTCGGGCCGATCAGCAGGATGTTGGATTTTTCGAGCTCGACATCGCCCGCCGTCGGCTGCTGATAGATGCGCTTGTAGTGATTGTAGACGGCGACCGCGAGCGTCTTCTTGGCGCGGTTCTGGCCGACGACGTAATCGTCGAGCACCTTCTTGATCTCGGAAGGCTTGGGCAGCTGACCGTTGGCCTGTGGCTGCTCACGCTCGATCTCGCCCTCGAGGATGTCGTTGCACAGCTTCACGCACTCGCTGCAGATGTATACCGACGGGCCCGAAACGAGGCGTGCAACCTCATCCTGGCCGCGGCCACAGAACGAGCATCGGATCGGATGGGGCGTGGCGATGCGCTTCTTCATGTCGTACCCGTCCTCGAGGCTGTGCAGTGTGAGGCAGGGCGGCCGGATGGCCGCCCCCCGGACGACCGTTACTTGCGCTTGTCGAGAATCTCGTCGATGAGGCCGTATTCCTTGGCCTCGGCCGGAGACATGAAGTAGTTCCGGTCCGTATCCTTGACGACCTGCTCGACCGTGCGACCCGTGTGGTTCGACAGGATCGTGTTGAGCTGGTCACGCATCTTCTTCATCTCGCGCGTCGCGATCTCGACGTCGGAGTACTGACCCTGCGCGCCACCGAGCACCTGGTGGATCATGATGCGCGAGTTCGGCAGCGCGTAACGCTTACCCGTCGCGCCCGCGGCCAGCAGCACCGCGCCCATACTCGCCGCCTGCCCAAGGCAGAGCGTCGAGACCGGCGGCTTGATGAACTGCATCGTGTCGTAGATCGCCAAGCCTGCGGTGACCACGCCACCGGGGCTGTTGATATAAAGATTGATCTCACGATCCGGATCCTCGCCCTCGAGGAAGATGAGCTGGGCGATGATCAGGTCCGCCATCTGGTCTTCGATCGGCTGACCGATGAAGATGATGCGATCCTTGAGAAGTCGCGAGAAGATGTCGTAAGAGCGTTCACCACGGCTGGTCTGCTCGACGACGATCGGGACGAGTCCCATGTGGGCGTTCCGCCTTTCCCTGTGATCCACGAGTACACCGCCAACTCCGCTGGCGGGTCCTGCTCTCTCGATACTGTGAGCGATTCCTAGCGCGCTGCCGATTCCGCGACGTCCACCTTGAGCGGTTCGTCGGTGACCTTTGCCGTGCTGATGATCCGGTCCATCGCCTTGCGCTCGAGGATGCCATCGCCGAGTGCACGACGCCGGTCCGCTGACTGATAGCGCGCCCGGACTCGCGACGCCTGTCGCGGATCCTGCGCCACCATACGATCGATCTCCGCCGAGATCTCCTCATCGGAGACCGTCAACGACTCCTGGCGAGCGATCCCCGCAAGGAGCACTTCCCGCCGGAGCGAGCGTTCGACGCCCGGACGGTAATGTTCCTCCAACTGCTTGCGCAGTTCGGCGCCGACCTCGCGATCGTTCGTCTGTTCGCGCAGCACCTGGGTCAGCATGTACGACACCAGGCGCGGCGGCAGCTCGAACGCATTGCGACGGACCAGCTCCTCGGTGACCGACGCCTCGATTTCGCGCCGGACCCGCACGGAATCCTCGCCCTCGAGGTTCTGCCGCACGCGGTCCCGGAGCGCACTCAAAGAGTCCAGCCGGAACAGCTCTCGTGCAAAGGTATCGTCCAGTTCCCGGAGTTTCTTCTCCTGAATCTTGCGGATGCTCACCACGTAACGAACTGTCTTCCCAGCGAGTTCCGCTTGGCTGTAGTCCGCTGGGTAGTTGACGGTGACCGTGCGTTCTTGCCCCTCTCCGGAGCCGATCAAGGCCGCCTCGAGGTCCGGAAGCATCTCCGACGCCCCCAGTTGGATGCGCGTACCCTTGGCACGGGTGTTGGCCAATCGCCGGCCGTTCGCATCGAGCCGCTGGGAGTCGAGGAGCACGACGTCGCCGGTCTGCGCCGGTCGCTTGACGTCGGTGAAGACCGCCGCGTCATCGTGCAGATCCTTGACCACCGCGTCGATATCCGCGTCATCGATGACCCGGACCCGGCGCGTGAGCGCGTACCCCTGCCAGTCCTTGACCTCGACCAAGGGCGCCGTGTCGATGAGCACATCGAACGTCATGGGCTGGCCCGGCGTGAACTTGAGCTCCTGCACCGTCGGCGTGATGACCGGCATCAGGTTCGCCGCCTTGATCGCCTGGTCGGCGACGTCGGGGATGTAGCGCTCGAGGAACTCCTGCTCGATGTTGGCAGCGAAATCCTGGCGCACGCGATCGAGCGGCACCTTGCCCTTGCGGAAGCCCGGCATGACGACGCGACGCTGCAACGTGCGCGTGACGGCGTCGAGGCGCGCCTCGACCTCGTCTACAGGGACCTCGACGGAGATGGTGTGCTGCCAGCTGCCTGTATCACGGACGGTATGGTTCATGTTCGCAGTCAGCCCTTCGTTGGTCGGTACTGGTGTTGAGCCGGGCAGGACCTTTCAGGGCCGGCCGACGCCGGAGGTCCTTCGGTCTCGCGCGGACGCGATGCGCCTTAACGAGTTGCCGGATGGCGGGTTGTGCCCGCTCGCGCCGCCGAGCCCAACGGGCCCGCGCGCTCACGGAGGTGGCCGCGTATCTGGCGGGAAAGTTAGCACAGCGCGCAAGGGCGGCGCGAGAGTGGAGGCGGTGGTGTGGAGGCGGTGGGGTGCCGGGGGACCTGCAAGCGCGGACCCTAGCGCGCTGGGAGCGCTGCAGTTCGCAAGGGAAGCCGACGCCCCCGGTGTCGTGCACGGCTCCTAGCTCCTAGCCCGTGGGGAACGGCGTGATGGGCCCGAGTACATCACCGGATGAACGCGCGATGCGGCACTCGAACCGTGACAGGCTCGCGACCGGGTCGATGCTCGCCAGGTTCGCGAAGTCGATCGCACCCCACGCCCCCCGCGACACTCGCACGCTCACGAGATACGTGGCCGCCGGCTGCCCAGTGGCGGGGTCGGACCCCGAGACGTGGCCCGAACAGATCACCTGGTGCACGCTGGGTAGCTGCGCGAAGACCTCCCCCACAAGACGAAAAAGCACGCTGTGAATGTGCGTCACGTATTCCGCGCGCATGCGGCTCGCGGGCATGTCGTGGAAGTTGAGCTTCAGGCTGCGGGCGGCGAGCTGAGCCGTGCGCGCGGGCATCTCCTCGAGCTGGGCGACTTCAACGTCCACCTCGGCGATCGAACCGTTGCCCGCGATCTCGAAAGCGACCTCGGTCTCACGGGGCCAGTGGATGGCGGCGAACGAGTCGCCGAGCAGGTCGTGCATCACTTCGGCCGAGGTGAGCCGCTGCTCTTCGAATCGCTGGCGGGCGCGCTCGCACTCCTGCTCGTGCGCCGTGCGGCGCGCCTGCCATGCGGCGCTCTGGCTCTGGAACTCGGTCATGAGCAGCGCATGCTCATCCTCGCGACGCTGGCGGCGCGATCGGAACAACCGGTCGAACCAGTTCACCTTCAGCGGTGGCGGCTCATCCGGCGCCGCTTCGGTGAACGCCGGTGCCACGAAGCGATGCGGGATATCGGGCGGCGGCGTGGTCAGGTGCACGCCGATGACGCCAGCCACTTCGGCATCGAACTGGGAGCAGCGCTGGATCAGCCAGGCCTCGAGCGCATCGCGCTGCTGCGCGCGCACGTGCTTCTCGAAGCGCGGATCGAGAGGCGCCCCCTCGGGCGAAGCGAGTGTGAGCCAGCCGTGCTCATCCAAGTCCACTCGCAGACCGACGCTGTACTGATCGCCGCCGAGGCTTCTGGCCGAGGACGGAAGCAGGCCCGTCGGCATCGCACCCCCCGAGCCGGGCGTGACCGTGTGACGGTACGAGAGCCCCGTGCCAGGCGCACCCACGTGCGTGGTGACACCCGCCGGGCCCATGGTCACGCCGACCCCGCGAGGCCCGACCGAAAGGCTCGGACCGCGCAGGCCCAGGTTCACGCGAACACCCGGCATGAGCTTGACGGAGCGGCGAAAACGCAGCGACATGCGGGAAGCATGCGCGTTGAACCGCGATGCGGCAAGCGGCCCGCCGTACCCTGTGTGCCCGCCGTACCCTGCCCTGAGCGAACCGGCCCATGCCACGCGAGTCAATGCAGACCCGGATGCGCACGCTCGAGGCTCCTTGGCCAGAGCGGCCGCGCGTGGTGCATGCGCGCGGTGGGCGTTGAGCGTCACCTCCCGCCCGGTGCTCGTGCGCCGGGCGCCGGCGTGCGCGTGGCACCGCGCGGGGCCAGCGTCTTGATGAGCGCGAGCATGCGCACTTCGATCGGCAGCTCGGGATCGAGCCCCGCGTTCCGTGCACGCAGTCGGGCCTCACTCTGGCAGTAGCCCAGCCCCATGAGCCCGGGCACAAGCTCTTCGGCGGCATCATTCGCGCGCTGCTGCGCGGCCTTGGCTTGCGCGCGTTGCTCGCGTTGCTCGCGTTCAAGTGCGCGCTGGCGCGATGCCTCGCGCTTCTCGGCCATGAACCCGGCGCCGAAAGTCTGCTCGGCGCCCAGCTGGTTGTGCGCGCGGCACAGGAGTCGCACGTTGGTGGCATCCGACCTGCCGCCCCGTGCCACCGGTTGCACGTGATCGAACTCGATGTTGTCGCGCGACTCGCAGCGCCGGCCTGTGTTGCTGGTGAACGTGCACTGGGCGCCATCGCGTTCATACACCTCGCGCTTCACCTCGGGCGTGATGTAGCCGTTCTCGCCGCCGCTCGTGCACTTGCGCGGGCGATTCGTCGCGCCGAAGCGCTTCTTCTCGGCATGCGCGA
>JANYBS010000055.1 GCA_025360715.1 Candidatus Eiseniibacteriota bacterium | reverse complement strand
CTCGAGTATCGGCGCCATAGCCTTGATGGCCCTGCTGCACCAGAACGTGAGTGTGGCGTCGTGGGTGGGCATGATCGCGTTGGCCGGGCTGGACGCGGAGACCGGCACGGTGATGCTGCTGTACCTGAAGCTGGCGCTTGCTCGCCGGCGCGAGGCGGGTGCGGCGCTCGGTGCGGGAGATCTGGACGCCGCGATCGTGGAGGGCTCCGCGCGCCGACTGCGGCCCAAGCTGATGACCGTGTGCTGCATCCTCTTTGGCCTGGTGCCTGTGCTGTTCAGCCACGGCACCGGCGCCGACGTGCTCAAGCGCATCGCGGCGCCGATGGCCGGCGGCGTGGTGAGCTCGTTCGCGCTGGAACTGCTCGTGTATCCGGTGGCGTTCGGGGTGCTGGCGCGAGGGCGAGGACGCCGCACCGCTTCGTGATGGTGCCGGAGGTGGGGGTTGAACCCACACGCTGCTTGCGCAACTCCGGATTTTGAGTGCGTCGGACCCACCGGGACTATCGGACACCATTGGCTACAACCGGCCACCATTGGCCACCATGGCCGAATCCCATGGTGTCACTTCGCGCACTTTGAAACACATGCCGACCGATGGTTCGAGCACAATTCGAGCACAGTCGGCACTGGGGTGGCGTATGCAAAGGCGAGCGTCGGGCGCGAGGCAATACTTCGCGGCCGCTCGGCGGCAGGTGAGCAGTCCTGCCGGATCTTGCGTCACCTGCGTCACCCGCGTCACGAGCGTCACGAGCGCGAGCGTGTCTGCGCCCCTGCAGACCGCCGGCCGGCCCGCTCAGGCCCTCCGGCGAACTTCCCAGTTCCCCGCATCACGCTCGAGACGCAGCACGACCGAACCGTACGGTTGCTCCGCGAGCCGGATCGGAAGCGGTGTTCGAGAGAGCGAGAGATAGTCGACAGCCGTTCGATCGTCGGGCAGCCGGATAAGCAGGCGACCCAATCGATCCCAGCCTCGCGACTGCAGCCGAGCATTGCATGCACGGCAGAACGCGCTTGCGACCGTGTCGGCGAACTGAACGCCCGGAGACGATCTGGAGTCCACGAACTTGAGGTCATCGACAAGCCCGCGGAGATCGCTCGAGAGGTACGGCTCTCCTGCTCGATGACTGGACGCAGCGGCCAAGTGAGCAGGAGGCGCGTCGGTGGGTGGATTGTGAAAGCGATCCATGGCGGAGTAGTCGAATCTCGGGTCGACGACGTAGAGATGCCGGCGCTTCATGGACATGGTCTGGAGGAAGGGCTTCTCCAGTGTCGACCACAGGCGTTCGCACTCCTGTGTGGCCCGATCCTTCGCGTCGACGCGCCAGGCGAACGCACCGAGCGAGGCGGGCGCTGTCTGCGCGTAGTGAATCGTGCAGCTGCGGATCATGCGGTCGATCGCTTCAAGCTGGACGTACGACTGCACGTAAAGCTGATTCGGCTGAGCTTCCATTTGGTCCGCAAGCTCGTTCACGGATTTGCGCATGGACGGCAAATGCTCGCCGCCGGCAACGCTCTCTCGAAGGTGTTCGGCTTGCGAGAGCTTGTGTTGGGTGACGCGATCTTCCTCCTGAAGCCCCATGTCGACGGCCACGATCACCGCGATCGAGTCGAGACGGTGAAGAGCGTTGAAGATGCGCCGAAACTTCCGCTCGTCCAGGTCTCGCCCCTTGATTTCACCTTCAGGAGGCTGCCATTCGTGCAGCAGCGACTCATGCAGGTCGTGAAGTCGCCCGAGGGCATGGTCTGGCACTGCGAGCGCCGCGACGCAGCACATGGCATGCCGCCCCGGAGCGGGAATGATGAAGCTGCCAGATTCATCGACGAAGAGGTGCATGACTGGCGTCCAGCATACGCGTTTCGCCTCGGGTGCGAGTCGTGCGCGAGCAGCTCCGCGTTGCGGTTCACGGGTCCTTCCCGGGGTTTCCACTGAGGGTGACGGCGGCCCCGATGTTCCTCTAGCGACTGAAGTTCTGGGCAAGTTTCCACTCGGGAGGTTTCCAGGTGTCCACTACCAAGGGCAGGGTTGCCACGACGCTGCCGGCCAAGCGGGGCAAGGGTTCAAGGCGGGCAGCCGACGCGAGCGATCCCGCTGCAGCCGACTCCGGCGCCCGCCTCGCCGGAGCTGAAGCCGAGGCCGCGCTTCGCCAGGCGCTGGCGGTCGTGCCGGTGATCGCGACGAACATCACGCTGTGGCGCGTCGACGCGCTCGTGCCGCTCGCGCGCAACCCGCGTACGCATTCGGGGGAGCAGATCGCCGAGATCGCCTCGAGCATGCGCGAGTTCGGGTTCCTGTGGCCGATCATGGTCAACGGCGAGACGCACGAGATCGTCGCCGGCAACGGCCGCTTCCTGGCGGCGCTGCAGCTGGGACTCCAGTCGGTGCCGGTGGTGGAGGAGCGCCACCTCTCGGCGGTGCAGAGGCGCGCGTTCATCATCGCGGACAACAAGATCGCGCTGAACGCCGGGTGGTCGAACGAGATCCTCGCGGCAGAACTGCCGGCGCTCGAGGCCGCCGGGTTCGACCTGCGCATCACGGGCTTCAGCGAGTTGGAGATCGATGACATCCTCGCGAGCGTGCAGACGGACGAGGACGAGCCGGAGCCGCCGCTGCCCGACACGCCCGAGGTGCCAGTGAGCCGCCGCGGCGACCTGTGGAGCCTGGGAGCGCACCGCGTGCTATGCGGCGATGCGACGTCGCAGGCGGATCTGGAGTGCGTGTTGGGCGGCGAGAGCGCCGACGCCGTCTGGACCGACCCGCCCTACAACGTCGCCTACGAAGGCACCGCGGGCTCGATCCAGAACGACGCCATGTCGGACGCGGACTTCGCGGCGTTCCTAGGGAAGGCCTTCCGCGCCGTGCACGCGGTCGTACGCCCTGGCGGTGCGGTCTACGTAGCTCACTCCGACACGGGCGGGTTCACGTTCCGCAAGGCCTTCATCGACGCCGGCTTCAAGCTGGCCTCGTGCCTGATCTGGCGCAAGAACGCCCTGGTGCTCTCGCGGGCCGACTACCACTGGCAGCACGAG
>JANYBS010000251.1 GCA_025360715.1 Candidatus Eiseniibacteriota bacterium | reverse complement strand
ATCTACGTGATGCTTCAGCCACCAGACATCCTTGAGTGACGTCGCGCTGCTATCAATGCCCCCGAAGAGGATTGCATGCGCGGGATTTTCGTTTTCGTCTTCGCGTAGAGGAGCGACCGAGAAATCGCGAGGCGAAGGTCGTCGCGGAGCAGCAACCGTGACCGTGTCAGAATCCGGAAGGCTCTCAGCCGCCCATGACCCGCCAGCGGCGAGTTGCGCGTGGGGCACCCAACCGAGTGGATGGCCGCTGAGACTCGTGCCGTGGCCGCCGAGGATGTGCAGCTGCGCGTACTGAAGGCCTGCGTACGCGATCATCCGATTCGATGAGTCCTGCTGGATGATCGTGGGATACCACCTTGGCAGGTTCAGGCGCCCCGTTCGCGTCCACATGGAGCGCCCCGTGACGTGCGGATCGAAGATCGCAGACTGCACCGATCCACTGTTCTCTGCGCCAGCCCCTCCCACCACCGCTAACGCCCCCGTGCTGAGCAAGGCGTTGCCGCCGCAGAAAATGTCATGGCCACCGTCCTCGCCGCCTGGGTCGAGGATGCTGTCGGCCAGGCTCAACCGCGTGAATCCCGCCTGCATCATGTTGCCACTGCAATCATAGCTTGAAGCCGGAGGGTCCCATGCGTAGAGGCCGCCATGAAAGTGCGGCTTTGTGCCGGTTCCGGGTGGATTGCAGAAGTTGTCGCGGTTCTCCCACCAGAAAAGGTAGCTGTGGTGATGGTTGGCTGCCCGCCCGCCAGAGGTGTTCCAGTCGTCGTCTCCTCGGATCAAGGCCATATGGATGGGTGTGCGGTCATTGTTTACCGTGTCGCCGATCGCGATCGATGGTGAGGCGTTCGTCCACCTGCCGGTAGTAGAATAGGGGTCGGCACCGGCGATTGCAGCGAGGACGAAGAGCAGGGCGGGGACGATCATCCAGCGGCTTCGGGCGCGGACACGCCGGAACTGCTTGGGTCGCACAGATTCCTCCTGAGCGCGATAGTGCTCGGGGGATCAGCCCAGCGCGCGAATGCGACCACTTTCGCAGTTGACGAAAAAAAAAATCAAGTGTAAAATATCAAGCCGTTGTCAACGGCCACGTTGCACCCTACTCGACGCTGGAGCACTCGCCATGCTCATCCCTCTGAGTCTTGCATCGGCACTCACGGTCCTATCGACTTTCGCGTGGGGACCGACGGGGAATCAATTCGGAGGCGAAGGCGGGATCCTGCGTGCTGCGCCGAACGTCGACGGCGGCGCCAGTTTCGGCTGGATCGATTCGGACCTCAACGTCCTGGGTTCAAGCCTGTCGGTGACGGGTAGCATTCGAGCAGCAGGCGGAGCAGCAGGTGTATTCGTTGGCGCGTCACTGAATCGGTCGTACGTCAGTTCCGTCGTGGGCGACGACTCCGATGGATCCTACTTCGTCTGGAACTTGAATCGCAGAAATCTGCAGCGAGGCAAGGATCTCTACGCGCTCAGGGTCGACGGCCAGATGCAAGTGCGTCCGGGATGGCCCGTAGCGGGCTTGCCGATCGACGACTCGCCGATGGACTTCAGCTACGTGCAAGCGTGTGGAGATGGCAGTAGTGGATTGTTTGTCGCGTGGAACAGCACGACGCAGAGTTCCGCACTGAACAGCACTGGCCCCGACAGCGTAAGGATCCAACGCATTCTTGCTAGCGGATCGCCCGCTGCTGGCTGGCCCGCACGGGGAATCATCGCGGCCCGAAGTGCAGGCGAGGCCGTCGTCGAGGATGTTGTGGCCGACGGCAGCGGCGGCGCCTTTCTCGTGTACCAACTCAGCCCGCCTTACCTTCAATATGTTCAACATATTCTCGCAGATGGAACCCCGGCTCCCGGCTGGCCCGTGAACGGGCGGCGCCTGAAATCCTTCGCCACGCCGTCGGAATACTGCATGTACTCGACGAGTGCGATTTCGGATGGCTCTGGTGGTCTTTACGTCGCGTGGGATGACGACCGTGAGCGCCCCGCAGGCGCACCGGCAGATGCCTCTTATGGCGATATCTTCCTGCAGCATCTCCTCTCGGACGGATCGAATGCCCCGGGCTGGCCGCAGGATGGCTACCCGGTGCACGCAGGCCCGGGCGTGCAATGGAACGCGCAGCTCTGTCCGGACGGCACCGGCGGCGCGATCGTCGCATGGATGCAGCTGGACGGCGCCGGCTACCCTTGGATAAGCCGTGTCACGTCGCAAGCCTCTCAGGCATCGGGTTGGCCTTCCGGAGGACTTGTCGCGAGCACGACGTCGGGCGCTGACAATCCGCAACCTGCAAGCGACGGACAAGGTGGAGCCTTCGTCGCCTGGCTTGTCGGCACACGCCTGTGGGCGCAGCACTGGCGCGCGGACGGATCGCTCGCACCTGGGTATTCCATCTCCGGAACGTTGCTCGTCGACCTTGCGCTTGCTGGGCAGGCCGACCCGGTGCTGGTCCCGTCGCTACCGGGTTCCGCGATCCTGGCGTGGCAGGACCAGCGGAGCCCTCTCGGTTACTCGCTCCGCGCACAGCGCCTGATCGACGACGGGATCGTACCCGTCGCACTTTCGTTGCGATCGAGCGAGGCCGACGCCGACCATGTGCACTTGCTCTGGTGGGGCGCCTCCGTCGCACAGGGTGAATATTCGGTCGAGCGCAGCGTGGACGGTGCCTCGTGGAATTCGCTGGGACTCGCGCAGGCAACCAGCACCGACCAACTGAGTTTCGACGACCGCACGATCATTCCGGGAGCGCGCTACGCCTACCGACTCACCGATTCCTATGGCCGCGCCGTCATCGCACCGACCTGGGTCGACGTTCCCGCGCGCGCCGAGTTCTCGCTGGCCGGAGCGCGGCCGGATCCCGCGCCAGTCGGGCAACTGAGCGTCGCGTTCTCGCTCCCCACGCAGGCCTCGGGCGCGCTCGAGCTTCTCGACGTGGCGGGCAGGCGCGTCGCTTGGCGGGAACTTGGCTCTCTGGGAGCCGGCCGCCATGTGCTCAGCATGCCCGAGACCGCATCGCTAGCGCCCGGAGTCCATTGGTTGCGGCTGAGCCAGGGCGCAAGGCAGGCGGTGAAGCGAGTCGTCCTGTTGCGTTGAGGAGTTTCGGCTTCGATTAGGCCTGTCTTCGCCGCCGTCCGGTCCACCGGGCGGCGGCGCTGCTTTGCCCGGCATTGCGCTCTGCACGATGTGTGCATAACGCCGCGCCATCCGGCCCATTTTCAGCCCTGCGGGTGTGGGCGACAGCGAATTCCCTAGGTCGCGCGATCAGGCGCCACGCAGACTCATGTGCACGAGGGGCCCCCTGCCACTTTCTCCGTTCTCCTTAGGAACGGATCGCACCATGCGTCTGCATGCCATTCTCAGCGCGGCAATGCTGTGCCTGCCCGCGCTCGCACCGGCCGCGTCGATGACGACACTGCCGCGGCTCCAGGGCTTGCCCGCGCTGCCCGCGGCGCAGGCGCACGCGGCCGTCGCGTACACGCCGGGCACGGTGCTCGTACTCGCGTCGAGCGAAGCCGGCCTTGGCGCTACTGCCAACGGCGCGTTGCGCGCGCAGGGCGCACTGGCCGGCGTCCTTGCGGCGCATTGCCTCACGCATGCGACGTCGCTGCGGCAAGCCTCGAACGCGTCGGAGCGCGGCTTCGAGGCGCTGCGGCTCACCAGCGACGATCCCGCGTTCGATCCGGTTGCGGCAGCGGCGGCATTGCGCGGCCAGAACGGCATCCTGGCGGCCGCGCCCGATGTGCACTTCTCGCTGCACGTCACGCCCAACGACCCGTGGTACGTGGACCAGTGGCACCTGAGCACCAGCGCCGCTGGCGTGCGCGCGCCCAACGCGTGGGGACTCGAACAAGGTAAGTCGAGCGTGGTGATCGGCATCATGGACACCGGCGTGGACCTGCAGCACAGCGACATCAACGCCAAGCTGTGGCGCAATCCCGGCGAGATCCTGAACAACGGCATCGATGATGAGCATGACGGCTATATCGATGACTACTACGGCTACGATTTCGGCGACTACGACAACGATCCCGACCCGGACTCCATCATCGACCCCGTCTCGAGCATCGACGTGGGCTGGCACGGCACGTTCGTGGCCGCACTCGCCGCGGCGTCGAGCAACAACGCCACGGGTGTCGCGGGCGTGGCGTGGGGCTGCCGCATCCTGCCGCTCAAGGTGAGCGATGTGAACGGCTCGATCACGCTCACCGCCGTCTCGCAGGCGCTCGACTATGCGATCGCGCGGCATATCCAAGTGCTCAACATGAGCTTTGGCACCACCGACCCTTCTGCGGCCGACTACATGCAGCAGTTCGTCGACGCGGCGCTCGCTGCCGACATCGTGGTGGTGTGCTCAGCCGGCAACGACGGCACCGACACGCCCACCTGGCCGGCCGCGTGCACGGGTACGCTGGCGGTAGCGTCGACCAACGCGAGCAACCTGCGGTCGAACTTCTCGAACTGGGGCTCGTACGTGAACATCGCTGCGCCGGGCGAGAACATGTGGTCGGCGATCGCGCGCAACTACGCATATGACGCCTATAGCCTCTATTACTACGAGCAACTCTTCGGTTTCGACGGTTCGCACGCTTACATGAGCAACGATGGAACCAGCTTCTCGGCGCCCATCGTCTCGGGTGCGGCAGCACTCGTGCGCTCGCACTACCCCAAGCTCACCGCGCGGCAGGTGGCGCAGCAGCTCATCATCGACGGCGACGCGCGCCTGTACGACAACCCGATCGGCCCCCGGCTCAACATCGAGCGCGCACTGCAACAGCCGCTCGCGGTGGATCCGCCGGCAGTTCCGAACTCACTCGCGTTCGCGCCCGTGAGCCCGGACCCGGTCACCACCAGCGCGCGCTTCTCGTTCACGCTCGCGCAGGATGGCGCGGCCGATCTTGCGCTCTACGACATCACCGGCCGCCGCGTCGCGACACTCGCGAATGGAGCGCTCAGCGCGGGCGCACATGTGCTCGCGTGGGACGGCCGCGGCAGCAATGGGGCGAGGCTTGCGCCGGGCGTGTACCTGGCGCGGCTCGCCACTGCGGGAGGCGAACGGACTCGCAGGCTGACGCTGCTGCAGTAGGAAGCCGCGTTTCCAGCAACGCGCAAGCCGCTGCACCGCAGGGCCACAGCGGCCGATAACGCTTGCGGGCGCCTGCCTTGACCGTGACAGGGGTCCCGCTTGCCTTTATCTTCCTGCGCCTGCCAAGAGCCTACGCATCCATCTCCCCGAAGGAAGCAGCAATGTCCCAGCGTCAGCCTCACGTTGCGTACTTCTGCATGGAATACGGCCTGCACGAGTCCTTCCCCATCTACTCGGGCGGCTTAGGCATCCTGGCCGGTGACTTCGTCAAGTCCGCGCGCGACCTGCACATGCCCATGGTCGCAGTCGGCCTCCTGTGGGCGCGCGGCTACTGCGTGCAGCGCATCGGCGCCGATGGCCGGCCCTATGAGGAATTCCCCGGCTACGATTCGAGCTTCCTGCAGGACACGGGCGTGCGCGTGCGAGTCCGTGTGCGCGGCAGCGAAGTCCCCTGCCGTGTCTGGCTCACCGAGAAGTATGGCAACTGCCCGCTCTATCTGATCGAGCCCGTGCGCCAGGAAGACCGCTGGATCACGCACCGGCTCTACGAAGCCGGCACTGATACGCGCATCGCGCAAGAGATGCTGCTGGGTATCGGCGGCGTGCGCGCGCTGGGCTGGCTGGGTATCCCGGTGCACACGTATCACTTCAATGAAGGCCACGCCGTGTTCGCGGGCATCGAGATGATCGCCGAGCGCATGGAAGCCGGGCAGCAGTTCCCCGACGCGTGGGACGACGTGCGCAAGCAGATCGTGTTCACCACGCATACGCCCGTCAAAGCGGGCAACGAAGAGCATCAGCTGAAGGAC
>JANYBS010000223.1 GCA_025360715.1 Candidatus Eiseniibacteriota bacterium | reverse complement strand
ATGCGACACTGTCGCATGCGCATCGCCATCATAGGACCCGGCGCCGTCGGCGGCGCGTTCGCAGGGGCGCTGCACGAGGCCGGGCATGCGCTCGAGTTCGCCACGCGTACGCCATTCGAGGCGCTGCAGGTGACGACCGCTCGCGGTGAGGTCCAAGCGCCTGCGCGCTGCCTGCGTGATCCTTCGCAGGCGATGCCCGCGCCCATCGCCCTGCTCGCCACCAAGGCGCATCAGACCGCGGCGGCCGCGCCGTGGCTGCGCGCTTTGTGCGGGCCCGCGACCGTGCTTGCTGTCCTGCAGAACGGCATCGAACAGCGCGAGACCGTGGCGCCGTACGTGTCCGCGGGCGTCCACGTGGTGCCGGCAGTGGTCGATTGCCCGGCCGACCGCACGGCGCCGGGCCGCATCATCGCGCGCTCCCGCGTGCGGTTGTTGCTGCCTCCCGGCGCCGCGAGCGAGCAGCTCGTGGCGCTCTTCGCGAACACCTTCGCCAACGTGAGCATCGCGCCCGACTTCGCGGTGGCCGCGTGGACCAAGCTCCTGCTCAACGCCGCCGCCGGCGGCATCAGCGTGCTCGAGCGCCGCGGCAACGAGGTTTTGCGCGCGCGCGCGCATGCCGTGCACTTTCTTGCGCTCGGCGAAGAGATCGTCGCGGTCGCTCGCGCGGAGGGCGTCCTGCTCGACCCGGCGCTGCCGCAGCGGCTGCTGGCCGTGCTCCAGAAGGCCGAGAACGCGCGCATCTCGTCGATCGTCGCCGACCGTCTGGCGGGCCGGCCCACGGAATGGCGCGTGCGCAATCAGGTGATCGAGCGACTTGCCGCGCGCCACGGTCTGCCTGTGCCCGTGAATCGCGCGCTCACCGCGGCGATCCGTGCCAGCGAGAGGAGCGCGAGCGCCTGATCGCAGGCGGACATGTTCGCCTGCAACGATTGAAACGTATGACCGCATGTCCGGCACCGCGCGCATCGCGGAGGGCCGATCCATCCTCAAACGGAGAATTCGATCGATGAATCCGAACAAGGCGCTATGGGAAAAGGGTGACTTCACGCGCATCGCGCAGACCATGCGCGGCAGCGGTGAGGCGTTCGTCGCGCGACTCGGCATCGCACCTGGTATGAAAGTGCTCGACCTGGGCTGCGGCGACGGCACGACCGCGCTGCCAGCAGCGCAGCTTGGCGCCGACGTGCTGGGCGTGGATATCGCCAACAACCTGGTGGCCGCAGGCAACGCGCGCGCCCAGGCCGCAGGACTCGCGAACCTGCGCTTTGAAGAAGGCGATGCCTGCGAGCTTGCGGGCATCGCGGACCAGAGCTTTGACAGGGTCGTCACGGTCTTCGGCGCCATGTTCGCGCCCAAGCCCATGGACGTGGCGCGCCAGATGGTGCGCGTGACCAAGCCGGGCGGCCGCATCGTGATGGGCAACTGGATCCCGGGCGATCCCACGCTGGTCGCGCAGATCCTGCGCATCAGTTCCGCCTACACGCCGCCGCCGCCCGAGGGCTTCGTGAGCCCGATGACCTGGGGCATGGAGGACAAGGTGCTCGAGCGCTTCACTGCGGCAGGCATCGCGGCTGACCGCGTGAAGTTCGAGCGCGACACGTTCGTCTTCATCACCGACGTGTCACCGTCGGAGTATCTGGCGGGATTCCGCCACTACTATGGTCCCACGATGAACGCGTATGCCGCGGCCGAAGCGAATGGCCGCGCGGAAGAATTGCACCGCGAACTCGACGAACTCTTCAACGCCCAGAACCAGAGCGGGGAGCCGAACAAGACCCGCATCCCGGCGACGCTCTTGAAGGTCACTGTCGACGTCTGACCGGTGCGTCCAGTGCAGGGCTCTCGAAGCCGAGCTTGCGCAGCCCTGCCTGGATCTCCGGGCAGCTCATGAAGAGCCGCCAGATCGATCCTGTGCGCTGGTTCTCGATCATCACGATGATCGGGCCTTGATCGATGGCCAGGTACGAGTTCGCCACCCAGCCGCGCGTCTCGTCGAACGCGTCTGCGAATCCGTACGGGCCCCATAGCTTGCCGCCCAGGTCGTCGTGGAAGTGACGAAGCGCCTGCATCGAGGCCTTGGGCGTGTAGGGAAATGACGCGAGCGCGGCCGACGGCGTGACCACGCCATTATCGTGGCCGGGCGCGTGCCGGCCATATCCGCCGGGCTGGTCGCTCGAGGTGAGTCCCCAGCAATCGGCGCCGTAGCCCTTGAATCCAAGGGGATTGCGCACCGCATACGCCTGCTGGATGCGCGCGTGCGCCACGCATTGTTCGCCATAGTCGGCGTAGCGGTCCTTGAGTCCGCGCGGATCGAGGCCCATGAACGAATAGTGCTCGAAGAACATCGGCCCGCCACCGTCGGGACCCAGCGGCAACCGGATGCCTTCGAACGCATGGCCATTGCGGATCGCGCCATCGCGTGCCCAGCCGTGATGGTAAGTGGTGCTATCGATCGCGTGCGTCGGCGAGCTGGCCGCGAGCACATAGGTGATGAGCGCCTCGTTCCAGCCCGCGACCTGTGCGTTCACCGCGAACTCGTGCGCCGGGCTGCGATTCCACCAGAGTGACTTCTGGCCCTCGCGCTGGTGCCACGTCCAGTCGACATCGCGCCACAGCGAATCGATGCGGGCGCGCAGGCGTTGCTCTGGCGCCGCGTTGGCGCTGAAATATTGCCGCGCGGTGAGCAGGCCCTCGAACAGGTACGCCGTCTCCACGATATCGCCGCCGTCATCCATCGCGCTGAACGGCCGGACTCGGCCCGTGGCGCCGTACATCCAGTGCGGGAACACGCCATGGAAGCGGTCGGCGTGTGAAAGGAACGCGGTCATGCGATCCAGGCGCTCGAGTGCCTGTGCGCGGGTGATCCATCCGCGTTCGCTGGCCACGACGATCGCCATCACTCCAAAGCCCGTGCCGCCGATCGTGGCGACTTCGCGGCCGTACTCTGCCGTGACGTTGCTGCGTTCGCGCGCAAGCCCGCTCACGGAGTCGGCGAACTCCCAGAAATAGTGGAAGGTCTGGTGTTCGGCGGCATCCATGAGGGCTTCATCGCTGAGCGTGGTGGCAGTCGCCGTCGCGGTGCGTGCGACGTCTGCACGGGCTTGGGCGGAATCGCCGACGCAGAGCAAGGCGAACAGCGCGGCAAGCAGGATCCTTGCGCGTTTCATACCACCTTCTCGGGCAGCGTCTTCGCGAACGTCATGCCCTCGCGCACCCAGCGCGCCAGTTGCACGCGCGTGCGCATGCCCTCGATGTCGACGATGACCATGTCCTTCCACGGGCGGCCCTGACGCTCTGCGGGCCGGGCGCCGGTGCGCGCCAGTGCCGCCGCGTAGCCCTTGGGTCCCACCAGAACGTGCAGGTCCTCGCCGACGATCGCGCACGTCACGTGGCCCCGGTAGACGAACGCCACTTCGTCTTCCAGCGCCATCAGGATCATGCGCGAGCCGCTCCCGAATGCGACGCGGACGCGTTTGGCGAGGCGGGTGTCATAGGCCATGCACACATGCTCCTTGGGAAGGGGGTGATGCCCGGGATGCTAATCGAGCGGCGTCCGGAAACCTATGCGCCTGTCAGCGACAGGATCTGGCGGAGCCACCGTGCCGGTTGGCCGCATGGCCTGACGCCGTTACATTGGCACCCTCGTTCGGCCTGCCTTGAAAACCCTTACGGAGGATCCTGTGATCCGCTCCAGCCTGTGCGCGTTCTTGGCTTTCGCGCTGGCCACACCGGCTCTGGCCGCTGAAGCCGCACATCCCACGTCGGCCGATCTCGTGCAGCTGCACACGCCGGCTGATCTGGCGCTCTCGCCCGATGGCCGGCAGGTCGTCTACACCGTTGCTACCGCCACGTTCGATTCGTCCGCCCGTGTGGCGGGCGACGACACCAAGACCGGCTGGAAGCGCGAGCGCCAGGTCTTCGTCACCGACATCGCCACGCAGCAGACGCGCCAGCTCACGCGCGGAGATGCCTTGGCTTCGGCTCCTTGCTGGTCGCCCGACGGCCGCACGATCGCGTTCCTGCGCAACGTGGGGGAACACGCGGCGATCCATCTGATGTCGCTGGGTGGCGGCGAGCCGCGACGCCTCGACACCGGAGAGCTCGACCCTGCGAGCATCGCCTTCTCGCCCGATGGCGCGTGGCTGGGGTTCCTGGCCGAGGAGCCGCTCGAGGCCGATGAGAAGCAGTTGCGCCACGTGCGCGGCGGCGCGATTCACTGGGAGTTCGAGTTCCCGGAGACACACCTTCACCGGATCGCGGTCGCGGGCGGGGTGGCGCAGATGGTGCCAGGCACGACGAACGTGGTCGCGTACGAGTGGGCACCGGACAGCAAGCGCGTGGCGCTCGTCACCAGCGCCAACGGGGATCCCTATCTGGCCTCCAGCGTGGATCGTGTCTCGGTCGTGCAGGCGGCCGATGGCAGCTTCGTCTCCACACTCGACCTTCCCGAAGGACCGTACACCGTGGCGCACTGGTCGCCCGATGGTCATTCGATCCTCGCGCCCGGGCTCCAGGGCGGACTCTCGAACGTCAATGCGCTCTATGTGGCCGACGCGGCGACGGGCAAGGTGCGCGACCTCGTCTCGAGCGCGGACCTGGGCTTCGCCGCCGCATCATGGAGCGCGGACAGCAAGTCGGTCGTGGCCGTGGTGCGTCGCGGCACGGCGACCACACTCGAACGCTTCGCGGCCGCCGCTCCGGGCACAGGCACGCCGCTTGGGTTCTCGGGCCGCGTCATCTCCGGCGACCTCGTCACCGCAGCGTCTTCGCCCCGGTTCGCGTTCCTCTCGAGCACCGACCGCACGCCGGATCAGGTCACGGTGTTCGATCCGGCGCCGGCGCGGACGCTGGTCGTGACGGATCTCGACCCGCAGGTCGCCACCTGGCCACTGGGCACGACGCGCGTGGTGCGCTGGAAGAACGCGGAAGGCGTGAACATCGAGGGCGTGCTCACGCTGGCACCCGGCGCGCATGAGGGCGCCCCGGCGCCGATCATCGTCATGCCGCACGGCGGCCCCGACGACGTGACCACCACCAAGTTCTCGGCGCTCGCACAGTACTTCGCTTCGCGCGGCTACTCGGTGTTGCGCCCGAACTACCGCGGCTCGTTCGGATATGGCTTCGATTTCTACGCCGCCAACCGCAACCGATTCGGCGAGATCGAGCAGGCCGATATCGAGAGCGGCGTGGATCAGCTCATCCGTGACGGCCTCGCCGATTCCAAGCAGCTCTATTTCGGCGGCTGGTCGTGGGGCGGCTACATCACCACCTGGATGGTCACGCACGTGCATCGCTACCGTGCCGCGGTGGCAGGCGCTGCCGTGAGTGATGTGATGCACTCGTATTCGCTCAGCGACATCAACCACGGCCTGGCCGCGCAGTGGGAATACAAGGGCGACCCTTGGAGCCAGCTCAGCCAATTCGACCGTCCGAACCCGATCCGCTATGTGAAGGATTGCACGACGCCGTTGTTATTGCTGCACGGGCAGGCGGACACGCGCGTACCGTTCTCCGAGAGCGTGCAATTCTACCGCGCGCTCAAGGACCTGGGCCGCAGCGTGCAGTTCTATGCGTATCCGCGCGAGAACCACAGCTTCGCCGAGCCCGCGCATCGCGTGGACTACGTGAAGCGCTGGGCGGATTGGTACGACGCGATCCGGAGTACTCCGGATCCGGTGAGGACGCTGCCATGAAGATCGTCGTGCTCGGCGCGGGCGCGGTGGGCGGCTACTTCGGCGGACGTCTGGTGCAAGCCGGCGCTGACGTGACGTTCGTCGTGCGTCCCGTGCGCATGGCCCAGTTGCAAGCGCAGGGCTTGCGCATCGTGAGCCCGAACGGTGACGCCACGTTGCAGGTGAACGCTGTGCTCGCGGCCGACGCGCCGGCGGACACAGGCCTCGTCCTGCTCACGTGCAAAGCGTACGACCTGGACAGCGCGATCGCCGCGATCTTACCCGCGATGGCCGGCCGTGCGGCGGTGCTGCCGTTCCTGAACGGTGTCTCGCACATCGACACGCTCGCGCGCCGCTTCGGTGCCGACCGCGTGGTGGGCGGCATCGCCCGGATCGGTGCGATGCTGCGCGACGATGGTGCGATCGAGCAGTTCTATCCATTCAATGTGCTGCGCTTCGGCGAGCTCGATGGGCAGCCCTCCGAGCGCATGACCGAGCTCGAGTCTGCGTTCGCAGGCACCACCGTCGACGCCAAGGCATCGGCGGACATCCGCCGCGAGTTATGGCTCAAGCTCGTGTTCCTGGGCACGCTCGCCGTAGTGAACTCACTGCTGCGGGCGAATGTCGGCGAGATCCTGCGCACACCCGAAGGCGGCGCATTGCTGTTGCGCGTGTTCGAGACGAACGGTGCGATCGCCACGCGTGAAGGATTCCCGCCCGATGCGGCATTCCTGCAGCAGAATCGCGCACTCTTCTCGGCGCGGGACTCGCTGCTCGAGGCCAGCCTGTTGCGCGATCTCGAGCGCGGCGGACTCATCGAATCCGACCACCTGCTGGGCTTCCTACTGGAGCGCTGTCGAGCGCACGGCTTGGACGACACGCTGCACGCCACGGCGTTCACGGCTGCTAGAGCCTACGAACAGCGCCGCGCCGCGGGGCGACTGCCTCGTAGCTGAACAATGCGGCGTGCTTCCAGCGTCAGCCGTTGCCGTTATCCTTGGGCGTGTGCGTTCCCAAGTCGGTGACTTCCTTCTGCATCTCCTTGGTCACGCTCACGATCCGCAGCTGCGCCGTGTAGGCGCGCTGGGCGAACATCATCGTGAGCATCGTGCCGGTCAGGTCCTCGGTCACCACGTCGATCGAGTGTGTGGATGGCAACGCGGGAGGCATGGCGGCATGCGGCGGCGCCCCGGGACCCGGCGGCGTCTTGCTGACATCTGTTGAGTCTGAGAAACGCGCGATCTGCGAGGCCGCATCGGCCATCTGCCAGTCGTAGCGCTGCAGGCCCTGGATGGCCGACTGCATGGCAGGAGGGATCTGCATGGACGGTCCTCTCGGGGTAAAGCGAGTGGGTCGTGTGCGCCGTCCCTGCGCGGAGTACTTCGGGTGGTTAGTCTCGGTCGCGGGCCCGCGAACTTGAGCCCTGCGCAAATGCCCGGAACGGTGCGCGTTGGTGAGCCTGGGGCGGATCACCCCGCCCCGGCTGCCTTCCCACCACCGCGCGGCTCTACTAAACTCACGCCATGTCGACGATTGAGCCATTGCCGCCAGCCGGGCCACTGGCGCCCGCAGAACCCTCCGATCCCATGCACCCCGAGCCTCGCGATGAGGCGATCACGGCCAAGCTCCAGGCTGCCCTCGAGATCATGGAGTCCGTGGCAGCGAACCGCCGGCTGCTCGCGCATCTGGGCGATGAGGGCCGCAAGCGGCTCATGATCGCCGCAGGCAAGGTATTCAGCCCGGACCGCGCCGACCGCCGCCGGCTCGTGAAGGAATTCGGGCGCCTGCGCAAGAACTCCAAGCTCGACCGCGACGAGAACGTGTTCAACGAGACCGGCATCCGCCGCCTGCGCAAGCAGCCGGTCTTCACGACGCCGAACATCCTGCCGCCGGCCGCGTTCACACCGAACGACGTCGTCCAGCCTCCCGAGACGCTGGCCGAGCAATCGCTGCCGCCTGCGCTGCACGAGCAGAATTGCTATATCTGCAAGAAGTACTACACGCAGGTGCACCACTTCTATGACCAGCTCTGTCCCGCGTGCGCTGACTTCAATTTCTTCAAGCGCACCGAGCTTGCCGACCTCACCGGCCGTGTTGCGCTGCTCACCGGCGGCCGCGTCAAGATCGGCTATCAGGCCGGCCTCAAACTGCTGCGCTGCGGCGCGCACCTGATCGTGACCACGCGCTTCCCGCGCGATTCGGCGGCGCGTTATGCGCGCGAGAGCGACTTCGGGCAGTGGGGTCACCGGCTCGAGATCTTCGGCCTGGACCTGCGCCACACGCCGAGCGTGGAAGGCTTCTGCCGCGTCATGCTGCAGACACGCGAGCGGCTCGACTTCATCGTGAACAACGCCTGCCAGACCGTGCGCCGCCCGCCCGAGTTCTACGAACATATGATGGAAGGGGAGACCGCGGCGCTTGGCACCATGCCCGTGGAGTTGCGCAAACTCCTCGGCAGCTACGAAGGCCTGCGCGGCTACCACTTGTTGCCCGAAGGCGCGCTTGATTCCGCTCAGGGCTCGGCGGATGCGCTTGCAGAGGCTTCTGCTGCCGGCGTGGTGCCGGTGTTGCCCGGCCTCACGCATGCGGCCGAACTCTCGCAGGTGCGGCTGTTGCCCGAGGAGCAGGAGGCACAGAAGGCGCTCTTCCCACAGGGCCGGCTCGATCAGGACCTGCAGCAGGTCGATCTGCGCTCACGCAACTCGTGGCGCATGCTCATGGCCGAGGTGCCGGCGGTGGAGCTTCTCGAAGTGCAGCTCGTGAACGCGGTCGCGCCGTTCCTGCTCAACGCCCGGCTCAAGCCGCTCATGCTCAAGACGGCCGAACGCGACAAGCACATCGTGAACGTCTCGGCAGTGGAAGGGCAGTTCTACCGGCGCTCCAAGACCACGCGCCATCCACACACGAATATGGCCAAGGCGGCGCTCAACATGATGACGCGCACGGCGGCCACGGACTACCAGCAGGATGGCATCCACATGAACAGCGTGGATACCGGCTGGGTCACCGATGAAGACCCCGCCGAGATCGCCGAGCGCAAAGTGCTCGAGCACCGCTTCCATCCGCCGCTCGACATCGTGGATGGCGCCGCCCGCATCGTGGATCCGATCATCACGGGCGTGAATACCGGTCAGCACGTGTGGGGCCAGTTCCTCAAGGACTACCAGCCCACGGACTGGTAGGCCCGCGCAGCTGGGCGTTCAGCGTCCGCCGAAGCGGAACTTGCCAACGAGCACCGCACCTGCAAGCACGAGCGTCACGCAATTCGCGGCCACGACCGGCACCGAGTGGATGGCGAGCCCATACGCGATCCACAGCGCGACACCGGCCACGAACAGCAGGTACATCGACAGCGAGATGTCCTCGGCGGACCGCGTCTTCCAGACGCGGATGACCTGGGGCAGGAATGCGATCGTCGTGCCGGTGGCGGCAAGATAGCCAAGGACTTCGGTCGGCAAAGCGGGTTCTCCGGGATGCGCCAAGCGGCCTGTGTACCGGGATGCGACGGAGGAGAGGGTGCAGCATACAACGGCCGGGACGGCGGCGGATGCGAGTCGCGAATTAGGCTTGTGTAAAGAATCCGTGGTGGCCCACTCTGGAATCCGGCCGCTCGCACCCCGGCGCGGCCAGCGCCTTTCCGTTTCACCTCCAGCCTGCGAGGTCCCCATGAGTCGTCTGCGACTCCGTCATCCGCTCCTGTTCCTCAGCGCTGCTTTCGCGCTCGTTGCTGCCACGTCGTTCGCCGGCACGCGGCCGCATCCGGTCGGCTGGGAGCGCATCGTGCGTCCCGCGGTTCCTCGTGTGCGCGTCGAGAACGGGGCCGTCTACGTGCCTCGTGAGCTGGCCCGGACGCTCACCCTCGATGGCGACTTCACGGTCAATGAAGATGGTGTGGAGAGCGGCGGTATCCCGCAGGTGGGTGGCTCGCGCGCGGCGCGGCCGTTCTCGGCGCAGTCGCTCGGGCCGAACGTCCGCGTGAACAACACCGCCGGCGATCCGGCGGGCACGACGAACTCGGAGACCAGTATCGCTGCGAACGGCCTGAACATGGTCGCGGGCTGGAACGACGGCAAGAACTTCGGCGTGAGCCCCGGTAACACGGGCTGGGCGTATTCGAACAACGGCGGTGCGTCGTGGATCGACGGCGGCGTCCTACCGGTGGCCAGCTCCTCGGCTCGCCATGAAGGCGATCCGGTCGTCACGAACGATTTCGCCGGCAACTTCTATTTCGCTGACCTGTTCACGCCCGATGGCGCGGCGTCGTCGGTGGCGGTCTGCCGCGGCACGTTCAGCGGCGGCGTCTGCACGTTCCTCAACCCGGTCGTGGTGAGTAGCAGCACGACGGACTTCCTCGACAAGGAATGGATCGCGGCCGACAAGATCAGCGGCAAGATCTATCTCACGTACACGCGCTTCCTGGCGGCCGGTGGCGACGAGATCGATTTCCAGATGTCGAGCGATCAGGGAGCCACCTGGTCGGCGCCCCTCGTGCTCACGAACTCGGCGGATGAGAGCGTGCAAGGCTCGCAGGTTGTCGTCGGCCCGGGCGGCTTCGTGCAGGTCATGTATTACACGTATGACTTGACGACGCAGTTCAACTACATGCGCACGCGGCGTTCGACCGATGGCGGCCTCACGTTCGGCCCGATCGTCACGCTGCCGACCGGCCCGAGCGGCGTGAGCTCGAACTACGGTTCGGGTCCCGCCGGCTTCAACCGCGCGCGCGGCATCGGCTTCCCGACGCTGGCCGTGGACTACACCGGCGGCGTCAATAGCGGCCGGCTCTATGCGAGTTGGGATGAATCGGTGAACATCAATTTCGATCCACTGGGCGCGCTGGGCGGCGTCGCGGAGACCGAGAACAACGGCACGCCGGCGACGGCGAACGCCATCAGCATCGGCCAGGCCGTGCTCGGCAACCTCGCTTCGACGGGGGACCAGGACTGGTTCTCGTTCAACGGTGTCGCCGGCCAGACGGTCGTGCTCTACCTGGTCCCGAATGGCGCATCGAACGAGGACGGCTTCCTGCGCGTGTTCACGGCGGGCGGCGCGGTCGCGAACCGCGCGGCGCTCTCGTACCTGGCGCAGGGTGTGGGCCTTGTCACGTTCACGCCGCCTTCGAACGGCACGTATCTCGTGCGCGTGCTGGCGAACAGCGCGAACCTGGGCAACTACATCCTGTACACAGGCAACCACGTCGCGCAGCCCGGCGATGAGGTCGCGCGTGACCAGCGCGACGCCATCTTGTCGTCGAGCGCCGACGGCGTCACGTGGACGCCGCGCAAGGTCGTCAACGACACTCCGATCGGCTTGGACGAGTCGTTCTCGGCGGTCGCGGTCGATGCGGCCGGGCAGGTGTTCGTGGACTGGTACGACCACCGCCGCGATGCGCTGAATGGCATCAACACTGACATCGCCTACAGCCGTTCGAGCAATGGTGGCGCCACGTTCGCGGCGTCGCAGTTGGTCAACGATGGTGCGCCCACGAACTGGAACAACGTGAGCAGCAATCTGGCCCCGAACATGGGCGACTACAGCGCGCTCGTCTCGGATGGCTGCAACGTGTACGCGAACTTCGCCGATGGCCGTCAGGGCTCGCCGGACTCGTGGCTGTCGGTATTGAATGACTGCGTCGTGCCGGCACAGGCGGCGATCCTCGAGACCGACGCGCAGCCCGATCACGTGGACCTCACGTGGTATTCGCCGGATGGTTCGGCGGCGGTCGCGACGGTGCTCCGTAGCGACGATGGCACGCAGTGGACGGCGCTCGGCGACATCCAGGCCGATGGCACGGGTGAGCTGCACTTCCGGGACACGGCGGTGCAGGCCGGTGCGCGCTACAGCTATCGCCTGGCGGTCTCGACCAAGGGTGGTCCGGTCGAGTACGTGGGCCAGACGTGGATCGCGGTCCCTGCGGCGGCGCGCCTGTCGCTGCGCGCGGTCTCGGCCACGCAGGGCGTGTCGCTGTCGTTCACGCTGTCGCGCGGCGATGCCGGTACGATCGAGCTGTTCGACATCAGTGGCCGTTCGCTCGAGTCGCTGCGTGTGACGCAGAGCGGCTCGGCGACGGTCGGCCGTTCGCTGCACACGGGCGTCTACCTCGTGAAACTCGCGCAGGGTGGCCGTTCGGTGACACAGAAGGTCGCGGTCGTTCGCTAGTCACCAAGTCATTCCACGAGGGCCGGCGCCAGTCAGGCGCCGGCCCTTCGTGTTACCGTCGCCGCGGCCAGTCCGGGCCACGGAGGGCACATGAGCGATACCAACGAATACGAGCTCTATGAATCCCGCGGCTTCCAGGACTACAGCCTGGGCCACCAGAAGATGTACACGCTGCCGATCCAGTTCCTGCAGGATAAGGACCGCCGCTGGAACGTGATCGATGTGGGCGTGGGCATCGGCTTCGGCCTTCGCAAGATGCTCGAGGCGGGCATCCTCGATCGCTATGTGGGCGTGGAGCCGCATCCGCTCAGTCACGACTACCTGAACCAGCAGGAGTGGCCGGAGCACGTGAAGATCCACCCATGCGGATGGCTCGACCTGCCCGAGGACCAACTCCTGCTGGCGGACTACATATTCTGCATCGAGGTGATCGAGCATGTGCCGGATGATCAAGTGGCAGCTTTTCTGGCCCGCATGCGCGCGCACGTGCGCCGCAACCTGTTCCTGTCCACGCCGGACTCCGCCAAGACCGATCACGGCACCGCAACGGTGCCGCAGTGGCGCGCCCGGCTGAAGGCCGCCGGCTTCACCGAAGTCGCGGTGATCGATAGCCAGTGGACCGTGCTCTACGTCTGCGAGTGATCCTGCCGCGCACGGGCACTTCTGCGGCCGCGTCCGTAAGATTCGCTGGTGCGTGGATCGCACGTCATTGGCTATCCTGCGGCATCCCATCCTCACACGGAGAGACGGAATGCCCCGACGCCGGTCTGTTTTGATCGCTGCAGTGTTGTCACTGTTCACCATCGCTGCCGCCGCTCACGCGACGCCGATTCCCATCACGCGCATCATGGCGGAGCCGGATTGGATCGGCCCGCCCGTCGAGCGCCCGTTCTGGTCGCTCGATGGCAAAGCGGTGCTCTACCGGCTCAAGCGCACCGGTACGCCGATCCGCGATCTACGCCGGTATTCGCTCGCAGATGGCCACGACGCGATCGTGGCGCCCGCCGCGTTGGCGGGAGTCGATGAGGCCGGTGCGGTGTTTGACCACGCGCGCCATCGCGCTGCGTTCGTGCGTAACGGCGACGTCTTCTTGCGCGACCTGCGCACGGGCAAGCTCACGCAGGTGACGCGCACGGCCGTGGCCGAGAGCGAGCCACAGTTCTCGAGTGACGACAGCGCCCTGCAGTTCCATTTGGGCACGGATTGGTTCGTGTACGACATCGCCAGCGCGGTGCTGGCCCCGGCCGCGATCCTCAAGTTGGAGCAGGATCCCGACGCCAGGGAGCTGAACGACTTGGAGCGGCTGCAACTGCGGTTGCTCTCGAACCTGCGCAGGGATCACGACGACAAGCAGGCGCTCGAGGCGCACGATGCCGAACTGCAGAGCGCCGATCCCACGCGAGTTCCGCGCCCTGTCTATCTGGGCACCGACGTGGCGCTCAGCCACGCATGGCTGTCACCATCGGGCCGCTGGATGGTCGTCTCCACCCTGCCCAAGGGCTACGACGCCGGGCGCGTGGGCAAGATGCCGCGTTGGGTCACGCAGTCCGGCTACGAAGAGGCCGACGATGAGCGCCCGCGTGTGGGCCGCAACGAGCCCGCGCCGCAGTCGCTGTGGCTCGTGGATCTGGGCGCGCGCACGGCGACCAAGCTCGCGTATGACTCGCTGCCCGGCATCCATGACGACCCGCTCGCGGCGATCCGCGCCGAGAACGACTCCGCGCGCGCCGTGTGGAAGGAGCCCGCGCCCAAGCCGGATTCGGCGCGCGGCGAAGGCGGCGGCCACGGCCGCAAGAGCGATGATCATGAGCGCGCGCTGCGCGTGCAGGACTGCGCGTTCGCGAGCGACGGCAGCGTCGCGCTTGTGCGGCTGCAGTCGAACGACAACAAGGACCGCTGGCTGGTTTCGGTGGAACCCAAGACGCACACGCTCATGCTGCAGCATCGCCTGCACGACCCGGCGTGGATCAACTGGAGCTTCAACGACGCTGGCTGGCTGCCCGCGAGTCACGCGATCTGGTACCTGAGCGAGGAGAGCGGCTATTCGCATCTCTACCGCAAAGCGCTCGATGGCGCGCCGGTGGCGCTCACGTCGGGACGCTTCGAGGTCTCCCAGCCGGTGCTCACGGGCGACGGCCGCACGTTCGTGCTGCGCACGAACGCGGAAGCGCCGTATGCGTACGACGTGTATCGCGTGGCCGTCGATGGCGGGCCGCTGCAGCGCGTGACGCAGCTCAAGGGCGTGGAGCGCTTCGCCCTGTCGCCGGACGGTCGCACGGTCCTGCTGGAGCATTCCTCGAGCTTCACGCCGAACCAGGCGGCCGTGGTCGCGCTCGCCGGTGGCGACGTGCGCGAGCTCACCGACACGCGCACGGCCGAGTACAAGGCGATTCCTTGGGCGCCGCCGCAGATCGTGGCAGTGCCATCTTCCCATGGCGCGGGCGCGATCTGGGCCAAGCTCTACGACGCCGCGCCGGGCACCGGCACCACGCATCCCGTGGTGCTGTTCGTGCATGGCGCGGGCTACGCGCAGAATGTGTATCTGCAGTATCCGTACTATTTCCGCGAACAGATGTTCGAGGAGCGCCTGACCCAGTTGGGCTATGTGGTGCTCGACATGGACTACCGCGCGTCCGAGGGCTACGGTCGCGACTGGCGCACCTCCATCTATCGCCGAATGGGGACGCCCGAGCTGGAGGACCTGATCGATGGCGTGCAGTGGGCGGTGCGCGAGCACCATGGCGATTCCAAGCGCGTCGGGCTCTTCGGCGGCTCCTACGGCGGGTTCATGACGCTCATGGCGCTTTTCAAGGCGCCAGACGTATTCCAAGCTGGAGCGGCGCTGCGGCCGGTCACAGACTGGACGCAATACAATCACGTCTATACGAGTGATATCCTCAATTCGCCGCAGGTGGATCCGATCGCCTACCGCCGCTCATCGCCGCTCGAGTTCGCCGAAGGCCTGAAGGGCTCGCTGCTCATCTGCCATGGCATGATCGATGACAACGTCTTCTTCGAGGACTCGGTGCGGCTCTTCCAGCGCCTCATGGAACTGCACAAGGACGATGTGGAATTCGCGCCTTATCCCATGGAGCGCCACGGTTTCGTACATGCGGACAGCTGGCTCGACGAATACAAGCGCATCGAGCGGCTGTTCGAGACGCACATCGGAGGCACCCGGTGAGAGTCCGCACGCTACTGGCACTTGCCGCCATCGTCGGCGGTCCGGTGCATCTGGCCACTTATATCCCCGCGTGCCCGAAGACGCCTACGACGACTGTGGGCTTCATGTCGGTCATCAGCAAACACGCGCCGCCTCGCGACACGCGGGCGACGGTCGATGTCTATCGCAAGGGCGAGTCCGCACCGCCGGGTTACGAACGCTTGGGACAGATCAGCGTACACGCAGGCACTCGCAACGCCACGTTCCG
>JANYBS010000118.1 GCA_025360715.1 Candidatus Eiseniibacteriota bacterium | reverse complement strand
GACACGAACACCGATCCGCTCACGACCACGCCGATCCTGACGCAGCAGCTCACGTTCACGGCCGGCACGCCGGACACCGTGACCAGCACGATCGGTGGCAACGCGCAGCTCAACGCGCTCTTCGCCAAGAAGCAACTGCAGCTGAGCATCGACGGCACGTTCGTGGGCCCCACGTCGGGCGCAGCACTGAGCGGCGCATCGCTCAAGTTCGTGCGCCTGGATGCGGTGGTGATCGCGGGGCGCAAGCTTTAGCCCGCCTCGCACGCGCCTGGAAGACAAGAACCCCCGCAGCCGAAGAAGTCTGCGGGGGTTCGCCTGTCTGTGAATTCGTGTAAGGCTAGTTCGTCGGCGCGAACTTGAACAGCATCACATCGCCGTCGGCCACCACGTACTCCTTGCCTTCCATGCGGTACTTGCCTTCGGCACGCGCAGCGGCCACCGACCCGCACCGCACCAGGTCTTCATAGGCCACGGTCTCGGCCTTGATGAAGCCCCGCTCGAAGTCGCTATGGATGACGCCAGCGGCCATCGGCGCCGTATCGCCCATGTGGATCGTCCACGCGCGCACTTCCTTTTCGCCCGCCGTGAAGTAAGTGCGCAGGCCCAGCAGGTGGTAGGTCGAGCGGATCAGCGCGCCGATGCCGCTTTCCTCCACGCCCAATTCTTGAAGAAACGCCGTGGCCTCCTCGGGCTCCAGGTCCACGAGGTCGCTCTCGATCTGCGCGCTGATCACGACCGCTTCGCAGTCTAGATGCGTCTTCACGTACTCGCGCACGTTAAGCACGAACGGGTTCGTATCCGCAGCAGCCAGATCGTTCTCGCGCACGTTGCACGCGAAGATCGTCTTCTTGTCGGACAGCAGGAAGAAGCCCTTCGACAGCGCGCGCTCTTCGGGTGTGAGCTCGATCACGAGCGCCGCCTTGCCCTCGCCCAGGCCGTCTTCGAGCTTGGCGAGCACCGCCTCTTCGGCGATCGCGGTCTTGTCGCCACGCTTGGCGTCTTTGGATCCGCGCTCGCGGCGCTTCTTCACAGTCTCGAGATCCGCAAGCATCAGTTCGGTATTGATCACATCGATGTCGCGTACGGGATCCACGCTGCCCGATACATGATGGATGTCGGCGTCCTCGAAGCAGCGCACGACCTGCACGATCGCATCGACCTCACGGATGTGCGTGAGGAACTTGTTGCCCAGGCCTTCGCCCTGGCTCGCGCCTTTGACGAGCCCGGCGATGTCGACGAACTCGACCGCGGCGGGGATGATCACCGTCGTCTTGGCGATATCCTTGAGCACGGCGAGCCGCGCATCGGGCACCGTGACGATGCCCACGTTGGGATCGATGGTGCAGAAGGGGTAGTTCGCCGCCTCGGCCTTGCGGGTGCGGGTCACGGCATTGAACAGGGTCGACTTGCCGACGTTGGGCAGGCCGACGATCCCGGCTCTCAACATGTCTGGGTACGCCTCGGGCTATGGGAATGGTCGCGCGCCGGCGATGATCTTGCCTCGCCTAGGGTCGCCATGGTGGCGGCCGGGGAGTATAGCCGACCGCGCGGCCGCCTGCCGGGCCCCGGCACGGCCGGAAATCCGCCCCGGGCCCGCCCTGACTCGCCACGCCGTTTCGGCTATTCTGCCCGCGAACCGTATCCAACATCTGCCGGTCCGGCCGCGCCTTTTGCGCGCGCCGGCCCATGTTCCTTGCCTGGGAGTCCGGATGTCGAAAGTCACACTCGAGACGGGCGCGCAGCTTCGTCGTGCGTTCTTGGATTTCTTCGTGCGCCACGGGCATGTGGAAGTCCCGTCTTCGCCGCTCGTGCCGCATGGCGATCCCACGCTCATGTTCACGACCGCCGGCATGGTGCAGTTCAAGCCGTACTACACGGCCACCGGCGACGTGCCGTACACGCGTGCGACGACCGTGCAGAAGTGCCTGCGGCTCACCGACCTCGACAACGTGGGCCTGACTCCGCGCCACGATACGTTCTTCGAGATGCTGGGCAACTTCTCGTTCGGCCCCGCATCCAAGGGGGCCTACTTCAAAGAAGAGGCGACCGCGCTTGCGTGGGAGTTCGTCACCAAGACGCTCGAGCTGCCGGTGGACCGGCTCTACGTGAGCATCTTCGGCGGCGAGCCGGGCGTGCCGCGCGACGACGAGGCGGCCGAGCTGTGGAAGAAGCTGGGCCTGCCCGCCGACCATCTGGTGGCGCTCGGCCGCAAGGATAACTTCTGGGGCCCCGCGGGCGGCGCTGGCGCGTGTGGTCCATGCAGCGAGATCTACTTCGATCTTGGTGAGAAGCGCCCGGATCACCTGCCTGAAGGCGCCTTCTGGGGCGAGTCCGCGGGCGATCCCGGCGACCGCTTCATGGAGTTCTGGAATCTCGTCTTTCCGCAATTCGATGCGCAGGCCGACGGCAAGCTCAACCTGCTT
>JANYBS010000090.1 GCA_025360715.1 Candidatus Eiseniibacteriota bacterium | reverse complement strand
CCGCGTTCGTCAGCTTGCCGTCCTCGGCAGCTCGGACCAGTCCGGCCCGAGGCGCTTCCTTCTGGCTCATCGTCAGGTGTCCCATAGGGAGGACACTTTCACGTTGCACTTGGGGCGGACAGAATCATGTAGCAGCCACAGCCCGAAGATGCGCGTCGTCATCGCCCGGTGTCTGGGATAGAGTCCCGCGATGGACTCGCAACCCGTGCATTCCCTGCGCAGAGTGTTGGGCTTCTGGGACGCCACCTGCGTCGTGGTCGGTGCAATCGTGGGCGTGGGCATATTCTTCGGACCCCGCGATGTCGCTCGGATCAGCGGCAGCTCTGGAGCCGCGATGCTCGCATGGTGCCTGGGCGGCGTGGTCGCAGTGCTGGGCGCGATCACCTTTGCCGAGCTCGGCCGGCTGCGGCCGGTCGCCGGCGGTCAATATCATGTGCTGCGCGATGCGTTCGGCCGCGCGCCGGCATTCCTGTTCGTCTTCTGCAATCTCACCGCGGTGCAAGCGGGTGGGGCCGCGATCATCTCGATCGTGTGCGCGCAGAATCTGCTCGTGGCGCTGCATGGCGCCGCCTCGAGCGACGCCTACACCTTGACCATCGCCACCTTGCTCACGTGGACGCTCGTAGTGGTGAACGTGATCGGCGTGCGCTCGGGCGCACGCATGCAGAACGCCACCGTGGCGCTCAAGTTGCTGGCGATCGCCGCGATCGTCGCAGTCGCAGCGCTCAGCCCGGCAGCGGCGCTCCCGCAAGTGGCGCCCAGTCCCGCTCATGCGATGACGCTTGCCAGCCTCTTCGCCGGCGTCACCATCACGATGTTCGCGTATGGCGGCTGGCAGCAGGCCATGTGGATGGCCGGCGAGATCCACGACGCGCACCGCACGCTGCCACGCGCGATCCTGCTGGGCGTCGCGATCGTGGTAGTGGTGTACCTGAGCGTGAACTGGGCGTACTTCCACCTGCTGGGCTTCGCAGGCGTGCGCGACGCCACGGCACTGGCTGCCGACGCCATCTCGGTGGTCTCGGGGGGCCTGGGCCGCCGGCTGGCCGCTTCCGCCGTGGCGCTGTCGGCGTTCGGCGTGCTCAATGCGCAGTTCCTCGCCGGGCCGCGGCTCACGTGGGCGCTCGCAAGCGATGGCGCTTTCTTTGGCATCTTCGCGCGGCTCAGCCACCGCTTCGCCACGCCATGGGCGGCGATTCTTCTGCTCGGCGTGTTGTCGACCATCCTCACGCTGGGCCTGGGGCTCGCGCGCACGGACCAACTCACCACGGGTGTCGTGGTGGTCGACGCCGCGTTCTTCGCGCTCACCGGCTTGGCGCTGCCGATCCTGCTGCGTCGCGACGCGCCCGGCGGCCGCAGCAACGCATGGCGCATCGCCGTGGCGGTTGCGTTCGCGCTGCTCGAGCTGGCCGCGATCGTGGGCTCGGTGGCGCAACAGGACGTGCGCCGCGTCGCGCTCACAGGCTTGGCGTGGATCGTGGCGGCGATCGCGACTTGGTTCGTGTTCTTCGCGAGGCAAACGACGCCGCAGGACACTACGTAAGAGGACCGAATCATGCCTTGCTCGACTCTCGTCACGCATTGCTACGAGATTTCATGACCGATCGATCGCGCAACGCGACTCTTCGGTGGGGGCCGATGATCCTCTGCGGCGCCGTTCTGCTCTTCGCTGTTTCGGGAAGTGCGAACCCGGTCCCGACGCAAGTCTGCCGTGAGATGAACGATCGTCCGGCTCGATGGCTTCATGAACGTCTGCCTGAGGACGAACGCGACCTCGTGAGGCAATTCGGGCAGTATGGCGTAGCGCCATCGCTGCTTCAGAGGGGCACCGTGGCTCTACTGGAACGCCAGTTCGACCTCTTCGCGCCACTCATCGTCCAAGCCCAGTCGCCTCCGGCGTATGCACCAGACCGGCGGCTCCAGGAGTGGTACCGCGCTCACGCGAATCGAGAGCAGGCCACCGCGATGCTCACCGCACTTCGACACTGGGTCGACGCACCGGTCACCCAGGCGCCGCCGCGCGGCTCACTCACGGTCGCCGATCCGCCCGAGGCAGTCGTCGCCGAGATCCGAGCGGACCGCTTAAGCGCGATCGAACTCCTTGGCGATTGGCGCGACAGGAGATCTCTTGAGTTCCTGCGCAAGCTCAGGACCCGCCGCGATCTCGCTGGCGCTGTTCTGGAGACGAGCATCCGCCGGATCGAGGATCCGACTTTCACGGGAACACTGGCGATCGCACCAAGTGGAGTCGTCACCCTGAGACGATCGCGGCCGGAGCTCAGTTCACTTGAAGTCGCCTATTTCGTCGGAACTGACCGGTCCCACCAGCGCACCTGGACGGCGAATGCCAAGGCGATGGACCAGATCTTCTTGGCGCTTGCGAACGGCACCACAGTCGATCTCGAGCACCCGACCTTCAGCCGGACACCCAGAGTCGTCCAGCCCAACGAGGTCCGGCTCGAGTTCCGCGACGGCGAGGTCTTGACCCTTCGTCGCGTCTCTTCGGGTTGGGACTTCCAATCCAACGGTCATAGCGGCGGCGGCGAATTCGCCGATGCCGCTCTGGATCGCGCACTGCTTCACGAACTAGCAAAGATCGACACGGCAGCGGGCGAGGTTCGCTTCCTCGATGAAGCGGTCGTACTCACGCTGACGGCGCATGACCTTCACGTGAACGGGCTGTACCGATTCGATGGGGTTCCCGCGGATGGCTGGGCAAAGATCCGCTATCCGATCGCTCGCGGAAGCGGCCTGGGCGCGCCTCGCATCGAGTCCGTGGAACTCCTTCGTAGCGGCTCCTCGCATGGCATGCCCGTCACGTTAATTCAGAGGGGCTACGACTGCGATCTCGCATTTCGGCCCGGCGATGTCGAAAGTTACCAGCTCAAGATCCTCTATCGGCAACCGGTCACGAAGCGAATCGCGAAATACTTGATCACCACGGCGCTCGCCTGGAAACGACCGCTGGATCGCGGGTGGTTCCTGGTCATCGCGGACTCCTCTCTTGCCAGACTTCATTTCAACATGCCATTCCATGAAGAGACATCCTTCGATGGCAAACACCGCTTCACGTTCGAAAGCTCGCCGTTCAAGCCGGACCGGGACCTGATCGTGAGCTGGTGAGCGACGTGCCGTGAACCTGACGCCCGGAGACTCGGAACCGGGTCGCCGAAAGTCGGGGTAAGGCCTTGGCGCCACTCTGAAACGAAACTGGCCACGCCAACAGAGACGGGCACACCACGTGCGATCCGGAGCTCCAGATGAATCGGTGCAGATCGATGCGGCGCGCGTTTCGCGCAGCCATCCTTACGATGTGCGCCGCACTTTCCGCTGCCATCGCCGTCGAGGCCGCCACGCCCGGATCGCGTTGGACCAGTGTCGATCTGGGCTTCGCCGGGGCCGCGAGCAGTCTCGTGCATGGCGGAGTCGCCGGCGGGATCTCGGTCGCTATGCGCACGACAGAGCCGATCGTCCGCCATCTGCGCTCGTCCCTCGAGATACGCGGCGACCTGTTTCCCGGCGCCCAGTTCGAGGGCAGCGACATCCCCGAAATGAGCTTGACCGCCGATCCCTCGATCGCCGCGACAGTGCTGGCGGGGTTCGAACTCGAGGGGCCTGTTCGCGGGCACTCCGGACCGTTCGCGGGAGTCTTAGCCGGTATCACGCATGCCACCGTGGGAGATGTGCGTTCGGAATACCGCGGAGGCCTGCTTCCAGCGGCTAACGTCACACATGGGGAAAGGCGGTTCAGTCCCGCATTCGGCGCCGAGGTGGGCTTCCATCGATTGCCGACCGAAACCGGCACCAATCCCGAGCTTTGCTTGCGGTACATGGGCATCTGGAACGACGAGTCGCCCTCTCACATCTTTTCGGCCTCGCTGGGGCTGGGGTTCTGATCGCGATTCTTGGCAACTGCGCGCGCAAAACAGCTATCCTCCGCGCCGGCACGGAAGGATCCGCCTCTCCGGCCGCACCGCCGGAGGCCTTCGAATGTCGCGCTCCAGAGCCGCCCTTGCGCTCAGCTTGTTCCTGCTCTTCACCGCTCTGAACGCGCCGCGTGTTGCTGGCGCCACGAATTTCACGCCGATGTGGACACTCGCGGGCTGGAACCTGCGCGGCAACCTGGGCAATCTCGACAGCGACCCGCAGCCCGAGCTGATCTTCAGCAGCAAGGCGGATGACCACTTCGCCATCGTTGATGGCCGCACGGGCGTGATCGAGCGCGAGTTCCCGCAGTTCGCCTACACGACCACAGGCTACGAGACGGCGGACCTGGACGGCGACGGCAAACCCGAGCTGCTCTTCACCCGCTCGGCTGGCGGTTCGCCGCTCAACACGGCCTACCACTGGAATGGTTCCGCGTACGTGAGCGTGTTCTCCAACACCGACGCGGCACAGGCCTGGGGACCCGCGCATCTACGCAGCGCGACGTCCAACGACATCTTCGAGAACCTAGCGAACGATATCATCATCCGCGATCTGAACGGCAATCTGTTGTTTCGCGCGTCGACTGCGATCCCCGGTTGGGTCGGGGCCTCTCCCGCCGCGCAGCTCGTGGACCTGAATAACGATGGCATCTTGGAGATGCTCGTGATGGACGTCCCCGATAAGGCGTGGATGTTCAAGTACACGGGGGCATTCACGCAGCTCTGGTCCAGGCCCGGCTGGTTCCTGCAGGCCGATCAGAACGTGGATAGCGATCCGCAGCCCGAGCTCATCGGCTTGAACACGACCGACTATCACTATGGACTGATCGACGGGCTCACGGGCGTTGTGCAGAACGAATTCCCGGCGTACACGGCCACCCAAGGTTCGAGCCTGGTGCCCGCGGATCTCGACGGTGACGGACGCCCCGAGGTCATCCTGCTCCGCCCGTACACACCCACGGTCCCCACGCTATGCCAGGCGCTCAAGTGGAACGTGAGCCACTTTGACACCCTGTTCAAGCACACCGACCCCGAGGGTCAGTTCTTCACGGTTCATCTGCGCAGCGCGGGCCAGACGGAACTCGTCGAGACGGTCAATGACGCTGACTATCACGATGTCCGCATCCGTGACGCGGCCGGCCACGTGTTGTTCACCGCGTCGACCAATATTCCCGGCTGGACGAACAGCAGCCCGACCACTTTTCTCTCGATCATCCCCGACGCGAACGGAACGCTGCAGTCGTTGCTGATGGATGGCAACACCGTGCGCGCGATCCACTACGGGGCATCGTTCTTGCCGACGTGGGCCGCCACGGGCTGGCAGTTCGTGGGCGACGTGGGGAACACCGATACGACGCCAGGCCACGAAGTGATGTTGAACAACGTCACCGACGGCCGCTATGGGCTATTCGATGTGGCGACCGGAGCCGAGAAGAAGGACTTCAGCAACTTCAAGACACCTGCAGGTGTGTTCCAAGCAGGCGACGCCGACGGCGATGGCCGCAACGAGCTGTACTTCAGTCGCGTCGGCGGACTGGGCCAGCCTTCGCTTTCGACCACCTACAAGTGGAACGGCTCGGCGTACGCCACGGTCTATAGCAACACGGACACGCTGCAAGGGCTCTCGCTCGAGCACCTTCGCGCGCCGTCGCTCACCGAGTGCCTCGAGGTCACGAACACCGACATGCGGCTGCGTGACCCGCTCACCGGCCTGCGGTTGTTCACGGCATCGAGTGACCTGCCGGGCTTCACGTCACTCGACATGAACGCCTCGAATATCGTGAGCGAGTACGACCTCGATGGGAACGGCACGAACGAATTATTGATCAGTGATCTGAACAGTGTGCGCGCCGTGCGCTACGCCGGCTTCACCGCCGTGCCCAAGCCGGCAGAGCATCTGGCCTTCCAGGTGCTGCCCAGCGCGCCGAGTCCCTTCCGCGCGAGCACCACGATCCGCTTCGCACTTCCGAATGATGCCCTTGTCGGCGTGCGCATCTACGATGCCGCGGGCCGTCAGGTGCGCAGCATCAAGCGCAATTTCCCTGCGGGTCGGCAGGAGCTTGCATGGGACGGCCGCGACGATGCCGGCCACGACGCCCCGAACGGCGTACTCTTCTTGGCGATCACGGCGAACGGCAACACGCAAACCGGCAAGCTGGTGAGAATGCGGTAGGGGAGCCGAGCGCACAGGAGTGGTAGGCTTATCGTATGACATCCCTGCGCTCGCTGCTCCTGCCTATCGCCATCGCCGCCGCGGTCACGTTGCATGCAACGCCAGCTCACGCGCAGTACACGCTGGTCTGGCAGGACGATTTCAATGGCACCGCCGTGGATCCCACGCACTGGGAGTTCCAGAATGGCACCGGGTGCCCGACGCTCTGCGGTTGGGGCAACAACGAACTCCAGTACTACCGGCCCGAGAACGCGGTCGTCGCCAATGGCTTCCTGACGATCTCGGCGAAGAAGGAATCGTTCGGCGGCAAGGCGTACACCTCGGCGCGGATGCGCAGCCAGGGTCTTGCCGATTTCACCTACGGCAGGATTGAGATGCGCGCCAAGCTGCCGATCGGCCGCGGCATCTGGCCGGCATTCTGGATGCTGCCGACCAATAGCCCCTACGGCAACTGGCCGGTGAGCGGCGAGATCGACATCCTGGAGAACATCGGCCAGCAGCCGAACCAGGTGTTCGGCACGCTCCACTACGGCAATCCGAATCATCTGTATTCCAGCACGACGTCCACTCTGCCCTCGGGCACTTTCCACGACGACTTCCATGTGTTCGCGATCGAGTGGGAGCCGAACCAGATCCGTTGGCTCATCGACGGCGTCCAGTACGCGTGCAAGAGCAATTGGGTGTCGTCGGCCGCGGGATACCCTGCACCGTTCGACAAGCCGTTCCACATGCTGATCAACTTGGCGGTGGGCGGGAACCTTCCCGGATCTCCCGATGCGAGCACGGTATTCCCGCAGGACCTGGTGATCGACTGGGTGCGCGTCTATCAGAAGCCGGTCGACCGCACGTCGATCCTTTTTGCTGGCATGGACGACGCGGATCCCTACAACAATGGTTGGTTCACCTTCAACGGGGGCGGTGGCGGCGGCATCGGCCCCAACGCGAGCCTGCCTCCGCAGGATGGCTGCGGCGCGTCGCTCGAAGTGGGCTATGGCGGACCGAATGGATACATCGGCGGCTTCGGACGCACGTTCCCGCTCGACCTGAGCGGCATGACCAACTTTGAATTCTGGATCGACCCCGACGCGAATCAGCGGTACACGCTCGAGCTCAACCTGCAGGAAGACGACACCGGCGACAACGTTGCGGACGAAGAGTGGCAGTACAACTTGGTGGTAAGCCCCACCGGTCCGGGCGCTATTGCGGGAGGCGGGTGGCAGAAGATCTCGATACCGCTGGCGAGCTTCTTTAAAGACACCAGCGTATATCCCGGCGGCAACGGCGTTCTGGATCCGATCCCCACCAGCAAGGGCGGTAACGGCCAGCTGATCAGCGTGGTGATCGCCATCATCAGCCAGGGCGGCGGCAACCAGACGTTCCGAACCGATCACTGGAACTTCCGCAACACGGCAGCCCTTGCCGTGCCCGGTGAGAGCACACTTCCGCTGCGACTCGCCGCCGGGCCCAATCCCTTCAGCGCGAACACGACCCTGCGCTTTGCTCTGAAGCGCGATGAGGACTTTGCAGTCACGATCCACGACCTTGCGGGCCGCCGCATCCGGGCGCTGGCCTCGGGCCGCGGCACAGCAGGAGAGCAGAGTGTGAGCTGGGACGGTCGCAACGACACGGGCTCCCTCGCCGCCCCTGGCGTCTACATGATCCGCCTGCGGCGCGAAAGCGGCGCCGAGGTGCGGAAGATAGTGCTGCAACGATAGTCTGCCACGACCCTGAGTCGACTCGATGGTCCTCTCCTTGCGCGGTGCTTGAGCCCGGGGTCAGGCGGTACGCCGCTCGGCGCAGGCCGCTTGGGTCTTGAGGCGTGGGCACTCGGGCGTGTAACATACCCATGCGATCCACCCCCGGCGTCCCTACTCGAGGCCCCCATGAACAACACTCGCATCTCGCACGCATTGACCGTATTCGGATCGCTCTACGCTCGCCCTGCCGTCGGGGTCGCGCTGCTGTTGCTGTGGTCCACCGGCACCGCCTTCGCGCAGGATGACATCACGCGCCGTAAGGTCGACGCGCTGCTCGGCACCCGCGATGTCGCGGTGAGCTCCGAGCAATGGCGCGGTCTCGATGCCAGTGCGGGAGCGTTGCTCGAGAACATCGCGGCCGATCCCGCGGCGCTTCCGACGCGCCGTGTGCGAGCGCTCGAGGGCACTGTGGCGCTTGGCACCGCGCGCTCGAAGGCGCTGCTCGTGCAACTCGCGCATTCTGAAACAGAGCCCCTCGTATTGCGCATGGCAGCCGTGCATGGACTCGGCCAGGTGCTGTCGGGTACGCGCCTGGCGAGCGAGTTGCTGCCGATCTTGCAGACAGCGCAGGAGTCGCGCCTGCGTGGCGTCGCCGCCGAGGTGCTCTCGCGCGAGCCGGCGGGCCGGAGCGAAGTCGAGAAGCTCGCCGCGCGCGAGACGCCAGCGTGGCGAGCGCGATTCTTGAATGTCAGCGCGCCCGCTGCAGAGGGCTCGTCGCTCGAGACCATCCCCGGCGATGAGACGCACTCACCCCACATGCCGCAACCCGAGTCGCCTACGCGCGATGGCAAGCCCGGTGCGGCCCCGAATGTGGTCCAGGACTCCAATACGCAGGTCGTGGACTTTGGCACGATCTTCGTGTCCGCGTCCGCGCTGACCGCTCAGGTCTCGGTCAACGTACCCGTGGATGCCGTCTCGCTTACATTCGAAGGCGCCACCGTGAGCGACACGACCGCCCGCTTGGTGGTCTATCGCCTGTTCTCACCGTCGGGCAAGATCTACGACTACGCCAGTGGCGGCTCGGTCAAGATCCTGCCGCCAACAGGGCCCGGCAGCTTCACCGTGGTCATGCCCAACACTCCGAGTATGACCTTCCAGCCCGGCGTCTGGACGGCCTACCTGCTCGCCTCGAAGCAGACGACCGCCGCAGTCAAAGCGATCATCAGGACCGGCCCGGTGGATGTGCCGAGCGAGGTGAACCTCAACCTGTTCTTCGTAGGTCTGCCGACCCTGAACGCTACCACCGCCCAGACCGATCCGAACTTCCTGAGCGTCATCAACAGCGTGCGTCAGTTGTACGCGCAGACGGGTATCTCGCTCGGCACGATCCGCTTCATCGACATCACCGGCGCCGCCGCCACCGCGTACAGCGATCTGCCAGATGCAAACTTGCCGTCGCTCATGAAGCTCTCGAACACTCCCGCTGCTCAGGCGAATGCGGTGAACCTGTTCTTCGTTCACACCATCGTCGGCGGCGGTATCAGCGGGTACATCATCTTGGGCGAGAGCGCGGGCATTCCCGGTAATCCCTTCCAGGGCACATCGGGCAGCGGCGTGGCGGTCACCATGGCGAACTTCCCGGCAGGCCTGTCCGACATCTCGAGCACGTGGGCGCACGAGATGGGCCACTGGCTCGGACTGTTCCATACGACAGAATCAAGTGGCCTCAGCTTTGATCCGCTGCTGGACACTCCAGACTGCCCGCGCGCGCGCGATACGAATGCGAACGGCCTGATGGAGCCCTCCGAGTGCGTGGGCTACGGAGCGGACAACATCATGTTCTGGACCAGCGTCCCGTCGATCAGCAACACCGTCTTCACGCCGAATCAGTCCTTCGTGATGCAGCGCAACCCGGTCGTCTCGCCAATTGGCGGCGTGGGAGTAGCGTTGCCCACGGTGGGCACCGAGTCCGCCATCGAGCGGGTGTATCCGCAACCCTCGAGTGCCGGGAAGCTGGCGGTGCAGTTCGTACTGGGCACGACGGGACCGGCGCACTTCGAATTGCTCGACGTGGCCGGCCGCCTGGTGGCGACCCGCGACGTACGCACGCTGGGCACCGGCAGGCACGTGATCGATCTGGCCGAGGGCACGCGGCTGAGCCCGGGTGTCTACATGGTCCGGTTCGCGACCGCCGGCCGCAAGATGACCGCGAGAGCGGTGATCCTGCAGTGATCACTCACGCCCCTCGCTACGCGAACGCCCGAGATCGGAACTCGACGAGGATGGCGAAGCGCTTGCCGTGATGCGCTGGCGCTGATTGCGCCCCTCGATGCGCCTAGGCTAGTTTGCCGGACTGCGGGCGCGTCTCATGGCATCCGCCCACACACTTGCGGCCGGAGGGCGTTTCCATGTCGAGCAAGGATCCCAAGACGCTGCGTCCCGAAGACGAACTCGCCCACTATCGCGTGGTGAGCGCGCTCGCGGCCGGCGGTATGGGAGAGGTGTACCTGGCGCAGGACCTCACGCTCGAGCGCCGAGTCGCCCTCAAGATCCTGCCGCGAGGCCTGGTGCAGAGCGAAGAGCGCGTCCGACGCTTCAAGCTCGAGGCAAAGTCGGCGTCATCTCTAAGCCATCCGAACATCGTGACGATCTACGAGATCGGCGAGGACGCCGTGCGCTCACCCGGCGAGACGCCTTCTGAGCCGGTTCACTACATCTCGATGGAGCTCGTCAGCGGCAAGACATTGTCGACACTGATCCACGAGGACCGCACCGACGTACGCACGCTGCTCGGGCACCTGTCTCAGGCGGCCGAAGGGATCGCCAAGGCGCATGCAGCGGGCATCGTGCACCGCGATCTCAAGCCCAGCAACATCATGGTGTCGGCCGATGGCTTTGCAAAAGTGCTCGACTTCGGCCTGGCCAAGCTCACCGAGAAGCGCGAGTTCGGTGTTGATGCGAGCACCGCGCCCACACAAGTGGCCGATGCGACCGGCGAAGGAGTCGTGGTCGGCACCGCCGGGTACATGTCGCCGGAGCAGGTACAGGGCAAGACCGTCGACCATCGCTCCGATATCTTCTCGTTCGGAAGCATTCTCTACGAGGCCGTCACGCGCACTCGGCCCTTTGCCGCCGAGACGGGCGTGGAGACGATGCACAAGATCCTCAACGAGAAGCCCGCGGCGGTCGAGGACCTGAACCCCAAGGCACCGACGGAACTGCGCCGGCTGATCCGTCGCTGCCTTGCGAAGAACCCCGACCAGCGGCTGCAGTCCATGAAGGACCTGGCGCTCGAGCTGCGCGAGATCGTGGACGACTACGACGCGCTGTCCGCATCGGCGAGCTCGGGTAGCGGCATCTCGGGCGGCGGCGCGGCCCTGAGTGCCACGGCGCGGCGCGGACTGCCGCTTCCGGCCGCAGTCGTCATCGTGCTGCTCGCGATCGGCGGCATCGCCGCATCGTGGTGGGCGCTGCAGCGCGGCCGCACACCGGAATCGGGCATCACCTACCAGAAGATGCGCACGACCACGGTCACGAACCGTGGCGATATCGCCGATTGCGCGCTGTCGGCGGACGGACGCTACCTTGCTTACGTAGCGAACGTCGCTGGCGGGCAGACGTTGCGCGTGCGGCAGGTGGCCACGGGCAGCGACGTGGAAGTGCTGCCGCCGGGGCCGGCGGCGCTGGAGTCGCCATCGTTCACTCCCGACGGCAACTATCTTTACTATCGCATGCGCAAACCCGACGCCCCGAACTATTCGATGCTCATGCAAGTCGCTTCTCTTGGCGGCACGCCGCAGCAGCGTGCGTTCGACGTGGATACGCGCGTCACGTTCTCGCCCGATGGCAAGCATGCGGCGTTCTGGCGTGGCGTGCCGCAGCAGCAGATGTCCCGGCTCGTGGTCGCCGACTTCGAAGCGGGAACCGATCGAGTCCTTGCCACGCTGCAGAATCCAGAACAGTTCGCCGGCGGCCCGGCATGGTCCCCGGACGGCAAGCAGATCGCATCGGTGGTGTACACGCCCAGCGGCACACTGACCTCGGCGATCGCACTGTTCGATGCGGAGACCGGGCGGCGCGAGGATGCGCTCAAAGCCGAGCGCACGATCCTGACCCAGGTCGCGTGGCTGCGCGACGGCTCGCGGCTCGTGGTCAACGGGCAGGACACGCGAACGAACAACAACGATCAACTCTGGATGTTGCGCATGCCGCACGGGCCACTCGAGCGGCTCACAAACGACTTCAGCGACTACGAGGCACCTTCGGTGGCTGGCGGCGACGAGGCGATCGCTGCTCTCCGGGAGTCGTGGCTGGGGAACTTCTGGACGGTAGACGCGGCTGGCGGCGAGCCGCAGCAGCTGACGCGGGCGACGAGTCCCGAGAACGTTCCGCACGCGCCCACGCTGGCCGACAGCGGAACCATCGCGTACGGCCAGGGCAACCAGATCTGGCGGATCTCGACAGCCGGTGGTGAGCCACGAGCGCTCACGAATGGAACGGGTATGTCGTTCCGGGCCAAGGGCGCTGCGGGCGCTGTGATCTTCGACCGCTTGGATGCCACCGGGATCCACGTCTGGCGTGTCTCGTTGGATGGGAGCGAGCAGCGCCAGCTCACAAGCGGCGCGGGCAGTCAGCAGAACCTGTTCGTCTCGCGCGATGGCAAGTGGCTGGTCTACGGACTCAATGATTCGATCGGCGCCATGCGATTGCTGTCCGTTGCCGATGGGCGAGTGGTCCCGATCGGGACCAACCTTGCCGGTACGCTGGGCTTCTCGGACGACGGCAAGCGGCTGATGGCCGGCCATCTGTTCAAGGATCCCAACGCAGCGGTGCAGCGCACCATGTGGGTCGCGTACTCGGTCCCCGAGTGCGCGCCGGTGGACAGCGTTCGGCAGCCCGATGCGGCGACGAACTCGAGTTGGAGCCCTGGCTTCGACGGCATCTTGTTCGAGGGCAACGCCGACCACAGCAGGAACCTGTTCAGCGTGCGTGCTGGCGGTGGTGCACCGACCACGCTGACGCAGTTCACCGACGGCCAGATATTGGGTTGGCTCGTCTCGCCGGATCGGCAGCGGATCGCGATCTCGCGACTGGTCGGCGACGACCAGAACGTATGGGTGATCCCCGCCGGCGGCGGGCCCGCGAAGCAGGTCACGCATTTCACCGGCATGGGCATGGGCGGCCTCGCCTGGTTGCCCGACAGTCATCGCATGGTGCTCGGCGTCGGCAAGCTGAGCAGCGACGTGGTGATGGTGCGCGACTTTCGCTGAGGGCTTCTCGCGGCGTGGCGGGAAGCGGTTGGTGAGCAGATCCAATTGGCCCTTCCAACGGTTGTCACCCATCCTCAGTCCTGCGCTGTTTCTTGACACTCTTGGCCATCGCGGCGTGCCATCATACTTCCGATCGCAGCAGATCTCATGGACGCGGCTTCACCACGATCCGGAGGCCCTCATGAAGCAGTTGCTCGCCGCATTCGCCCTGCTCGCCGTGACCGTCGCCCCTGCATTCGAGGGCCGTATGCATGCAACGATCGAGGGCCCGGCCAAGGACGGCGTCACATACACGATGCGCGCGCTCGAATGCCCGCCCCGGACCAGGCTGAAGCCGTGGGTGTGTGCCGACGGACTGGCGGATGGCAAGATCAATTCGATTCGATTGGCTGTGGTGCCCACCGCCGTGAGTGGCGTCTACACATTCAAGCGGACGTGGCCGCATCGCGGCGACTGGATGCTGCGCGTGTGTCTGGACGATCCGCTGCCGGCACCGGCCACGGTGGCTTCGGTGGGCCACGATGGCCGCGTCGGGAAGAACCAGTTGTTCTGGAACACGTACGGCGTCGCGGAATGCCGCAAGGTGCTCGTGAAGCTCGCGAAGGCGCAAGGGATCGCGCTCGACACGGGGTGCTGATCACGCGTTGCGAGCCGAGGCTCGAGCAGCGCTGACTGCTCAGCGTAGCCGCCAGATCGCCGAGCCACCCGCCGGCAGCGTCACGCGGATTCCATCGGCGACACGAGATTTCGCGCCATCGATCGTGGCCAGCACGAGCGTGGCTGCCTTGGCGTGCAGGTCCCACGGCCCGGCGCTGGCTTCGGTCGCGCCGAGGTTGTGCACGACCAGCATGCGCTCGCCACCCGACTCGCGCATGAACGCCAGCACCTGCTTGTTTGCAGCGCCTGCATCCAGCACCGACAGCGTGCCGAGGCGCAGCGCCGGCGACGATGCGCGCAGGTGGATCAGCCGGCGGTAGTGCGATAACAGCGATGCGGGATCGTCGCGCTGCGTGGCGACGTTCGCCTGCGCGCGGCCGGGAGCGAATGCCCGCCACGGCGATCCGCTCGTGAATCCGCCGCCAGCTTCGCGGTCGTTCCACGGCATGGGCGTGCGGATGTTGGGGTCCGGTTTAGCACCGGCGAGGCCGACCTCTTCGCCATAATAAAGAAACGGCGAGCCCGGCAGTGTGAGCAGCACTGCGGCCGCCGAGCGCAGGCGAACGGAATCGCCGCCCAGCTCGGTGGCCACGCGCGGCATGTCGTGGTTGGTGAGGAACGTGCCGTCGAGCACGCCGGCCGGATAGAGCCGGGCGATGTCGGCGAGCGTCGCGGCGAGCGGGCTTGCGTCGCCCGAGCGCACGGCGCGCACGATCGCGCCGGCGAGCGGGAAGTCGAAGCTCATCGGTAGCTCGTCGCCGGTGGCCAGCGAATCGGTGGATCCGAAGTAGTGCGCGATCTGGTCGGTCGACGTCCAGTTCTCGCCCACGAGCAGCGCCTCGGGCGCGACCGTGCGCACGTAGGCGGCGAACTCCTTCCAGAACGCGTGCGTCTCGGGCGTGTTGGTCTGCAGATCGCCGGGGCCGTCCTCGATGATGTGCCGGGCGGCGTCGAGCCGGAACCCGTCGACGCCACGCTCGAGCCAGTACGAGGCGATCTGCTTGACCTGCGCGCGCACCGACGGGTTCTCGAAGTTCAGGTCGGGCATGCCGCCGCCGAAGACACCGTAGTAGTAGGCGCCATTCAGCTCGTGCCATGTGGCCCCGCCGCCCCAGGGCTGCCGCCAGCCGGGATCGTCGGTGCGCCAGAGGTACCAGTCGTGCTTGGGCGCACGCGGCGATGTAGCGGATTCCACGAACCACGGATGGCGGCTACTCGTGTGGTTGATCACCAGATCGAGGATCACGCGGATGCCGCGGGCGTGCGCGGCTGTGATAAGGGCTTTAAGATCGGCGTCGGTGCCGTATTGCGGATTGATAGTGAAATAGTCGGTGGTGTCGTAGCCGTGATAGCTGGGAGAGGCGAACACCGGCATAAGCCAGATGGCGTCGATACCAAGGTCCGACGGTGTCTTGGGATCGCCGTCGTTGAGGTAGTCGAGCCGCGCCGTTAGCCCGCGCAGGTCGCCGACGCCGTCAGAGTCCGAGTCGGCGAAGCTGCGCACGAAGATCTCGTAGAATGTGGCGCCGCGCGCCCAGTCGAGCCGCGCGGGCGGCGATGCAGCGCAAGGAACCGCGGCGAGAGCGGCCACTAAGGGCAGGAGAGCGAAGAAAGGCCGAACTCGCGGGGGCTTCATCGGGGCAGTCTCCAGGGGAGTGGACGTGGTGTCGGAGCGGGCGACTAGAGTACCGCTTCGCGCGCGCGCACGGCTAAGGTAGACTTTGCGGTCATGTCACCCATGGAACCAGTGAAGGAGAGAATCACACGCGCGAGGCTCGCAGAGCTCGCGGCCTCTGGGTTTGGCGACTTGATCAAGGCTGTCGTCGACTGCAATCGACGCATCATGGTCGTAAGCGGGGAGCTCCATTCCGACGAAGAGCAGTGGCTGCTCGACGACGGTTCGCGCCACGCTGAGCTTTGGGGCATCAATCTCTATCCTGCCGACTCTTCGCAGGACTGGATCGAGTTCGACTCGATGATCAATGTGCGCCCCGCTCTGGGCAATCCGAGCCGAAGCGTCGAGGACCCGACAACGCAGGCGCTCATCAGAGCGATTGTCACGGAGCTCGTTCCAGAATGACCCTCCACTCCGATCTCGCAAGTGGCCGCTGGCATACCCTGACACTCATGGAGCAACTCGGGAATGCGGGCAGTGAAGTATCGCGCGCGTTGAGAGCCCGAGCGAGCGGTAATCGTGCGCGCGAGCAAGCGGCTTTCGCTCGCTTCCTCGAGCTCATGGATCTGACGATCGCCGACCCTCGGCTCCGCGGGCGTCGTCGAGAACTCTGCCGGGCCCGCGAGATCGTGTGCGATTTCTTCGTCGGGGAGAATGAGTATCGCTCCACACCCGAATCGCTGGACCGTTACTTCTTGGCGTTCGCGAGAGCAGCGAGACATGCTCGGTGACGACGAGGAGTTCATTCGGTTTCGTGGGCGCTGCCCCCGAGGCGCTTGCGGCTGCCTCATGGCCGCAGGAGTAGTCTCCTGCGCCATCGCAGGCATCCGAGCGGACAAGGTTCAACGCAAGTTTACGTGGCTCCTCTCACATTTCCGTGTGATTGATTCAGCGTTCACAGCACGATCGTCGCCCAGGGATTGTTCGGCTGTCGATTTTCACCACCATGGGACCCCGGTGTTTCAGAACCATTCCCCCCCCCGGGCCCTCGCCGCGTGATGGATGGAACGTCGCCTAAGCAGCCTCGGGTTGTCCAGCCCCGAACTTGGGCTTGAGCCGCGGACGATAGG
>JANYBS010000087.1 GCA_025360715.1 Candidatus Eiseniibacteriota bacterium | reverse complement strand
AGTGGTGTCGGGCGAGCTGACCGTGAAGGACGCGATCATGTCGACCCCCAAGCTCAAGCGCGTGGGCGGCAGCTGCCCATGCAGCAAGGGCGTGCGCTGGGTGATGGAAGAGAACGACGGCACCGAGACCACGGTCGCGGTGCGCTGAACTCGACGCTCACACTCTGGCAAGAAGAACGAAGCGCCCGGCGGAGAACCGTCGGGCGCTTCGTGTTGTACTCAGGCATCGATCGTTACAGAACGACGAGCCTGCCGTTCGCCTCATCGGCACCGCTGCTCAGCCGCATGAAATAGACGCCGCGCGGGGCGAGCGTGCCCGCATCGGTGCGCCGATTCCACTGCACACTGTTGCGCTCCGCCTCGAAACGCCCGCCGAGTGTGCGGATGCGACGACCCTGCGCGTCGTAGACATCTAGCCGAACCGTTCCGGCACGCGGCAGTTCGAAGAGCACGTGAGTCCCCATCGCGAACGGATTCGGAACCCCGCCGATCAAGCGGAATATAAATCGATGCTCCGCGGGCTCCAACGCTGGTGCATGCCGCGCATGCAGTGCAACCGCCGTGGGCTGATACCCGCGCGGTGTGCCCGCCACCTCGAGGAACCAGTCCCGCACGCCATCGGCAGGCGGGTCGAGCGCAGCGAAATGGACCAATGCCGTATCGCCATCCGCGAGCGAGAACGGCTGCGATGCGTCGAATCCGCCATGTCCCGCGCGCTCGGCCGCAAGCGGCGCGAGGGCCGTGCGAGTCGGAGCGGGCCCCGCAGTGAAGCGTCCGAGCCCGAAGAGCCGGTGCCTCCCGAGGGCAGTGAGCCGCAGATGGCTCGAGACCAAGTTGCCCAGAACCTCGGCGTCACGCTTCGCCCTCGGTGTCACGACGCCGAGCTCCTGCCAACCCGAGGCCAGCTCTTGCTCGATCACGATGCCACCATCGTCGGCGGGATGGCCGCTGGATTCGATCCAAAGCAGGCTGTCGTCGCCGTGAGCATCCGAGAGATGCACATCGAACACGTCTCCTGGAGCGACCCACATCCCTTCGCTCGATTGCAACTCTGCGAGCCGGCTGACGGCCTGTGCGTCCTTGCATGAGATAGCCGGTGCGTGGGAGCCGACAACGATGTCCGTAGCGCCCCGATGGGCGAGCTCACCGGTCGCATGGTCGATCGCTACGAGCCTCACTCCGTCGATGTCATCATGGCCTTCAGCCTTATGGCGTAGCCGGACCGTCGGGCCAGATCCGATCGCCATCGGCCCACCGGGCAGACGCAGCCGATCCGTCGCATGCTCACCATCGGCCACACCGCTGAAGAGTGTGTTGTCGAGATACCGTGCCGCCGCGCCGATGACGGCTCGCGACGCGGAATGGGGACCGATGAGCTCCTCACCCGGGTCATCGCCGCCCCCGGAACCGCCGCCCGGATCGCATGCGACCGGTTCGCCGCCACTGGCGTAGGTCGTCGAACCTGATCCCGAAAGCCGGACCCAGTCCCCTCGAGTCCAGTAACCGCCGATCTGGGCGAATATCAGGTAATCGCCCTCTGGGACTGTGTACCGCTTGGGCGCCCAGCAATCGAGCCCATCACCGCAAACCATGAACGAGACCTCGACATAGGCTTGGCTCGAGTTGAACCCGTGCGTGGGCGCTCCAGGCCGGATCAGGACGACGCGGGTGACCGTGTTCGCGACGGCGTTCGAAAGTCCGATGCGGAAGGACGCCTCGAACGGCACCAGATTCGGTGCCCCTTGCAGAGCGAGTTGCGAGAGGGCCGTATTGACGGAGTAGGACTGCGGCGGGCAGAAGACCTTGAACTTGTGCTTGTCCATTCGCGCGAGCACTGAATCATTTCCGCCGCCCGTGAGGACCTGCCCTGTTGGCAGCATCAAGGCCCCCGAATGGTATCCGCGCAAGACGAGCTCATCGGCGAGCGTGCTCGAGTCGGACCAGGCAAGCGTGGTGGGGTCCCACAGCTGGGGCCTAGTCACGCCGCTCGTGCTGTCCACGACGCCCTGACTATTGATGCGTGCGCCGCCCGTGACCAGCACCTTGCTGTCGGGAAGCGAGACAAGGTTGTGAAACACGCGCGGGTGCATGACGCCAGCGGTCTGCCACGTGCTCGCCAGACCGCCGTACCGGTCGACCTTCAGTTTGGCGGTCCAGCCCTTGGGCGCGAGTCCGGGCGAGAGTTCCACATCCTTCGGGCCGCACTTAAGGATGTCCATCGAGCCATCGATGTGCGACTGCATGACCGCGCTGCCGCCGCCGAATGCCATGAGCGTGTCGTTCGAACTCGACGCCGTGAACTGCGACCATGCCCCGGTGGTGGGATTGAACTCGCTTGTCGGCCTTCCATAGAGGCGAGCAAACGCATCGTAGATGTGCCCGTTCGGCAGGGGGAATAGCAGCGGGTAGAACTCCTCGAAGCGATCCTGGCCGCTGGCTGAGATCTTGTTCCACGTCGTGTCGCTCATCGTGCGCGCCTCTACAGTGGTCGCGGCGATCTCGAACGCGTCCGACACTCCCACCGCTCCGTAGCGACCGCCGCTGGGTGACTCACCGAGTTCCGCCCAGGGCCGCGCGTCGGTGTCACAACTACCGACGGTGCGGTCACGAAAGATATCCATGCGCCAGATCTTGCCATCCGCGAGTCCCGAAGGCGTCTTTCCACCATAGACGCGCAGGAACCACGAGTTGCGATCGCGGGCGATCACGGCGCCGGCTCGCGGGCCTGGCCCTGAGGGGCTCGACGCGATATTCAGCTGCTTCCACGTGACGTGGTCTGGATCCGGGAAGTAGAGCAGCCAAACATCCGATTTCATGGAAGAGGTCACACCACCGACACTCTGCCCGCCGTAGAGATACATGTTCGCCTTGTCGCCCGAGAGATGCTCGAGATTGTCCGGGCCCGCGACGAGTGAAGCCTCTGCAAGTGCCTGAGGGCGATCCGGCGTCGTCTGCGTCAGGCGCTTCCACGTGGGATTGTCTTCCAAGGAGAGCGACCAAACGCTCGTGTCACTGGTCACCGTGTCAGGCGAAAGAGTCGTGTAGCCGCCGAAGACGATCAGGCGATTGTACTTTGCATCGTAGGCATACGAGGCCTGCACACGGCCCGTGGGTCCGGTCGTGTCAGGAGCAACTGGTGTCGGCGCCATCGAGGTCCAGACCCATTCTCTCGAGTCGCGACTAGCAACCTTGCCGCGGTACACGAGTGTCTTTGCCTTTCCACTGCTGCCGGATGCGCCGCCAAAGACCCACAAGTGTTCTCGCCATTTGGAGTCGTGAAGCCAACTGCTGTCGACGTCGGCGACGGCGCTCATGCCGAACAGGCCTGTGGAGGGACCATCGCCGCTGATAGTCGTGAATTTGAACCACTGCTGACTCTCCACACCGTTATCTACGTGATGCTTCAGCCACCAGACATCCTTGAGTGACGTCGCGCTGCTATCAATGCCCCCGAAGAGGATTGCATGCGCGGGATTTTCGTTTTCGTCTTCGCGTAGAGGAGCGACCGAGAAATCGCGAGGCGAAGGTCG
>JANYBS010000163.1 GCA_025360715.1 Candidatus Eiseniibacteriota bacterium | reverse complement strand
GACTTGTTCGTCTCGCGCGCGGGCGCTTCGGGGCCGTTCGATTCGATCGCCACGCATCAGCCCAACACGGGCACGTACGATTGGGTCGTGACGGGTCCGGCGACGACGGCTGCGTTCCTCAAGGTGGTCGCGCGCGATGCCGCAGGCAATACCGCGAGCGACCTGAGCAACGCTGGATTCACGATCACGTCGGCCACCGGCGTGAACGATGGCCCGGTGACGGCCTTCGCGCTCTCGCCGGTGCGGCCGAACCCAGCGCGCAACGCCTCGAGCATGACCTTCGCGCTGCCCGTGGCGTCGCACGTTCACGTGGGCGTGCTCGACGTGCAGGGCCGCGAAGTGCTCGTGCTGGCCGACGGCGACTACGGCGCGGGCCGTCACGCGGCGCAGATCCGCGTTGGCGCAAGCAGCCGCGCGCTCACGCCAGGGCTCTACTTCGTGCGCATGGTCGCGCCGGGCCATACGCTGGTGGAGCGATTCGCGGTCGTGCAGTGACGCGCGGCTGCGCTACCTCGTGAGATCGCACTCGAGATAGCGCACGCCCGGCACGGGATTCTCGTAGTAGGCCGCGATCTCGCGAAAGCCCAGCGCATCGTAAAGCGCGTTCGCCGCCGTCATGCGCGAGGGCAGCGTGTCGAGTCGCATCGCGCGGTAGCCCGCCTCACGGGCTTCGACGAGCAGCCGCTCGCTCAAGAGCCGGCCCACGCCGTGGCCGCGCGCGTACTCGCGCACGTAAAGGCGCTTCATCTCGCACACGTCGTCGCCGAGATCGCGCAACGCGATCACGCCGGCGATGCGGCCGGATGTTTCTGCAAGCAGCAGCCGCCCGCTGGGCGGCGCATAGCGACCCGGAAGGCCCAGCAATTCCTGCTCGAAGCCTTGAAAGCCCAGGTCGACATCGAGCCATGTGATGTACTCGCCAAAGAGCGCGCGGACCTCGCCCAGATCGCTGTCCGTCGCGGGGCGCAGCGTCACGGCGGCGCTCACTCGAAATACTCCGCGAATCCCAGCTCGCGCATGGCCGCGTGGAACTTGCCTTGATTGCCGCTGCCGGGGAACGCGACCGCCGCCTGTTGCGCCACCGGCAGGCCAGCCGCGCGCGCGGCATCGGCGAAGCCCTCCCACACGCTCTTCTTCACCAGCACCACGAGCTCCGGGTTCATCGCCGCGATCTGCGCCGCGCCTTGGGCCGCGGCGGCGCGGATGCGGGTGTCGCGCTCGCGTTCGCTCATGCCCTCGGGCAGGCCGTCCTGCACCAGGTCGAACATGACGCCGCCGGCGTCGGCGAAGCGCCGCAACCATGCCGCCTTTTCGGCGCGCGTCTGCTTGGCGTCTTTCGGGAGCGCATCGCCGAACGCGGCCTTCATGGTCTCGAGCCATAGCGTATCGGGCGCGCCCGCGTCTTCGAAATAGAAATGGCGGTCGCGCTCGCAAGGCGGCGCTTCGGCCACGAGTACCACCTGCACGCGCTTGGGCGCGTAGCGCGCCGCGGCGGCTTGATCCTTCTTCAAGTCACGGAGCATGTGCACTAATGTAGCGCACTCGCACCGTCGCTTCGCGCCACTCCGATGGGAGCCCCCGTGCATACCCACGCGCTTATCGTCCTGTTCGCCTCCTCGCTGCTGCTCGCCGTGATCCCGCCGCACGCCAATGCCGCCGGCTTCGACGCCGGCCGCTTCGTCACTCGCGATGTGAAAATCGCCGGCGAGAGGCATCGCTACGCGGTGTGGTTGCCGCCGGGCCATGCGTCCGGAAAGTCCTGGCCCGCGGTGCTGTTCTTACATGGCTCGGGCGAGTGCGGCACCGATGGGCTCAAGCCCACGCATGTCGGCTTCGGACCCGCGCTGCTCGCACATCCCGAGAACTGGCCGTTCGTGGTGATCTTTCCGCAGAAGCCGCTCGACACCGAAGAATGGTGGGAGCGCGAGGCACTGGCGTTGAGCGAACTCGATGATGCGATCAAGACCTTCCGTGTGGATGCCTCGCGCGTGGCGTTGGCCGGCATGTCGCAAGGCGGCCACGGTACGTGGCTGATCGGCGCGCGTCATCCACAGCGCTTCCGTTGCCTGGTGCCCATCTGTGGCTACGGCCGCGCGCGCGCCGTGGAGACGCGCGCATTGTCGTTGCCCGTGTGGGCGTTCCATGGCCTTCGCGATGATGTGGTCGATCCGGGCGATACGAAGCATTGCATCGCAGCGCTGATCCAGCAGCGCAGGGCGCGCTCCATGGACACGACCGAGGTGCGCATGACGCTCTTCGCCGAGGCCAACCACGACGCCTGGGACCCAGCGTTCGCGACCCCCGAACTCCCGGGCTGGATCGCGGCGCATACCGAAAAGCACTAAGAGCGCCTCCGCGATGTTGCAGGACGCCACGTTCAGGCGCCCAAACGCTCCGGACCGCCGCCCCGGCCCCTGAAAACCGCTGGCGCGGACTCCAGCGATGGCCGAAACTTGCAGGGAATCAACACGAACCTCACTCCGCATTCACACCCCGCACCGCATCCTGGGAGGTCCCTTGTCGACCCTGCGTGCATACCGCTGCGCATTCGTATCGCGACTGGCCGGCGTCTTCTTCGCGCTGGCGCTGCTTCTTCTGCCGGCGCTCGCGCACGCGCAGGACGCCGACCGCCGCGTGGTGCCTGCGCGCACACGCCGCGCGGCCACGCTGACGGGCCAGAGTGTCACGCCGGCCGCGACCGCGGTGGTGGACTTCGGCCAACTCGCACGCGCCGAAGCGCTGCGGCTCACGCAGACCGAACTGCCGCCGGTGCGCGTGCGCGCCGACGACGACGGCCGCAACGAGGAAATGGAAGAGGGCTTCGAACCCGAAGGCAGCGTGATCGCGCCGCGCACGTCGCTGCAATCGATCCTCGCACAGTCGATCCGGCCCTTCGCCGCTTCGCCCGCGCCGGCGCAGAACTTCATCGGCCTCGACGATATTCCCATGGCAGACTCGAGCTACATCGTGATCCCGCCCGACGTGAGCGGCGCCGTGGGCCTGACCAAGGTCATGCAGGGCAGCAATAACAACTATCGAATCCTCGACAAGACCACGGGCGCGGTGCTCGCCACGCTGGGCACGGCCACATTCTGGGCGTCGGTGGTCGCGGTGAACGAGCGCGCGAGCCTGACCGATCCGCGCATGGCGTACGACCCGTACAACAACCGCTGGATCGCGGCCATGCAGACGTTCACGAGCGGCGCAGGCAAGATCCTGGTGGGCGTCTCGCAGACGAGCGATCCGCAGGGCGCGTGGTTCCTGTACAGCTTCAACACCGCCGGCACGGTCGATTACCCGATTCTGGGCTTCAACAAGAACTGGATCTCGGTCTCGATCAATAAGTACAACGCCGCGGGCACCACGTTCGCGAACGGCATCAACCTGATCATGAACTACCCGCTCGCGCGCACGGGCACGGGCAGCGGCTCGATCGTCTCGCTGGCCGCGAACACGGGCTTCTGCGTGGCGCCCGCGCTCACGTACTCCACTACCACCGATACGCTTTACGCCGTCGCGCACATGAGCAGCGCGGGCGGCACCTATGCGCTCGATTTCATCACGGGTACTGCGGCCGCGCCGGTTTACCACCAGGGCGGCGCCATCGCGCGAACCGGAGGCGGCTGGACACAGCCCAGCGGTAACGCACTGCCGCAGAGCAACCCGGTCGCGGGCACGGCGGCGTGCGCGCCGGCTTGCAAACTCGAGGTGCAGGATTCGTATGTGCGCTCGGCGCCGGTGTTCCGCGGCGGGTTCATCTATTACGCGCAGACGGTCGGCTTGCCGGCCGGCGGCCTCACGCACACGGCCGCGCAGTGCGCCATGGGCGAGGCTTATTTTCTCCTGTTCGATCAGCGCGCGACCACCTATCTCGCGTTCTGCCCGGCGGACGACACTCATCGGCGCTCCTTGCTGGCGAGG
>JANYBS010000063.1 GCA_025360715.1 Candidatus Eiseniibacteriota bacterium | reverse complement strand
CGCATCCTGCGCCAGGTGGAGCAGCAGATCTCCGCCACGCCCGAGGTGGAGTCGTGGTCGCGGCGCACGGGAGACCAGTTAGGTTTCTTCATCACCGAGCCCAGCAACGGCGACTACGTGATCACGCTCAAGGACAAGCGTGAGCGCAGCGCCGACGAAGTGGCCGATGCGCTGCGTGAGAAGATCGAAGCCGCGCATCCCGCGCTCGAGATCGAATTCGGGCAGTTGGTGGAAGACGTGATCGGCGACCTCACCACCAATCCACAGCCCGTCGAGATCCGCATCTTCGGTGAGGATCGCGCGCTGCTCGAGAAGCGCGCGCACGAGGCCGCCGATGCGCTTGCCAAGGTGCCGGGCGTGGTCGATGTGAAGGACGGCCTGGTGGTGAGCGGCCCCAATGCCGTGGTGGTGCCCGATGCCGCCGCCGCGCGCTTCGGCATGGCCGCTGAAGATGTGGCGCGCGCGGTGGCGCCCGCCGTGCAGGGCCTGGAAGCCGGCGAGATCGTGCGCGGCGTGCGCGCGTGGCCGGTGCGAGTGACGTTGCCGCGCCCCGAGGGCGGGCCCGCCGCGCTCGCCAACATGCCGGTGCCCGTCGCCAAGGGCCGCTGGCGGCCGCTGCGCGAGATCGCGCACGTGCGCGTGGATGCCGGCGAGACCGAGATCCATCGCGACAACCTGCAGACCGACGTGTCGGTGACCGCGCGGCTCTCGGGCCGCGACCTGGGCTCGGCCATGCGTGACGTGCAGGCCGCGATGCGCCGCGCGCTCGTGTTGCCGGCCGGCATGAGCGTGCAGTACGAAGGCATGTGGGCCGAGCAGCAGCACTCGTTCGCAGGGCTGTTGCAGGTGCTGCTGGGCGCGATCGCCGCGGTGTTGCTGGTGCTGCTGGTGGCGTTCCGCTCGTGGCGCGCGACGCTCGCGGTGCTGGCGGTGACGATGGCGTCGCTCGCGGGCGTGTTCGTGGCGCTGCGCTTGGGCAGCGCGACGTTCAACATCTCGAGCTTCGTCGGCGCGATCATGATGGTGGGCATCGTGGCGGAGAACGCGTACTTCATCGTGGCGGCCTATCACGCGGGACTCGAGAGCGGCGCGGCGCCGCGCGATGCCGCCGTGGCCGCGGCGCGGCGACGCGCGCGCCCGGTGATCATGACGACCGCCGCTGGCATCGCCGCACTGGCACCGCTCGCGCTGGGCCTGGGTGCCGGCAGCGCGCTGCTCAAGCCGCTCGCACTCGCCGTGGTCGGTGGGTTCTCGATGTCGGCGCTGTTGCTGCTGCTCGTGCTACCGTCGCTGCTCGGCGCGATCCCAGCGCCGCGCGAAGATGCTTGAGACGCTTCGCCCGCGCGGAGGATGGCATCCTCCATGGGCCGGGGCCGCTGATCATCAGGTCAGCGAAGCACGACCACTTTTTGAGTTCTCGTCACTTGGCCAGCCTCCAAGCGGATGAAATAACAACCCGACTTGAGTCGGTCGACGCCAATCGTCAACCGATGAACGCCTGCGTTCTGAAACTGTCGATCAACTACCGACGCGACTCGACGGCCCAGAATGTCGTAGAGCGATAGAGTCACAGTACTTGAAATCGGCAGTGAGTAGCGGACGCTGGCAGTCGATTGGATCGGGTTGGGTTGGATCGGAGCGAACGTCACGGTCGGTCCGACGGGCAGGGAATCCGGTGGCGCTGACTTGTGGGGGAATGCCGCACCTAAGAGCCCCAAGTGTGGACGCCATGATGCGGCACGGAAATAGCCGCCCGCGTACAGCTGATCGCCGGAGACTTCGAATGCATGCACCGACTGGTCTGGTTCTGGGGCCCAGTTCAGCAGGGCTCCACTCGCGCCGTCGAGCACGGCCAAGCTGGCGCGCTGTCCGCCTGCAATAGTCGTGAAGTCGCCTCCCACGTACAGCGTATCGCCGCGCGTCGCCAGCGCGTCAACGGTCGCGTGGTTGGCGTCCTCGCGTGGGCCGTTCGGCGAAGGTGCCCAGTCGAGAATCTGTCCGGTTGTGGCATCGAATGCCAATAGGTTGATGCGCGGCGGGCCGCCGAGCACGTGGTCAAAACCACCACCAGCAAACACGGCGCTACCGCCTACGGCCAGAGCATTGACGACGCCGTCCGTGTCGATCTGCCATGGCAATACTGCTCCGGTCGCGGCGTCAACGGCGGCGATGGAATAGTGAGGCTGGCCACCCACTTGCGAGAAGAAGCCGCCGGCATAGAGTGTGTCACCTCGCATAGCCAGCGCGCCTACCCAGTCGTTTGGAGCGGGGTTCCAATCCAATGCATCGCCCGTTGAGGCGTCCAGCGCTGCGAGACAACGACGCGGCCGTCCGCCGATGTTGTCGAACGCGCCACCCGCGTAGACGGTGCCGTGGCGGACCAGAAGGGTCTTCACAACTTGATCCGGGTTCGGAATAAATCCGGTTGCGATGCCGGTGGTCGGGTCGACTGCCGCAAGGTCA
>JANYBS010000029.1 GCA_025360715.1 Candidatus Eiseniibacteriota bacterium | reverse complement strand
CCCAATCCCTCACGAGGCGCGTTCGCGCTGCGCTTCGTGCTGGCGAGCGAAGGCGCCGCCGAGATGGACGTGCTCGACATCGCAGGCCGCCGCTTGCATCACGAGAAGTTGGGCGCGCTCACCGCAGGTGCGCACGAGTGGCACATGAGCGGCGAGGCGTTGCCGCCGGGCGTGTATATGGCGCGCCTCACGCAGGGCGGGGCGACGCGTACCGCGCGCGTGGTGGTGCTTCCGTAAGCGCCGGCAGCCAGATGGGGCCTTACTCCACTACCGCGACGCGCGCAGTGGCCTGCTTAGCCCCTTGTGTCAGGCGCAGCCAGTAGATGCCGGCGGAGAGACCGAGCGTGTCGCCCATGCGAAGCGAGTGCTCGCCCAAGCCGAGCGCCCCGACAGCGTGCTCGGCAACGCGACGTCCGTTCACGTCGTAGAGCTCAAGCGTCGCCGGACCGGCTTCAGCGAGAGTGAAAGCCACGCTCAGGTCCCGGCGCGTCGCGGGATTCGGCCGTGCGCCGGCGAGTGCGAAACGGTAGGGCAGCGGGACCAGGATCGTCGACTCCTGTGAGTGAACCGTGACGTTCCCGGCCAGCCAGCTCAGGCGATAGTCATAGCACGCGCCGGGCGTGATGGCGCGGTCCGTGTAGGAGAGCCGCCCCTCGCCATCGGGCTCGACCGTCGCGAGCGCGATCCACGTGCCCGAAGGCGCGCGGCGCTCGACGGTGGCGCTGCCAACGCGATCTCCGCTTGCTGTCCATGCGAGCGAGACGTGATCGGGTGCCGCGTCGCTAGAGGTGAGCGCAAGCTGCGTGGCGACGACACCACCAATCGTGAGCTTCTGGGCGAAGCCCGCAACGAAGGACCCATTTCCACGCGTCCAAGTGATGATCGCCGAACCCGGTTCGGCTGTCGTGATGGCGGGTTCGTCGCAGTCCACCAAGGGAGTCATGTCGACGTTGTATCCACGAGCAGACCAGTTCGTGTCGAAATCGCCATGGCCATTGACATGCTGCGCGAACACAGCGTCGGTATGGAAATCGCTGCGGCTGAGCGCGGCGACGAACAGGCCGCCCATGCCGTCGGCCGCGAGGTCGTAGACGTTCCCGGCGAAACCGGAGAACATGCGCTTCCCATCAACGGGCCAGCCGGGAGCCAGCGTGCCATCAGCCAGAACATGCTGTGCGTGGATGTCCGTGCCTTGACCGCCGCTGGGCTCCCAGATGATGAATGCGCCGCCAGTGCCGTCAGCCGTGATCTTCGGCCACATCTGCCGTCCCGGGCTGGTGCAGATAGGGAGCCCGGTGAGCGGCCAGCCATGAGCGATGTGCCCGTCGGAGTCGATGCGAGTAACGTAAATGTCGAAGTAATCCTCGAACTGAGGGTACGGCACGCCTGCGCCGGAACGGTCGTCCATCCAAGCTACGAACACACCGCCGCTTCCGTCCTGCGCAAGCTCAGCTGCGCGAGGGTTGGCGGGTGGAATCGCAAATACCAGATGCCCGTTGCCCCAAGTGGAGTCGATACCGCCATCGTATCGGACTCGCGTGATCCACGCGTCGATTGGTGTGCGCGAAGAAATCGATCCGGAAGTCGCTCCGCAGGAAAGCCAGGCGCCTCCAGCAGGATCGGCGACAACCTCTTCGAGGGTCATGAACGTATCTGGCGGCACGTGAACGACGACCCTTCCAGTGTCAGGCAACCCTGCGGCGGGCTCGCCGTTCACTTCCATCCGCGAACAAAGAATGTTTCCGCTTCGAGTACGAGGATAAAAGATAAGGTTTGCACCTCCTGAGGCAGGGACGACGTAGGATTGTTCGAAGAAGTGGTCTCCGATCGGCGCCAGCCGCGGCCAGCCCGGCATCACCGCGCCGTCTCGTGTTAGTCGTGTGGTCCAACTGATGCTGTCTTCGACGGCAACTGTGGCTGATCCGTCCGCGTTCCTGCAGACGTTAGCAACGCCATTCCCAGCGAATTCAGTGGGACCGATGTATGGCCGGAACCCGTCCTGACCGAACCCTGCCCCGAGGCCTGCGCGGCCGTCCGACGACAGGCCTTGAACGATTCCGCGGCTCGGCACAGGATCGAAAAGGGAGACGAACGCGCCCCCGCGTCCATCTGCTACGGGCACTCCGCCATAGTTGAATGTCGAAGTGCTGAGTCTGACCCCGTTCGGGGCCCACTGGGCGTAGCAGGCCGGGACGATGATGGGGGTCTGCACGAGGGCCAGCCCAATGACGGCCAGAGATATCGATCGCGTAACCAAGGTGTTGAGCATGACTAGAATTCTAGATGCCGTCGCCTAGTGTCACAAGCGCTTTTCTGTTGCATGGTTCCTCACTATCAATCAGGGTGTAGAAAAGTTGCGGCCCCCGACGCGCTATCCGCGAAACGTGTCCAGTACCTGGATCCACGCTTGCAAGGAGGCCGCCGTGAACGCTCGCCGCTCCACCCGCCTGTTCCTTTTGGCGTTGCTCACCGCCTGCTCCATGTGTGTGGCAGCACCCGCGATGAGCGCGGTCGACCGCTGGGCGAAGGTCGTGCTTCCGGCCGACACGCTCCATCTGGGATCACGAGACTCCAGTGCCTTCATGAACGGAACCGGCGTGAACCTGACCATCATGCCACTCGACTCGGCAGGAACCGCCAGCCGCAGCATGGTGCTCTGGTACGCCGACGATGAAGACGAAGAGACCAACATCCCCGGGCAGGTGCACAGCGGCGCCTGGCTGTGGACCGCGCCAACGGATTCCATCCCGAACGCTGGAGTCTGGCCCGAGAATTCCTTCAAAAAGTACGGCGCGATCGACTTCGGATTCCGCGTTTTTTGTAGTGGCATGGCCCCTATGTTGGGAGGAAACACCCTCATAACAGGTGGAACAACCGAGTTGGAGGACGGCAGCGATACCTGTGGCGTGTTCGATCGTTTCACCCGTCAGACCACACGATCGAAGATGCGGTTTCCGCGCTGGTACGCGGACGCGATACGGTTGCCACAAGCGTCACGGGTGCTCATCACGTCCGGCAGCCGTTTCAAGGAGATCCGTCTTCTCGGCGGGAATGCCGCCAATAGCGATAGCGTATTCCGTTGTCCTCTTGGGCACGTGTCTGCTTGGGATGCACCCGTGAGGCCCCATGCGGACGTCCAGTCGGGCGGGCGACCGGACTCCATGGTCGGGCAGACTGGAGTCTTCGGCTTCGGCTCGGAGATCTATTTCGGCGGAAAGAACATCTCGACCGGCGAGTACCACGGAGGCCTCTGGCAGTTGTACACAAACGACAACAAGACGGGTGCTGACTACGACTACCAATGGCTCTTGCGAGGCACGACAAGCAGTTCGTTCGATCAGCCCAGCGCCAGGGCTTTTCAATGCTCAGCGAGTTTCTACGGTGACGACACGCACTTTGGCTCGAGCGTTAACAGCGGTACCGAGTGCTTAGTGGTGTACGGAGGAGTTGGCAATGGTGGCGCCGAGGCCAGCATTCATTGGTGCTATCTGGATCAGACGACTTTCAGGCTTGTCTGGAGGAAGATTCTGACCCAATCAGGCACTCCTCCCGGTTCCCGGTACGGCCACATCGGCTACTGGGACCAGGGCTACAACCGGTTGCTCGTCTTCGGCGGCGGCGGGACCGACAATCTGCCGCACGACAACGCCGTCTATTCGATGACCTTTAACAGTCCGACGTCCGTCACCTGGACCAAGCTCACTACAACCGGCGTTGGCCCTTCCCCTCGCATGTCGATGGCATCGGACCTGATTTTGCCAGCGGGCGCGCCGTATCGTCGCATCGCGATCTTCGGCGGCCGCACCTCGGCGTCGGCGCTCTCGGATTCGCTCTATGTGCTCGAGATCCTCGACGCCAACAATGTGAAGTGGTATCGGGTCGCGCACTTACCCAACGCGCCCTGGCCGGGCGTGCGAGAACTCGCTGCTGGCACGACGCCAACGAACTCGCAGGAGTTGTGGGTCTCGGGCGGCAAGAACGCTTCGGGTGTGGCGCTCGATTCGACCTGGTCGGTGAACGTGGCTGGTCGGCTCGACTCGCTCGCTTGGGAGCGGCGCGCCAGCAGTCCACGGCCAGTATATGGGCACACGTTCCGGTACCTGGACTCCGATGTCTTCGTACGCACGCCTGAGGTCTTCGACGCCAGCACTGCGACCACGACGTACACCCTCGTGAAGGACGGTACAGGCAGCAACCTGAACCTTCTTCAGGATTGGTACCCCCAGATGTTCCTGCTCCCGAGCTACGCGGGTGGTCCCACGTCGAAGTGGCGGGTGTTCTGCGCCGGCCCCGATGTCACGCCGTATGTGCTCGCGATCGACACCACGGCCTCGCCGAACGGGACATGGACGGCCACGCCCGCAGCGCGACCTACTGGTTGCCCTGCCTCATTCCGCGGCGGGAGCACCGTCATGTACCGCCCGGGCCAGTTTCTTACTTGCGGTGGTCGAGATTCGGATCCAGGAACGCTTCACAGCGCCGCGGTCGGCACGGCCATCACGACCGACCTGCGCACCGCGACACCCAGTGCGACGCTGCTCCAGTCGCTCGCGTTCCCGCGCGTGGACCACAATCTGACGATCCTCGCTGACGGCAAGGTCCTCGTGACCGGTGGCCTGAGCAACTACAACAACGATTCGACTGCGAATGCCGTGCGCACTCCCGAGATCTGGGACCCGGATACGCAGGCGTGGACCCACGACCTGAGCCCGAACCCAGTGTGGCGGGGATATCACTCCAGTGTCGTCTTGCTCTTAGATGGGCGTTGCCTGAGTACCGGAGGAAATGCGACTGACGACAAGAAGTACAGCGGCAGCGGCTACTTCCTCCATCAGTGGTATGCAGACCTGTATAGTCCGCCGTACCTCTTCAACTCGAACGGCACGCCCGCGACTCGTCCTGTGCTCAAGTCGGTAGCCCGCGTGATGGACTTCAAGAAGCCTCAGTCCGTCAGCTTCATGGGCGCTTCGACCGTGATCGCGCGCATGGCGCTCATCGCGCCCGGCGCGGCGACGCACGGGTTCGACGAGAGCCAGCGGTACATCCCATTGTCGTTCACAGCACAGGGCGACAGCGTTCAGGTCACGGGAGAGAAGCGCCTCCATGTGACCGGCCCCCTCGATTCCACTTTTGCACCGCCGGGCGAGTACATGCTCTTCGCAGTCGATGGCGCCGGTGTGCCATGCGTTGCGAACTGGGTCACCGTGGGGACGATCCCGCCGCAGAAGATCACCGACCTGGCGGCGGACTGCATCCTGCCTTCCCCGTGCAGCGTGAAGTGGACGGCTCCGAGCGCAAGCTGGAACGACGCCACTTCGGGAGCAGTGGGCGCGTACGAGCTCTGGGCACGCGATGGCACCGCTGTCGATACCACAAGTCTCACAAGTGCTACGCTAATCTCGACGGGCACTCCGGCCAGTCCAGGAGCATTGGAGTATGCCCTCGTGACCTGGGTAAATGATTCCCAAGGTGTGCCGCAGAACGTCACCGCCGGGCACCGGTACTACTTCCGCATCCGCTCACGGGACGTGAACGGACACTTGTCGCCATGGAGTGCGTCGGCGAACTTCACCGTCCGTACGAACATCGACTGCCAAGGTTCGCTGGCAGGAGGCGGCGGAGGAGGTGGCGGCGCAAGGGCGCAACGGGCTTCCATCATCGGGCAGCAGGCCAGCCGTGTCCCGACAGGCAATACGATGCTTGATGGCGATCCCGACCTTCAGCCGAGCGTCGACGCGATGGTGATGGGCGCCGCGCCCAGCCTTGTCGATGGGCACGCCAGGATCTGGCTGGCGCAGACCGGCGGGATGACGACGCACGTGAGTCAGGCGCGGCTCATCGCGGTCGATCACCCGATCAGTTCAGCGGTCGTGCCAGTGGACTCGGGAATCGTCGCAGGCTCGCGAGTCCGCGCGCGCGCTTGGACGATCACGCATGAGGATGGCACTATTGACGCGCTGGACCCTGCAAGACCAGTCACGGCGAACGCGGGCGACACATTGCAGGTCGATCTATCCGAAGGGGGCGATGCTGCGGGCTCGGTGATCGCGCTGACCGGCAGCAGCAGCTATGACTTCTGGGGTGAGGACTCCTCGGGAGTGTTGGTGCAGGTGCCGGCTGGAGCGAATGGCTGGCGGACCATCACCCGGCGCGGGTTGCGCCATCACGCAGCCGATGTCGGCGTGCGCAATCCAGGCTCCCGGGTCTTCCGGCTCGTGTTCCTGAGCACATGCACGCTCGACTGGATCGGCCACGTGGAGCCAACGACTGGCGGCACAACCGTCACGCGCTACATGCCCGTGGCCGCGAGCCAGTCAGACTCGGGTGACGTCCTGGCACATCTCGGCAGCAACGGTGTCGACGTCGCTGGAGGCGAGTCGCTTGCAGCGTTCTTCGATCCCGCTGAAGCTCCCTCGGGAACCGAACGTACGTGGGTGTTCGAACTGAGTGGATGGCGGACGGGGACCGGTGCTTCAGCACAGGTGAGTCACATCCAACAGGAGCCGTTGCATGAGCCGGTGGTCTTCGGCTTGGGACAGAACCATCCCAACCCATTCTCGCGATCGACGCAGATCCGAATGGGTATCCCGTCTCGATCGCCCGTGCGGCTCGAGGTGTTTGATCTGTTCGGGCGAAGGGTGCGACTGCTTGCGGATCGAGCCTTCGAACCGGGCTACTACTCGCTCGATTGGGATGGTCGCACGGACGGCGGAGTGCGCGCCGCCGCTGGAGTTTATATGTACCGGCTCTCGGCAGCGGGACGGCAGATGGCCAAGAGAGTGATCCTGTTGCCTTAAGATGCATGGACCACCGCCCGAAACGTCGCTCGCTGATTCGATGCGGCCACCCTACTGGGTGGCCGCGGTCCTTTTGCAGAAAGCAGGCCTCGCCTACCGGCCCGCTTCCCAGCGCGGGCCGTAGGCGAATACGCCCTGCGGGTCGAGCGTGGCGCGGATGCGCGCGCGGATCGCCCGCACGGGCGCGGGCGCTGCGGGCAGCGCTGCGTCGCAGCCGCGCGCGTCGATGAGCGTGAAGCCGTGCGATGCCAGCTGCGCCACGAGCGCTGCGGCTTGCGCAGCCTCGGGCCACACGTACAGCCGCCCGGCCGGCGCGTGAAAGAGCAGGCGCTCGGCCACGCTCTCGCGCGCGATCGGTGCGAGCGCGGCGGGCGTCTTGTGGCTGCTGGTGAACGTGAGTCGCGCGCCGGGCATCTCGCTGGCGTCGCAGAGCACCTGCCACAGCGTGAGCGCCGAGGCGTCCTGCAGCTTGAGCTTGGACGCGCCAAGCGCATCGCGCGTGAAGGTGGCGCAGGCGTCGGTCCACGCGGTGGCTTCCTCGAAGCCGGTGACCACGGTGAATGCGGCATCGCTCGCGAGCACCGGGTTGGGCGCGGCGAGCGCGCGGCCGAGCACGGTCTGCACCGCGGGCTCGCGGCGCGGGAATGCCTGCCAGCGCGTGGCGTCGCTGAGCGTTTCGGCGTCGACCGCGTGCACGAGCGCCACGCGCGACAGCGGCCGCGGCAGCAGCTTGAGGCTCGCTTCCAGCATCAGCGCCAAGCCGCCGCGCGAGCCGCAGAGCAGGCGGTGGATGCCATAGCCGGCCACGTTCTTCACCA
>JANYBS010000231.1 GCA_025360715.1 Candidatus Eiseniibacteriota bacterium | reverse complement strand
CCGGCGATCCTGCGCAGCATCGCCCACACCGTGCGCGCGGCGCATGCAGCGCACCGTTGGGTGGGTGTGTGTGGCGAGATGGCCGGCGACCCGCACACGGCCGTGCTGCTGGTGGGCCTGGGCGTGGACGAGCTGAGCGTGTCGTGCTTCGACGTGCCGCGCGTCAAGGCGGCGATCCGCTCGGTGCGTTCGGAAGCGGCGCGCCTGCTGGCGGAAGAGGCACTCATGGCGGAGACCGCCGGGCCTGTGAAGGCCATCGTTCGCCAGCGCATCGATTCGATGCTGCCCAGCTATCTTGCGCTCGAGAGCAGCGAGCGCGCCGAGCGCGGCTCCACCGGACCCATTTCCCACGAGAGTTGAAGCATGCCCCCCGAGATATCGCTCGAACCCCCGTATGGCCCGCGTGACCCCGGCGGCATGGCTGCGCTGGTCGACGCGATCCCCGATCATATCGAAGCGGCCCTGGCCCGCACCGACGCCGCGCCGTGGCAGTTGCCCGCGGGCGAGCATGAGTTCCTCGCTGTGGGTGGCATGGGCGGATCGGCCATCGCCGCCGAACTGACGGCCGCCGCGTTCGCCGACCAGATGCCGCGGCCCATGCTCGTGTGCCGGGACTATCAATGGCCGGCGTGCGTGACGCCGCGCGGGCTCGTGCTGCTCTCGAGCAACTCGGGCAATACCGAAGAGACCCTGGCGCTCGAGGCCCAGGCTCGTGAGCGCGGCGTGCCGGCCGTGACCATGGCCAGCGGCGGCGAGATGGGGGAGCGCGCTGCGCGCTACCACCTGCATCGCCAGCACGTGCCCAGCGGCATGCCGCCGCGCGCGGCGCTGTTCCACGCGTGGGTGCCCGTGACGCGCTTGGTGCATGCGCTCGGCTGGATCGCCGACCCCGCGCCCGCTTGGCGCGAAGCCGTGCTGCTTCTGCGCGAGTGCAATCGGGCGCTCGGCCACGCGGAGCCCGAAGCCGCAAATCCTGCCAAGCAGCTGGCGCGGGCGCTTGCCGGGCGAAGCATCTTCGTCTACTCGGCCGCCGGGCCCACGTCGGCTGTGGCCACCCGCGTTCGGCAGCAACTGAACGAAAATGCTAAACTCTTCGCCCATTCCGCAGCCGTGCCCGAGCTGAACCACAACGAGATCGTCGGCTGGCAGAACGCCAGCGGCGCGCAACGCATCTCGGTGCTCGTGCTGAGGGACCGCGAGGATACGGCCGAAGCCACCACCCGGCTGGATCTCACCGCGGCGTACGCGGTCCGCCAGGGTGCGGCCGTGCATGAGGTGCACTCCGTCGGGGAGAGCCGCTTGGCGCGGCTGGCCTCGCTGGTGCAGTTCGGCGACAACTTAAGTCTGTATCTCGCATTGCTGGGCGGCGCCGACCCCACGGACATCGCCAGCATCGATGAATTCAAGCGCCGTCTGGCCGAGCACAAGGCTCGAGGCTAGCGGTTCATACCCCCGGCTATTCGCACACGGCCGGATCCACCCAGAGGAGCACCCGATGGCGTCCCGTCATCTCTTCACCTCGGAGTCCGTCACCGAAGGACACCCGGACAAGATCGCCGATCAGATCTCGGACGCGGTGCTCGATGCGCTCATCGCCAAGGACAAGACGAGCCGCGTGGCCTGCGAGACCTTGGTCACGACCGGCCTCGCTGTGGTCGCTGGTGAGATCACGAGCAAGGCGTACGTCGAGATCCCGGACCTGGTCCGCCAGGTGATCCGTGGCATCGGCTATGACGATGCGACCTACGGCTTCGACTGCAACACCTGCGCGGTCATGACCACGATCGACCAGCAGTCGCCCGACATCGCCATGGGCGTGAACACGGGTGGCGCCGGCGACCAGGGCCTGATGTTCGGCTACGCGTGCAACGAGACCGCCGAGCTGATGCCGCTGCCTATCACGCTCGCGCACAAGCTGGCCATGCGGCTCACGCAGATCCGCAAGAAGGGCGTGGTCGATTACCTGCGCCCCGATGGCAAGACGCAGGTGACGGTCGAGTACGAAGGCGACCGCCCGGTGCGCATCGATACCATCGTCCTGTCCACGCAGCACTCCGAGAAGGTCGCGCACAACAAGCTGCGCAAGGAGATGATCGAGAAGGTGATCATGCCCTTGCTGCCCAAGCGCCTGATCGACAAGAAGCGGCCTGTGAAATTCCACGTGAACCCGACCGGCAACTTCGTGATCGGCGGCCCCATGGGTGACTGCGGCCTGACTGGCCGCAAGATCATCGTCGACACCTATGGCGGCATGGGCCGTCACGGCGGCGGCGCGTTCTCGGGCAAGGATCCGAGCAAGGTGGACCGCTCGGCGTGCTACGCGGCGCGCTACGTGGCCAAGAACCTGGTCGCCTCGGGTCTGGTGGACCGCTGCGAGGTGCAGGTGGCCTACGCGATCGGCGTCGCCGAGCCGGTGAGCGTGATGGTCGACAGCTTCGGCACCGGCAAGGTGAGCGACGACAAGCTCACGAGCCTGGTCCGCAAACACTTCGACCTGACGCCCAAGGGCATCATCGAGACGCTGCG
>JANYBS010000200.1 GCA_025360715.1 Candidatus Eiseniibacteriota bacterium | reverse complement strand
GACGCCATGAAGAAGGAGCTCGAGGCCGACCCGAGATTAGGCGTGCAGGTACAGCGCGAGAACGAGTTCTACGCGGAGCAATCGAAAACACTCACCGCGCTCATTCGCGTGCTCGGCATCTTCGTGACCGTGATCATGGCGGTCGGCGCGCTGTTCGGCGCCGCCAACACCATGTTCGCCGCCGTGAGCGGCCGCACGCGCGAGATCGCCACTCTGCTCGTGCTGGGCTTCAGCCCGGGCGCGGTGATGCTCTCGTTCGTGGTCGAGTCGGTGATATTGGCCCTGATCGGCGGCGCGCTCGGTTGCGTACTGGCGCTGCCGATCAACGGCATCACCACGAGCACGACGAACTTCCAATCGTTCAGCGAAGCGGCGTTCCAGTTCAAGGTGACGCCGCAACTCATGCTGATCGCGCTCCTTTTCAGCGCCGTGCTCGGCGCCCTGGGCGGCTTCTTCCCCGCCCTGCGCGCCGCGAACCAGCCCATCGCCCGCACGCTGCGCGGCGGATGATGGCTATCGAAATATGACCACCCGTCGCGTCGAGCTGCTACCCAGCGCTGACGCCCTCAGCAGATAGAGCCCCGGCGGCATGCGCTCGAGGCCATCGGGCGTGAACACGTGGCGGCCGGCGCTGAGCGCCACGCTCTGTGAACGTGCGCGCCGGCCGGCCAGGTCGTACAGGTCGAGCGTGACGATCGCGTCGATCGGTAGCGATAGTTCGATCGTGAGCGGTCCGCTCGCCGGTTGAGGCCGCACGCCGAGCAGGCGCAGACCACCACGTTCGGCTACGGCGCTGCCGAGCCAGACCTCGCTCGTGTGATGCACGCCGCCCGCGCCGGCGAGCGCTAGACGATAGCCGACGCGGGCACTCGAGGGCGCCGCAGGATCGTCGTACGCCACGACGCCATCGGCGCCGAAGTGCACCGTGTCCAAGCGCTGCCACGCATCGCCCGCGCTGCGCTCGACATCCGCCGCGCCAGGCGCTCCGCCCGCAAGCGTCCAGCGCACGCTCGCGCGCCCGGACGCCGCATCGGCCACAGCAGGCGCGGTCTCGGCGAGCGAGGGCAGCGGCCAGGTGAGGCTGCGAAGGTTCATGCCGCCCCAGTGCCACATGCAGGCGCGGGCGGGGTCGTAAAGCAGCGCGGAGTAGATCGTGGCGAGGGGCACGTCGGGTACGGCCGTGGTAAAGAGCGTGTCCGTTGCGCCACCGAGATCGAGTTCGAACACCGCACGTCCGGGTGCGCTGATGTAGATCCCCTCTTCCATCGCATTGACCGCAAGGAAGCGATCGCCTGTGGGGTCATAGCAAAGTTGCGGGTACTGCGTGTAGATGAGATCGATGACTCCAGAAGCCACCCTGCGCACGTCCCGGCCTGAGGCAAGGTCGACGGACCACGCATCCGAATAGGGCATCACGCTGCCGAAGAACGACTGGTCGCCGCCGAATAGGTAGAGGCGATCGCGTTTGGGATCGATGCCCGCTCCGACATTCGCCCGGCGTAGAGGCACCCCTTGGCGTCCCGACACACTGTCTGGCCAGCAGAACGGCGCCAGAGTCGGCGTGCCATTCAGGTCGAGCGAGCTGATGAGCAGAGGATCACCCGAGCGAGGCAGGTGATGAGCACCCACGCTATCCCCATATGTGTGTGCACCGATCACCAACGCGCGGTTTCGGGCGGCATCCCACACGACCGTGGGATAGTGATCGAGCATCAGATCTGCGCGGTGCTCGATCCGGTACGCGGTCCAAGCGGATGGTCCCGCAAGCGTCGCGATCCACAGGCTATCCATGGTCCCGTAGTAATAGGCGCTCGCGTTCCCGATGACGATGAAGCGGCTGCCGACGGAATCGAACACACACGCCATGCCCGCGTAGGGCGGCGGGACGGCGCCGGGTATCGGTAGTTCACGCCAGACGGAGTCCGCAACGGGAGATCTCGAGAGAAGCCTGCCGCCATTCCACAACAGCAAGCGATCCTGGTGCGTATCGACTGCGATGGAGCCGGGGACAGAAGAGAAATCGAGCGCAGCGCCAGTTTGACCGACGTCGCTCCATGAAGCTGAGAGGGGTTGGTACGCTTCCCATTGTTCCGTTCGATCGGTCCACCCGACGCACTGGTGAAGCTCCGGGTCCCATCCTGTGCACAATGGGAAGATGGTCCGCGGGGGGCCTCCGGCGTGGGCGCGCCAAACGTGGTCCGAAAGCCCGATCGTCCACGTGGTATCGACGGCACCCTGGTGCACGGTATATGCGCCCACAGCCAGCATCTCATTCACATCCGGCATGGGGACCAACGCGACCCCAAAAGAGAAGTCCGGTGCCAGTCCGGACGTGGACAGCGAATCCCAACGCAGGCTGTCGCTCAATTCCAGGCGCCAGAGGTCTTGGGACATGTGAGTCGTGCCCACCGAAGACGAACCCGCAAAGAGCAGCGCGTGCCTGCCGTCGGGCTCTACCGAGAATGCCATTCCACTGCGTGCGGTGGGCCACTGGCCCGAAATGGGCGTGACCTGCCAGCCCGAAGTGTCGCCAAGCGACAGGGTCCACAGTTCGTTCGTTGTGGCCGAACTGCCGCCCCCGAAAAGCACCAACCGATCGTGAAGACGATCGAGCAACCACCCGCAGTACGGTCGGCGTGGACGATTGGCATCCTTGGAGCCGAGACCGGTCCACGCCATCGGCTCCCCCAGATGCAATACCCAACTCGTGTCCGGAATGCCGGTGTAATGGTAGTAGCCCGATCCCCCGCTCATGTAGACGAGATCGCGAGTGGAGTCGTAGACCGCGAGCAACGGATCGGCGCCAAAGCCGGGATGTGGTGGCACGCCCGTGGGCCGAAGCATCCGTTCCTGCAGTGCCCGCCCCGGAGCGGATGGCATCTTCACCTCGACCACTCCCACGTCCCCTACCTCATCGACGCCGCCGAATGCCAGCCAGCGATGGCGCCGCGAGTCAAAGACAACGGACTGCCCGCTCACCGCATACGGCGCCACTCGCGTGAACGTGAAGTCATCCGCCGCGCTCACCGGTCTTGCGCACGGGAGCACCAGTGTCATCACGAGCAGGACAGGCCAGCAGCGTCTTGCGGACATCGAATCATCGCCTCCAGCGCCCGGTCGTGGCCCCGCGAGACTAACATCCCCGAGCCTCGGCGCGGATACGAAAAACCCCCGGGCGCTGGCGCTCGGGGGGTTTTCACATCCGCTGCGGTGCGGCGTCACTGCACGCGCAGCACTCGCATCGTCTTGACTACGCCGGCAGCTTCGAGGCGCGCCAGATACACGCCGGCAGCGGCGCGGCCGCCTTGGGCGTTGGCGCCGTCCCAGCTCACGCGGGTCTCGCCGGCGACGGCGTCGCCGTCGTAGAGCGTCGCCACGCGCCGGCCGAGCAGGTCGTACAGCGCGAGCGAAGCGTGACCTCCCGCCGGCAACGTGAACGACAACTCGGCATGCGACACGAACGGATCGGGCGCGCACGACAACCGTACGGCGGATGCTGTAGTGATCGGAATGCCAGCCTGACTACCGGTGTACACGATGCGATGCAAAGACCCTGTGCCATTGGCGAAGCTCGCGTCGAACTGGCTGAGCCAGTAGAGACTTCCATCTTTGCCTTCGTAATAATCCGTCGCGGCGTTCAGTCCGCGCGCCCATGCCGTGTCGGCCATGCCAGGCACCGCGCCAGCGCGAGCCCACTTGTTGGTGATCGCGTCGCGCTTGAGCCGGATCAAGTCCCCCACGTAGTAGTCCGCGAAGAACACATTGCCGCGATATTCGGCCGGCCAGTTTGAAACGCCGGCGCCGGGCTGCACGGCGCGGTAGATACCGGCGCAGTTGACGGCGTGCAACGCGCTATCGCGATTGAACGCGGCGATCGGATCCACATAGCCGTTCGAGGAATTGCCCGAACCACCGGGTTCGGTGCAGCCAGTCGCCGTCTGCACCGTCAGGCCTTCGCGATACGGCCAGCCGTAGTTGCGGCCCTTGACGACCTCGTCGACTTCTTCCTGTGTGGCCTCGCCGACGTCGGCGGTGTAGATCGTGCCCGTGGCGGGGTCCATGCCGAACACCCACGGATTACGGAAGCCGTAGGCCCAGACCAGCCGCGCGTTGCTGTCGGGGCTCGAAAGCGGGTTGTCCTTGGGTGTGATCAACCCGCGCGGCACCTGAACCGCGCCGCCACCGGCCGGAACCTTGCTCAGGTCCATGCGCAAGAAGCAGCCACGCGCCCACGTGGAATCCTGGGCGGTGCAGCCCTCTTCACCATCGCCGACACTCGCGTACAACATGCCGTCGGGACCGAAGCGCATGCAGCCAGCATTGTGACTGGGGTAGCTGTGCGGCAGGTCGTTGATGATCTGGCGTTCCGATCCGAACGTGAGCGACTCACCCGTCGGCGTACCGATCGTGCCGCCGACGGTGCAGCGCATCATGTGCATGTTCAGGTCGAAACTGTCGTAGAAGAAATAGACGTATGGCCGCGCCGGGAACTGCGGATCGACCGCGATGCCCTGCACGCCGCGCTCATAGCCGTTGGGATTCACGTCGGGCACTGTGTACACCGGATCGGTCGAGGCGATGTGGTTGCCAACGATCAAGTGGACCTTGCCGGAGCGCTGCTCGACCACGAGCATGCGGCCATCGGGCAGCGTCGCGAACGCACGCGGCTGATCAAGGCCCGAGCTCACGATGACCTGGTCCACGAACCCAGTGGGCACGGTCACAGCAGCAGCTGCGAAGGATACAAAGGCGGACGCGGCGCAAAGGGCGAACACTGTGGCGAGCGCAAAGTGGAAACGACGCAGCATATCTCGGAGTGCTCCTCAGCGTGATGTCGGCCATGCCTTGCGCCCTTTGCAGGATGCTTCGGGCGTCGCACATGGAGATGCGCGAACCCCCGAATTGTACGTACTCCGAGGGCGGCAACGCTAATTCCACGCGTCAGGACGGCGCAAAGCCTGTGCCGAAGGCAGCCGTGCGGCGCGCACGGGGCATCGCACCCTGCCTCGAAGCATCCAAGCATGGTGCGACTGCATTCCCGCAAGTGGCGGTCCCGGCCCAGCGAGGGCTAATATCCGACGACTTTCCCGAACCTTCGAACTCCCAGCAGGAGGCGGCTTTGTCCCACATCGACGATGTCATCATCCTGGGCTCGGGCCCAGCCGGCTATACCGCTGCGCTCTACAACTCGCGCGCGAACCTGAAGCCGCGGCTCTTCTCGGGCCTCCAGCCCGGCGGCCAGCTCACGATCACGACCGAGGTCGAGAACTACCCCGGCTTCCCCGAGGGCATCCTGGGCCCCGAGCTCATGGAGCGCTTCCGTGGCCAGGTCGAACGCTTCGGCACGACCATCCACGACACCATGGTCGAGAAGGTCGACTTCTCGCAGCGCCCGTTCCGCGTGTGGTCCGATGGTGTGGAGTATCAGGCGCGCGCGATCATCGTGGCGACTGGCGCGAGCGCGCGGCTGCTGGGCATTCCCAGCGAACAGAAATTCATGGGCTTCGGTGTAAGCGCGTGCGCTACGTGCGACGGTTTCTTCTTCAAGAACAAGCGTGTGCTCGTGGTCGGCGGCGGGGACACCGCGATGGAAGAGGCGAACTACCTCACGCGCATGTGCGCCGAAGTCACACTCGTGCACCGGCGCGATGCGTTCCGCGCCAGCAAGATCATGCTCGAGCGCGCGCAGGCGAATCCGAAGATCAAGTTCATCCTCAACTCCGAGGTCGCCGAGGTGACCGGTGTCGAGAACCGCAACGTGTCGGGCGTGAAGTTGCGCGACACGGTCACGGGCGCGATCACCGAGATGGCGATCGACGGGGTGTTCGTGGCGATCGGCCACCAGCCGAACACGGCGTTTTTTTCAGGGCAACTCGAGACCGATGCGAACGGGTACATCGTGGTGAAACCGGGCACATCGCGGACCAGTGTCGAAGGCGTCTTCGCCGCCGGCGACGTGCACGATAGCGTCTACCGTCAGGCGGTCACCGCCGCAGGCAGCGGGTGCGCCGCCGCGATCGATGCCGAACGCTGGCTCGAAGCGCAGTCCCACGCCGAACACTCAGCCGCGCAAGCGCGCTGATATCCGGAGAGCGACCGTGGAACGAGAGACACTCGAATTCGACGTGCAGTTCGTCGGCGCCGGCCCTGCCGGCCTGGCGGGCGCGATCCACCTGGCGCGATTGATCGCAAACCACGATGCCGCCGTTGCTGGCGGCGGCCCCGGCAAGGCGATCGGCGAGACGAACATCGCCGTGCTCGAGAAGAGCGCCGAAGTCGGCCACCACGGCTTCTCTGGCGCGGTCATGGACCCGCGCGCGATGGCCGAGCTGTTGCCCGACTGGCGCGAGCGCGGCTGCCCTGTGGCGAGCGACGTGACGAGCGACGACGTGTACATCTTCAGCGAGGGCGGCAAGTTCCGCCTGCCCTTCCTGCCGCCGGCGCTGAACAATCATGGCAACTGCATCGTGAGCCTGGGCGATGTCACGCGCTGGATGGGCGGCATCGCCGAGGAACTCGGCGTGCTCATCGCCACCGAGACACCCGCGCAGGTCCCGCTCATGGCGGGCAACCAGGTGCTGGGCGTGCGCACGGGCGACAAGGGCGTGAACAAGGCCGGCGAACACAAGGGCCAGTACCAGCCCGGCGCCGATTGCACGGCCAAGCTGACCGTGCTCTGCGAAGGCCCGCGCGGCACGATCGCCAAGCAATTGGAGAAAACGCTGGCCTCACGGCCGGCAAACAGCCCCAGGTCTACGCGACCGGCGTGAAAGAGCTCTGGGAAGTTCCGGCCGGGCAGGCGCAGAAAGGCCGCACGATCCACACGATGAACTGGCCGCTGCCCTCCGACACCTTTGGCGGCGGTTTCATCTATGGCTTGAGCGACACGCTCTGGTACGTGGGCTTCGTCACGGGCCTCGACTACAAGGATCCCACGACTGATCCACACGGAAACCTGCAGCGCTTCAAGACGCACCCGTTCGTGCGCGAGCTGCTCAAGGGCGGCAAGCCCATCGCATACGGTGCCAAGGCGATCCCCGAGGGTGGCTGGTACGCCATGCCCAAGCTGTACGCCGATGGCCTGCTGCTGGCCGGCGACTCGGGCGGGTTCTTGAATGGCGGACGCCTCAAGGGCATCCATCTGGCCATCAAGAGCGGCATGCTCGCAGCGGAGCAGGCGTTCGAGTGCCTGATCGCAGGCGACTTCAGCGCGAGCAAGCTTGCTGCATACGAGCAGAAGGTGAACGATTCATGGGCGGGCGCGGAGTTGCGCGGCATGCGCAATTTCCACCAGGCGTTTGATGGCGGCCTGTGGTCGGCGCTGCCACGCACGGGCTTCCAGATGGCCATGGGCGGGCTCGATCCGCTG
>JANYBS010000185.1 GCA_025360715.1 Candidatus Eiseniibacteriota bacterium | reverse complement strand
CCCGTCATGCGTCCATCCCGCAGACCAAGGTAAGGAGCGACACTGGCCGACTGGGACGAGCAGGCGATCATCGCCCGGTTAAGGGCGCGCGACCTCGAGGCACTGGGCGACTTGTTCCGGCACCTGGGCGGCGCGATGAATACGCTGGCGCGCAGCATGCTGCGCGACGCGGCGGAGGCCGACGACGTGGTCGAGGAGGCGCTCCTGCGCATCCATCGGGCGGCGCCGGACTTTCGCGGGGAGCGAGGCCTTCGCACCTGGACGCTGCGCATCGTCGCCAACCTGTGCCGCGACCACCTGCGAAGACGCAAGTTCTCGGCGGGGCCTCCAGAGGAGCTCTCGCCGCTGCAACAACTCGGGCTCAGCATCAACCCGGTCGCGGACTGGGATGGTGCGATGGACCAGAAGGTATTGGCCGAAGCAGTGGAACGTGCGATCGGCACGCTGGCGGCGGATCATCGCGAAGCCGTGGTGATGCGGTACCGGCTGGGACTGTCGGAAGCCGAGATGAGTGAAGCGTTGGGCGTGCCTGCGGGTACGGTGAAGTCACGGTTGTCGCGCGCGATGGTGTTGCTGCGCGACGCGCTCAAGGAGCTGGGTTCATGAACCACGACGACGGACAAGCGCAGGCAAGACTCGAGCGGCTGCTGGCCGCCGTGCACGCACCGGCCGACGAACGCATCCTGGCTCGGGCGCGCGCACGGATTCTGGCTGGCAGCGTGGCAGGCCGTGCGAGCGAGGTGCCGGCGTGGCTGAACTGGCTGGGACATCCGGCCGCGGTCGCTGCGGCAGCGCTGATCTGCGTGGCGTGCGGTGTGGCCAGCGTCGAAGGCTGGAACAACGCCGCGCTCACGGGCTCCACCACGCGCGCCGAGAGCACCACCATGGTGAGCACGCTGCTCGGCGATGATGGCAGCGACGGCATGCCGTCGGTGGCCTCGGCGCCGAGCACGACCGCCACGCATGGCAGCGCCGACAGCGGGAGCGTGCGATGAACCGCTGGGCGCTCGTGTTGAGTCTGGTGGTGGCGATGCTGCTGGGCTGCGCGATGGGGTTCATCGGCAGCGTGATGATGGCGCGCGCGACGTTTGGCGAGATGCCGCCGATGTTCGGGCAGCACGGGCCGGGCGGACCTGGTGGCCGCGGCGGCCCCGACAATCACGGCGCGCGATTCGATCGCCTGGTGCATGCCCTGGACCTGACGCCCGAGCAGGTGGCGCGACTCAAGCCGCGTGTGGAAGCCACGCGCAAGCAGTTCGATGCACTGCGTGACTCGATGCACGCGCAGATCGACCGAGAACTCACGCCGGAGCAGCGCGAGAAGTTCAAGAAGCTGCAGGCGATGCGACCGTTCCCACGCCCTGGGCACGACAGGGGAGCCTGGCCTCCTCCGCCTCCGGCGGATTCCGGAGATGAAAAGGAGCCGAACCGATGAAGAAGCACACCGGACACCTGCTCGCGATCGTGGCGCTCATGGCGGCCGCGAACGTCGCGTGGGCACAGGAGCCCCAGACCGCGCACGCCGCACCTGCGACACCGAGTGCGCCCGCGGTCGCGCCTGCTGCCTTGCCGGGCGATGAGATGGCGTGGATGCTCGCGGGCAACGATGCCGGCGATGATGCCCGCGACGTTGAAGGCGACGATGACGCCGAAGCCGCCGAAGATGCGCCGAAGATGGCGATGCACCCCATGGGGGGCATGCAAGGGATGCACGCCGGCCCGGGTATGGCTGGCATGCGTGGCATGGGCGGTATGCGTGGCATGCGTGGATTCGGCCCCGGCGGTCGCATGGCCGGCCCGGGCGGCATGCGCATGATGCACAGGCAGATGATGGCCGAGCATCTTGGCCTTTCCGACGCCCAGCGCGAGAAGATGCGCGACATCCACGAGCGCGCGCAGCGCGGCCACATCCAGGCACGCGCCGACATCCAGATCGCGAAGATGGACCTGCACAAGCTGCTGTGCGAGGACCATGTGGATCGCGGCGCGGTGGATTCGCAGATCGACAAGATCGCGCGTCTACGCACGGAACAGGCTCACGCTCGCATGGCTGCCATGCTCGACGCGCGTGAAGTACTTACACCCGATCAGCGCTCGAAGGCCAAGGAGATGCGGATGCACGGCCCGATGGGATTGGGGCCGCACGGCGGCGATGACAGCGAGCGCGGCGAGAAGAAGGACGCCAAGAAGCCCGAAGTGAAGAGCCGCTGGTAGGACCAGGCACTCGCGGCGAGCGGCCGCGAAGCTCGAAAAAGCCCCCGGGCGGGGGCGAAGACGGCGCCGGGGGCTGCACGCACCGGCGCCGTTGCGATATGCGGCTAGAACTCCACTTCGACGCCCAACCGCAGCGAGCGCGGGGGCGGCTTGAGCCTTGCGTCATGCACCGCGATCCAGCGTGGCTGGCCGCTGCCTGTGGGGTCGCTGTAGTAGCCACCGCCGTCCTGGCCCGTGGCCGTGCGATAGCCGCCGTACTCATCGAGCATCGAATTGATGAGCGGGTTCGGGAATCCGGATATGTTCACGCGCCAGTCCGGCCGCGTGTCGAACAGGTCGCGGGCCTCGAAGAGCGCGGTCGCGCGCGGCAGCAGATGCGTGCGCGGCAACGCGCAGCGGATCGTCACGTCAGTCGCCTCACTCCATGGCAGCCTGCGCGAGTTGAGGGCCGCAAGATCGGTCGCAAGCGCCGGTCCTTCGAGCACACCGTCGTCGCGTGTGGCCGGTGTCCATGGCAGTCCACTCGCTGCCTGCGTGACCCACGCGAGCGACACGCCGTGGCGGCCGTGCAGCACCGCATCGAGCGTGAGCATGTGGCGGCGATCCCAGTCCAGCGGATGCTCGCTGATCGGCAATGGCCGCTGGCCCAGCGCGAGACCGTAGCCATATCCGTTCTCGCTCGACATGGTGCCCCATGCATTCATGTACGTGTAGCGCAGCGTCACTTCGTCGTGCTGGTGGAACTGGCCGTGTACCGTGGCCTCGTAGCCACTCGCGGTGCCTTGGTCATCGCTCGTATACACGGCGCGGTAGGTGCCCACATACAGCGGCGCGGTGCGTACGCCGGTCTGCGAGAAGTAGTCGCGGTAGAAGACGCCCGCCTGAGCGGTCCAACGTTCGTTGAACAGGTGCTTGATCGCGGCTTGCCACGACAGCAGCTCCGCGGGCACCACGAGTGCGCTGCCCAGCGGGCGACGGTTGACCGGCGTGCGGCGCGAGTCATACAGCTGGTCGCGCGCGGGATCCTGATGCACGCGCACGTAGGCGACCGAGAACGCGTCGCGGTCTGTCACCGGGTAGGAGAATCCCAGTCGTGGCGAGATCGACCATGTGGTTGCGCCGCCCACCGCCTGCGGACCCGGTGTGAACATCTGGATGCGCAAGCCGTCATTCCAGATGAGCCCCAGGTTCTCCCAGCGGTGCTGCGCGTAGATCCACGCGCCCGGTGCCCACGCATGGTACTGCCGCACGCTGTCGGCGCCTGGAAAGCGCGGCGCAGCGCGGTCGATCTCGAGCAGTTGCACTTCGTCCTCGCTGGCGCCGGCGCCGAGCATGAGCCGGTTCTGGTGCGGCAGGGCCGTCATCCACGCGACCTGGCCGAGCCAGCGTTGCGATCGCGACTTTCGGTAGTAGGGTTCATCACCGCCGATCGCAAGGAACGGGTTCTGGCCAGCGTGGTCGGGCTTGCCGAACACGATCGGCCCCGCGTCGCGGACCGAGTACGGATCGTCGCGAAGCCCGACCGATGTGAGCGAGCGCTCCGTCGTGTAACCCAGGCTCACGCGCAGCGAACCCTGTGCGCTCAGGCGCGCGGCGGTGAGCGTGGCGCCCAGCGAACGCGTGTCGGTCATCACCTTGTGATCGGCGGCGCGGTAGAAGTAGGCGACCGAGTCGTACACGATCGAGTCGGCACGAACGCTGCTCGGCGCGGGAAGGATGGGCAGTCGCGGCAGCTGCGTGTACACCGAATCGTTGAATGCGAACATGGGATCGTAGGGTTCTTGGACGCTCCGAGCCGCGAACACCTCGAGCGCCAGACGTTGGGGCGACTGTGTCGGCGCCAGCTTGACCCACGCGCGAAGTTGGTTGTCATTGCGCCAGCCGAAATGGCCGAGCGCACCCTTCGCGCGCCCGCGCGAACGCAGCGCCGGCAGGCCCTGATCGTCGAGTTGCGCTTCGGCCGCGGCGGCGTAGCCCATGCCGCGCGCAAGCGGGCCGGTGGCGCGAGCACCCGCCCAGTCCAGACCGCGGCTCGTGCGCCCGTCGCTCGTGTAGCGAAGGCTCGCGTGCGGCTGCAGCGTGGGGTCCTCGGTGCGCACATCGATCACGCCCGCAAGCGCGCCCGCGTGATCGGCGTCCAGCCCGCCGGCGAGCACGTCGGCGTCTCGCACCGCGAAGAGCGGCAGCACAGGGGAGCGGCCGCTGAGCGGATCGACCAGCGGCAGTCCCACATGTTCGAGCGCGGTCTCGCCGGCGCGGCCACCACGCACATGCAGGTCCTCGCCCAGCGCGACCACACCGGCCTGCAGAGCGACGGCGCGCGCGAAGGACTCGATCGGCAATGTGCGCAATGCAGCTGGGGCGACCACGTGGACCTGTTCGCTCGAGCGCAGGTCATGGATGCGGCCCGCGGCCACCTCGAATGTGGGGAAATGGCGAACGACGCGCGCGGTGTCCACGGGCGCAGAACGCGTCAGTGTATCGGCGGGTGCCGGAGTCGGGTGTGCGGCACTGCTTGCGACACTGCTTGCGGCACTGCTTGCGGCAAGGATGGCGAACAGCCCGGCGGCCAGACACAGCATCAAGGTCCCCTCATGCGATAGACGCCCCTCGCGTCAGTCTGGTTTTCCGCATATGCCTGCGTCAAGGCCGGATGCGGGCCAGACGCGGGCATTCCGCCCGTGCGCGCACCTGCAAGTCGCAGTGGCGCCCCACGGGTCGAGATGCGGATCTGCGCGAGGACACCCCGTGCACGCATGCGGCCTGCGCGCTTTTGGGAATATCGCTGGTGGATTCGCGCAACCAAGCGCGTGCGTTCGCAGGCTGCACGGCAATGACTGGGGCAATTGACATTCCGGGATCCCGGCACGGAACTTCCGTGTACACCCGGCTCGGCCGGCGCCAAAAGTCACGTTGCAAGCTACGCCGCTCAGCACGCCGCTCGCCACGCCGCTCGCCAAGTGTACGACCATCCGAGGAGGCCACCATGCGATTGCACCGTTCCCTCGTCCCCGGCTTCGCGGCCGCAGGGTTGCTGGCTTCGGCCAGTGCCGCGTTCGCGCAATGCCAGATCACCGGGCCCACCACATTCTGCCCGTCCGGCGCGCAGATCTGCGCGAAGAGCGGCGCTGAGTATCAATGGACCGGCCCCAACGGATTCACTGCGAGCACGCAGTGCATCGCCGTGACCGCGGCCGGCACGTACAACGTGCGCGTGTTCGATAATATCAATGGCCTGTGGTTCGGCCCGTGCTCGCAGCTCATGGTCGCACTGCCGCCGGACTCGTGCGGCATCGTGCCTCCTCCGCCGCCGCCGCCGCCGCCCCCGCCTCCGCCGCCGCCTCCGCATGACACCATCTTCGTGAACTGTCCGCGTCCCGCGGCATGGTGGGCCAACCAGTGCTTCGGCAAGCCCGCCCGCCGCGCGGTCGACGCGACCACGCTTGGCAACATCGCCGCTTGCGTCGATGCCGGCTCGAACCTGTTCAACTGGAATGCCGGCAGCGACGGCCTGTGTGGCGCACTCGCGTGGAACGAACGCTGGGATGCACGCAAGCGCACCGAGCGCCAGTTCGCGGCGGTTCTCACGAACCTGTGCGCGCGCCAGCTGCACGTGATGCTCGCCGACAGTACGCGGCCGGGCCTGGAGGGCGGTGCGCATCCGGCGTTGCTCGGCGGCGCATCGATCGCCGATTGGTCGCACGCCACCGACGCGCAGTTGCTCGCGCTTCGCTCCGGCTCCATGCGTGACTCGTCGGTGCGAAACAGCTACCGCCGCATCTATGCCTCGGCGTGGATGCTCGACCACGGCTCGGGTATCGGCGCCATATGCGATCCCCCGCGTCGCCGCGAAGTCGATGACGACGCGGACGCCGCGGCCGCGCCGGAGAACGCCGCAGGTAGCACCGCCGAGGCGGCGACCCTGGCCGATGCGATGGGCGCGATGTTGGGCGTGGACGGCGTGATGAGCGCGCCGGCCCCGAACCCGTCTCGCGGCACGATGAGCGTCACCTTCGCGGTCAGCGATGGGAACGGCTCCGACGTCCGCCTGGCGGTCTACGACCTGGCTGGCCGCCAGATCCGCAGCCTCGCCAGCGGCCGGTTCGCCGTGGGCATGCACGACATCAGCTGGGACGGCCGCTCGGATCAGGGCCAGAGCGTAAGGGCCGGTGTGTACTTCATCTCCGGCCGCGTCGGCGACGCCGCGGTCTCGAGCAGCGTCCTGCGGGTCGAGTAAGCGTTTAACGTCAAGCAGCCAAGCGCTTTACGGCCCCGCCGCCCGCACGGGTGGCGGGGCCTTGCGCTTGACCCCGACCGCGGCGGCCTCTACAGTTTCCCGTCACGAACGTTACGTAGCGCACGGCCCGGCTCCTGGTGGACCCGAGGCCGCCTCTCAAAGAAATGCCCTTCTCCTACAAACTCGAGTCACTCGACCCAGGAACCGCGGCTCGCGCCGGACGGTTCACGACTGCCCATGGCGATGTGCTGACGCCGGCGTTCATGCCCGTCGGTACCGTGGGATCGGTCAAGACGCTGACGCCCGATGACTTGCGGGCGGCAGGCTGCGACATATTGCTCGGAAACACCTACCACCTTTACCTGCGCCCGGGCGTCGACACGGTGCGGCGGATGGGTGGGCTCCACAAGTTCATGGGCTGGGACGGGAGCATTCTCACCGACAGCGGTGGCTTCCAGGTCATGAGCCTGACCGAGCTCAATAAAGTCTCCGAAGATGGCGTCGAGTTCCGCTCGCATCTGGACGGCTCCAAGCACCTGCTCACGCCCGAGTTGGCCATGCAGATCCAGGACGGCCTGGGCACCGATATCGCGATGAGTTTCGATCAATTAGTGGAACTGCCGGCGCCGCCCGAAGTGGTGCGCGACGCGGTCGACCGCACGGTGCGTTGGGCGGAGCGCGGCTTGGCCGAGCGCGCGCGCATGCGCGAAGAAGGCCGCGGCGCGATGGCGCTCTTCGGCATCAATCAAGGTGGGACGGACGCGGTCGAGCGAGGGCGCTGTTTCGCGCAGCTGGGCGCCATGCCGTTCGATGGGTTTGCACTGGGGGGGCTGTGGGTGGGCGAGGGCCGCAAGCTGGGCCTGGAGATGGTCGAGCGCGATTGCGGCGAGTTCCCGGCCGACAAGCCGCGCTATCTCATGGGCGTGGGGCATCCGGTGGACTTGGTCGAAGCGGTCGCACGCGGCGTCGACATGATGGACTGCGTCATGCCCACGCGGAACGCGCGGCGCGGCACGGTGTTCATCTCCTCGGGGCGGCTCGTGGTGCGCAACGCCAGTTACGCGCACGATGAGCGGCCGCTGGATCCGGAATGCGATTGCTACACCTGCCG
>JANYBS010000141.1 GCA_025360715.1 Candidatus Eiseniibacteriota bacterium | reverse complement strand
TAAGCGCGGCCCCGTGCTGCTCTGGGCGGTCGTGGTGTACGGACTTGCCACGGTGGCCTTTGGCTTCTCGCGCAACTTCGCGGTCACATTCGCCTGTCTGGCAGTGACTGGGGCCGCGGATACCGTGAGCATGGTGATCCGCAACATCGTTCGTCAGCTGCACACACCCGATGCCATGCGCGGTCGCATGACGAGCGTGAACATGATCTTCTTCATGGGCGGCCCGCAGCTCGGCGAGCTCGAGGCCGGACTCGTCGCCAACATGTGGAGCGCGCCCGTGAGCGTGGTCACCGGCGGCCTAGGCTGCATCATCGCCAACGCGTATGTGGCGTGGCGCACGCCCGAGTTGCGTCATTACCGGCGCGATCCCGCGACGCCGCCAACGGCCTGATGCGCGAAGGCGAGGCGCCGGTCACGCGCCTCGCCTTCGTGGTGCCACGGTGGGGATGGGCTAGCCCTTTGCCAGGTCAAGCGCCGGGTCATCGAGATGGAATGCCGGCGGTTCGTCCTCGACCAGGTACTGGAACTGCTCGCGGAACTCCTGTAACGAGAGATTCACAGTGGCCGCGAACTTGGCGGTCTCGTGCGCGTCCTCGAAGTCGTCGCGGCGCAGGCGGATCATGTAACGCCGCGCGATCGCGTAGCGCGCACTCGCCGTATCCACCAGACGCACGCGGGTGCGGCCGGTGTCGGGGTCCACGAGCTGGGCGAAGGGGATGGGCACGAAGTGACCGCTCTGCATGGTCACCAGCGCGCCGTGGCCGCCTTGCAGCAGGAACTTGGCAGCGCAGTAGCCCAAGTCGCGCGAGTACTCCATATCGTAGGCGATGGGATCGGCGCAGCGCAGTTCGTAGCCGATGTTCTTGGCGACGATCGTGCTCTTGATGCCCAGTTCTTTCAGGCGCTTCTCGACCGCGTGCTTGAGGATCTCGCCGATGTTCACTTCGGCGATGCGCAGGTGGCCGTGGTCGTCCCGCTCGGTCTCGGCCAGGCCCGCAAGGTCCGCGGGGTCCAGATCGAGCACGACGCCTTCTGCGATCACCGCCACGCCATCACGCCGGCCGTCGTTGAGGCGCTTGATGATGCTGCCCACGAGCGTGTCGACGAGCGTCTTGAGCTTGAGCGGGCGCTTGCTGAACTCTTCGGTGATCAGGGTGACCGTGGCGCCGGCGGCCTTGCCCATGCCGAGCGCGAGATGGCCGGCCTTGCGGCCCATCGCGATCACGAAGTACCAGCGCGAGGTGGTCTTGGCGTCGACGAGCAGGTTCTTCACGATCTCCACGCCCACGTGACGCGCGGTCTGGAAGCCGAACGTGTCCACGTGAGCCGGCAGGTCGAGGTCGTTGTCGATCGACTTGGGCACGTGCACGACGTGGATGCGGCCCTCGGAGTGCTGATCCAGGCTGAGCGCGCTGAACGCCGTATCGTCACCACCGATGGTGATCAGATCGGTCACGTCCATGCGCAGCAGCGAGATGATCGTGTTCTCGAGGTATTCCTTCTTCGTCGTGGGATTCGCGCGCGCGATACCGATGTGCGAGCCGCCGCGGAAGTGGATGCGGCTCACGCGCTCGATCGTGAGCGGTTCCACATGATCCACTTCGCCCTTCATGAGCCACTCGAAACCATCCTTGATGCCGACGACTTCGATACCCTCGACCGCGGCGCGGATCGTGGCTGCGCCGATCACGGCATTGATGCCGGGCGCGGGGCCACCACCGACGAGGATCGCGAGCTTCTTCTTGTGTGTCATGGAAGTCCCTTCACTGGATGTCGGATCTCTCCGGTCGCGGGCATTGTTCGGCGTTCGAACAAATCGGTCAAGCCAAGCGCGCGAGCGGCGCGCGCGCCGGGTTGCCGTTTGCGTTGCGGTGCGGGCGGCGCTCGACACCTTGAGCGCGCTGAGGCAGGCTCAGCACGATGCGGACCCGCCGCTGCCATGGAGGCGCGCGGCCGAGTCTGCGACCCCGGAGTGACGATGCCGCTGCCGAGAATGCCGCTCGTGATTCGCGCTTTGCTCGCGTTCCTCTGTCTCGCCGCACTCACGCTGGTCTCCTGCGCGGGCCCCACGAAGCTGGCCAAGGAGAGTGATCAGGCGCTGGCCAAGGGCGAACTTCGCCTGGCCTATTCGCGAGCGCTCAAGGCCATCGAGAAGGATCGGCAGAACGCGGCGGCACGCGAGGCCTACGATGCCTCGAGCGCAAGGCTGGCGCAGGACTACCGCGAGCGCGTGCTCGCCACTGCGTCTGCCGACACGATCCGCGCCGCGGACCTGGCGCTCACGTTCCGCACGTTCCGCGGCGAGGTCGCTGGCCATGGCTCGACTGTGCCGCCCGATGCGGCGTACGACGCGTCCGAGGAGCGCTTCCTGCGCGTGGCGGCGCGCCAGTGGTACGCGCGCGGCCGGCTGGCGATGGCCGCGAAGCGTCCAAAGGAAGCATGGCGGGACTTCACCAGCTCGCGGCGCTATGAAGACGACTTCCGTGATGTCGCCAAGCAGCAGGATGCCGCCTACGCAGCTGCGCTCACGCGCATCGCCGTGCTGCCGTTCGCAGACGGTGTGCGCGTGCCGGGACTTTCGCAGGACCTGTGCGAGCGCATGTATCAGCACATGGGCGGCGGGAGCTCGGACCACTTCCAGTTCACCGAGGTGATCCCGCTCGATTCGGTGGAGGCGCGCGTGAGCATGGCGGACACGCACGAGCTTACGCGCGAGCAGGCGCTCGCGATCGGCCACAGGCTGGGCGCGCAGCGCGTGGTCTGCGGACATCTGGCCGGCCTGCGGTCGTCGAGCAACCAGAGCGAACTGGTGGCTCCCATCTATCGCAAGCGCGAGAGCAAGGACGCGCAAGGCAACTCGGTGGTGCGCTGGGAGGAGCAGTCCCTGCGCGTGACCCTGAGCGACCGTGAGGTCACCGTGCAGTACGACTTCGACGTTCTCGACGTGCGCACCGGCGCTGTGGTCGCGCATCGTGAGCTGCCGGGCAAGACGGCAGCGCGCACCGCGTGGACGGACTTCCGCCCGGAATCCGGACCCGACGACTACGTGCTGCTGCCGGGCGATGCGCGCCGCGCCGATCCCGACCGCGGCAAGCAGGCCGACTCGCGCTGGAGCGAGCGCATGGGCACGTGGACCTTGCCGGCCTTCATGCAGAAAGCGCGCGAAGCCCGCTCGCGAGTGCGCTACGACCGGCGCTACCGCAGCGAGTTCTACACCGACACGCACCGCCGGCCCGTGTGGTTGGGCGAGCTTCCAGGTGAGGAGGAGTTGGCGTTCGTGGCCGTGGAAGATGCGTGGCGCAGCGTGCTGGGCGTGTTGCAGGATCTGGACGCCAAGGACTGACGAGCCTGCGGACCCGCTAGCGCAGCCACACCACGCGGATCTGCCGAATGCCCTCATTCGTGGTGGCGCGTACCAGGTAGATCCCGGCCGTGACGTTCGCTCCACGTGCGTCGCGGCCGTTCCATTCCACGCCCAGATCGCCTGCGGCAGCCGCAGCGTTCTCGAGCAATCCGCACACCCGGCGGCCGCTCACATCGAGCACTTCGATGCGGACGGGGCCGGGCTGGCTCGTGTGCAGCGTCAGGCTCACGCGACCCCGCGCCGGGTTCGGCGCCGGCAGCGACCATCGCAAGCGGGTCTGCGTTGCGTCCCCCACGCGACTTGTGGGAATCGACGTCGTGCCCGGGTTGGGCGCGGCCTCGTCCATGAAGTCGAGCGCACAGTCGTCGGTGTCGACATCCACATTCGTGCGCTCGAGCGAGTGAAACGCGGGTGTGCCGGGGTGCGGCGTGACGCCCGGGTATGAGCTGTTCTTGAACGTGACCACATCGACGATGGTGTTCGCGCGGTCCAGGAGCAGCACCTGGTCGCCTGCGTTGGGGATGTTGAACTGTGTGGTCGCGGCCCATTGCGCGAACGGCAACATGTCGGGCGTGGCGCCGTCAACGTTCTCGCACTCCGCGTTCGCGCGGAACGCGTGGTCCTGGAAGAACGTGAGACCGTTGCGCGCGACGACGAAGTTCACGCCGGGCGAGAGGAACACGTTGGGGAAATGGGCCATGGCTTCGCCGTCGTTGGGCGTCTCGGCATCGCCGATGGACCAGGTGCCAAGCGGCACCACGTCCTGGGAGGCATTCACGACCTCGATCCACTGCTGCTTCACGCCGCCGCCGAAATAGATCTCGCTGATCTCCACCGGGGCGACCGCATCACCGTGCACATCGAAATAGATATCGAAGGAATAGTTCACGATGCCATCGGCGACTTCGCCTGCGGTGGTGCCAGTGGCCCCGGGCGCGCCGTTCTGGGTCACGACGTCGGCCGCGCGGCTGGCGATGGTATCGGCCGCGGCCAGTGCCCGATCCGCCGCATCGCTCAGGAACACGGCGGCAGTGAACCGCAGGGGATCGAAGAGCGGATTCGCCGAGCCGAACGCGGTCCACGGGATCGCGCACTCGAGCACTCCGGCGGAAGAGAGCGCCGCCTGCACCACAGTGGAGGTCGGCACGCCGTTCGCATCGCGCAGCACGGGCGGTTGGCCCGAACCGAAGCGCGTCTGCAGGAGGTATTCGTAATCCGCGTTGGCGGCGACCTGGGTCGCGGCGCCAGCCACGAAGGCCGACCCGCCCGATCCGGTGAAGCGGTCGGTGTCGATGGCGAGTTGCAGCTGGAGCGTGCTGTCGCCCGCAACGGAGACCGGGCCGGCGAAGACGGCTTCGATATACAGACGGTCGGCATCGCCGGTCAGGCGCAGTTCGCGCAGGTCGTGCGGGCGTGCGGGCCAAGAGGGGCGTTGATCGCCGGGCGAATCCCGCCACACGTACTCGCCCCCGCGGCTGTGGTCACGGGCGATGCGGCCCTGGTTGTCACTGGCGGACGTCACCCCACGCCAGTCCCGGCCGTCCGCATCGATCGAGATGGTGTGGGAACTGGCGCTATTCGCTGTCGACGCGATGAGGATGCAGGCGCATACACAGACTCGTTGCACCGCATTGCCGGAGGTGTTCAACGGACGTCTCCTGCGCGAAGGATCGTCAAGTTGCAGGTGTCGTGCATGAGGAGGAGCGATCGCGGTTCTTGGCGGGGTATCGTCGGCGCCAGTTCCAGCTTCACGGTTCATTTCACCCAAGGTGAAATGCACTCGCGTCCTGCTGGCGATTCGCCCGCGCAGCCGGTAGGGATAGTTTTTTGCGAATCGACCGAAAACGTTATCTCGCAGCGATATGGGCCGGTCTGTGGAGGCGACAGGCGAGCGGAGAGGAATCCTGGAAATGCCTCGGCCCGCGCCGGGAACAGGCACGGGCCGAGGCATTTGGATGTCTCCGGCGTGAGACGTCAGTTCTCGCGCCACGCGAGCGTCGTGTACGACCCGCCATATTGCGCCAACTTCTGCGAGATGGCGTCGCTGCTGTACAGGATCGTGGCGCCGCCGTTCATCTTGATGGTGGTCTTACCGCGCACGACCATGCCGCCCAGGATCCACGCCTGACCATTGAGCTTGAGGTCGCCCTCGATGTACACAAGGCCGGTGTAGGTGAAGCCGGCGTTCATCGTGGCGTCGCCGTCCACGTAAAGCAGGCCCTCGCCGGTCACGCTGTGGAGCGAGACGCTGCTGGACTGGTTGCCCATGATCGCATCGTTGTCCACGTAGTTGATGCCGTTCAGGTTCGAGATCGACGCGACCGGCGCGCCCACGTAGGACTGGAACTGCGACTGCGTCATGCCGAGCATCTGCCAGGGACCGGTGTAGAATCCGCTCTGGTTGGGCATGTTGGCCGTGGGGGAGCCGGTCGTTCCAGACGCTCCGCCTCCCGAGATCGTGCCGGTGGACCACGCCGCGGGAAGATCGCCGCCCACGGTCTCGTAGGGCACGCAGTCGGGCGCGGATCCACGGCCGCTGGCGCCTGTGCCGACTGGCGTACTGAGCGAGTGATTGTAGCCGCAGACCACCGCGTTGCCGACAAAGCTCACGTCGAAGCCCGCAGTCATCGCCGCCTTCGCGAGCACCTGCACCGGCGTCGCGATCACATCGGCAACCACCGTGCGCTTGGCGGTGCCGGCCCGGCCGGTCGAAGTGATCTCGTAGATATACGAGCCCGTGCTGGTCTGGATCGAAGGGGTCTTCGTGGGGTCGTAGCGATAGATCACCGTGCGCGCCGCGTCGGTCTTGAAGCGGATCGTGAGCACGTTCGAGTTCTTGGTGGCATCCGAGTACGTAAGCCAGCTGCCGTTGGGCTGGCTGGTCGCCATGGCCGTGGTGTCAACGCCCACGGCCGGAATGCTGCCGGAGGCCGCCAGATAGATCTGTGAGACTGCCCGAGGATTGCTCGTGGGCATGGGCGCATCGCCATTGCGCAGGCGTGACGTGGCCTCGGCGATTCCCGCTTCGGCCGAATCGAGCGCCTTGCGCACCATCACGTCGGAGCCCGCGACGCGGCGGTTCACCGCGACGCTGGCCATGAGCACGATCCCGAGCAGCGTGATCACGAGCAGGACCAGCATGGCGATCACCAGCGCCATGCCGCGCTCATTCTGGATGGTCCGAAAGTGGATGCGCATCGTCCCTGCCCTTTCGCTACCGGATGAAGATGACGAGCGAGCCGGTCGTTGCACTCGCCTTCACGCCGACCGCGAGATCGGTGAGATACGGGGTCGCAGCTCCGGTCGGATAAGAGCCGTAGTTGAAGTTCGCGTTGGCGATGGCCGGTACCATGTTGACGATCGAACCGCCGGAGGGATCGACGCCATTGTCGGGAATGCCGTGCACGTCCAGGTAGTAGATGAGCACGCCGCCGCCGTAGCCCGACGTCGTGGCGCGCCAGCCCACGATGAGGTCATTCACGCCAGTCGTGCCGCCCATGTCGGCGGTGGCGATGGACATGACCAGGCCCGGGGGCGTGACCACCTTCACGAGCGACCACGTCCACGCGCCGTAGTTGCGCAGGTACATGATCTTGCCGCCCGACGTGCTGTTCCTCGTACCGATGATCACGTCGGAGGCGCCGTCCTGGTCCACGTCCGTGGTGGCAAGACACGTGGGCGTGTTGGTCGTGAACGACAGCGCGAACCTGTACGAGAAGCGCTGGCCCACCGCAGCCTTGCCCATGTTCTTGAAGAAGATCACTTGCCCCGAGTAGTCGCCGGTGCGCGTGCTCACGATAAGGTCCTTGAGGCCGTCCGAGTCGAGATCCGCGAGCTGCATGCCGGTGACTTCGCCGATCGTCGTCGAGGTGGCGCCGAAGGTGGTGTAAGTCTCGGCGCGCGTGAACGTGGGCGAGGCCGAGTTGCTGTTCTGCCAGATCTCGATCGATCCCGTGAGCGCGGTCGCGCCCTTGGTACCCACGATGATGTCGGGCATGTTGCCGCCGATCACGTCGAGCGTCTTGACCGCCTGCACGTCGCCGTTGTCGGCTGTCTTGTAGTTGAGGCCGGTGCTGTACGTGAGCGGGAAGAAACCCTCGTTACCGCTGGTGTTCTGGTCCAGCCACACGAAGAAGTTGCCGTTCAGGGTGTACTTGGTGCCGGTGACCAGATCCGGTCGCGCGATGGGCGCACTGGTATCGAGCGTGTCGACTGCCATCGCCATCACGGACTGCGGCGCATTGCGCGTGTAGTCCGGGGCGGCGTTGAAGAGGGGGCTGGCGTTGTATTGGTTGAACCAGACCGAGATGTTGTCGGTGCCGCCGGCATCGGCGCCCAGGATCAGGTCCTGGTCCTCGTGCGGGCTGCCCTTCTTGCCGGCGTCATTCTCGATCAAGTCGGAGGCGGCAAGACTGAGCACGCGGCTGGCGTTGAGGGTGATCACCTGATAGGTCGCCATGCCGAACGAATAGCCCGACGAGGTGTTGTTCCGTTTCACCCAGACTCCGCCGGTCGCGGTGGTCGTGGTGGGGAAGGTGTTGGCGGGCGGCACGCAGTAGACGGTGTAAGCCTGCGTCTTGGGCGGGTCGTTCGCCGGGCAGGAGACCTTGAAGTTGCCGGTCGCATCGGTATACGCGTAGCCCTGTACGGTCACGCCGCCGTCGGTCGTCACGCCGACCCAGACGTTGGCGATACCGGATTCACCGGAATCCTGCGTGCCGTTCTTGTTGTTGTCCTGGTAGACCGTGCCCGACACCGTTCCGTTGGGCGAGGCCTGCATGCCGATGGCACCGCTGGCGGTGCCGCCATTCGCGATCAAGCCCGAGATCGGATTCGCCGTCGTGGCGATCATAGAGTCCGGAACGGTTGCCATCGCGGTCCATGCGCCCACGGCCGCGAAGATCCTCGCGTTGCCGTAGCCGTCGGTATACGCCGCCGTGCCGCCGATGTTCACGGCGATATCCGATAGCGTGGCTTCGCCGACATCGACCGAGCCATTGCCGTTGAGGTCATTCCACACATTGACCGTCACGAAGCCGCCGGACTTGGCGGTGTCCGCGAACGAATAAGTGAGGTTCGCGCTCGTGACGACGACCGAGAACGTATCCGGGCTCAGGTACGATCCGAAGCCGGCCGCCGGTGTGTGCTTGAGCGTGTAGGTGCCGGCCGGCACGCGGAACGAGAAGTATCCCGCCGAGTTCGTGTACGCGATGAACGACGGGCCCAGCTGCACGGTGGCGCTGCTGATACCCACGTCCGAGCCGTTGAAAGTCCGGTCCTGGTTGAGGTCGTTGTATACATAGCCGCTCACCGTGTACTCGGTGGCGCCGATGTTGGGGTTGTTGCGCATGGAGCTCACGGTCGTCCGCAGCGTGGTCTGGGCGAATGTGCCCTTGGTGTCCGGACGCGCGCTGGCGGCCGTGATCTGCACGACGACACGCTCGATGTTGTTGAGCTGCGCTGCTGGCACGGGGCCGTTCGACCAGTCGTAGGCGGTCGACGAACCCTTCATGTAGACGGTGTAGATCGGCGGCACGCCGCCGCCCGGCTTGCGCACCAGCGCCACGCGCTCCTGCACGCCGCCATTGCTGTTGGCGACGTTGCCTGTGGAATCGCCGTACACCTGGCGCACGAGCACGTAGTCGTTGGGATTCGGCGTCGCAGCGGCATCGAGGCCGGCCACCGTCGCGCGATCATTCGCGTCGACCACGCCATCATTGTTGGTATCGAGCGTATAGCGGATGAGCTCGGCGCCGGTGCGGTAGCGGATCGGCGGCGTCCACTGATTGCCCACGAGCGGGGCCGGATTCGGCGAGTGGGTCGGGGCATACGCGAGCGGAGCGACCGGCCCCGTAGCGCCGTCCGGGTACGGCATCTGGTTCTCAGCGACGATCAGTTCCATGGAGTCGATGTACGCGATCGCCGGTTGCGGCGTGGCGTAGTCCTGATCGGCCTGATAGCCGGCGCTGCGCAGGTCGCGCGAGACCATGTCGAGGGTCGCACGAGCGGTCTGCGTGGCCTCGAGGTTCGCGGACGTGCGGTCCTTGCTGTGACTGGCGCTCAGGAAGACAGCGGTGACCGCGACGAAGATGAGCGCGAAGACCACAAGCGTGATCATCAACTCGACCATCGTGAAGCCTGCCGAGCGCGCGTGGCGCCCACCGTGCGTATGCGGGGCCATGGTCATTTCCTCAGGTAGGTGGTGGCGACGATCGAGCGCTGCGACTGCAGGCCCGCGCCGGAGTAGGTGACGGTGACGTCGACCTTCTTCAAGTTGTCCATCGGCGCCGCCATAAGAGCGACGACGTAGGAGCGCTGCCACTGGTTCGTGCTGCCCAGGATCTCCTTGCCCGTGGCCGAAGGATGCGTGCCGACCGAGAGCGCGGTGTCGGCCCACGATTTGGTCGAGAGGTCCTCGAGCTTCTCCTGGGCGTAGCTGTTCGCGCCGGTGAGCAGCCGATCCTGAACCTGCGCTCGAGTTCCGGCGGGGAACATGCGACCCACCGCGAGGATGCCGACCGCCAGTACGATGATGGCGATGAGCATCTCTACGAGCGTGAATCCGCGCGAGTCACGGAGCAGAGCTGAGGTCTGGCGCATGGGCGGCTCCTAGCGCACCAGCACCAGGCCGGACGTCTGGACACTCACGGTGTCGCGGACGGCCTGCAGGTTCTGGAGCACGATGTACTGCGATGTGGACGCACGGCCGTCGCTGGTCATGTTGAACGAGCTCGCGTTCGCGAACGAGATGCCCTTGGGCACTTTCCAGGTGCGTGCCGCGGTGCCGCCCAGCACGACGATGCGCGCCGGCGTCGTGGACGCATCGAAGTTCACGGTCTGAGTGACGCCTGTGGCCATCGCTCGCGCCCGCGCAAGCGTGATCTGGCCTGCCACATTCTGGGACGCACCACGTAGCGACTGGCTCTGCGACAGCGTCTTGTATGCGGGGATGCCCATGGCGAGCATCAGACCGATCACCGTCACGACGATGGCGAGTTCGATCAGCGAGAATCCCGATTCGCGATGGTTCGCGTACATAATGGGGGTGTCTCCGGCGCCCAGAGGGCAGGATGGCTCGAAGCAGCGACACGTGCGCTGCAGGTGTCATCGGCGACCGCATGGGCGAGCTTGAGCCGGAAACTGCTCCAACTGCTTGCGGGCGCATGAGATGGTGCTATCGCAAGGTGGGTATTGCCGCGTTAACCGATTGTATGTGCGTGGCTTGCGCGGAATCACCGGTACCTCACGCGGGATCGAATGCGGCACCGTGGCCACCGCTGCTCTATAGTGCGCCCCCCGACGCTCCGCGCACCCCACAGGGGCTTCGGCGGCGCTGATGCAGGAGTGGATCCTGACATGGCGCGGCTCCGGGGTGGAGTGCGAGGTCGTACCCGTTTCGCCGAGTGCCCGCACGCGCGAAGTCGTGACGCCATTCCTGGATGAGGCCTGAGATGGATATCACCCCGATCGATGATCACGGCCGGCTGTTCGTCTCGCCGCGCATCGATGATTGGTCCGCGATCGACGCTCACGGGATCACCGTGGTCGTTGACCTGGAAGGCAAGATCGACGAAGGCATCCCCAGCGGCGACGGTACGCGCATGTACCTGTATTTCCCGTTCGAGGACGAGGCGGTACCCGATCCCGCGATGGTCACGTCACTCGCGGCGTTCCTTGCCGAGCTCTATACGAACGGCCATCGCGTACTCGTGCACTGCAGCATGGGGCTCAATCGCTCGCCGCTCGTCGCGGGCGCGGTGATGCACCGCCTGGGCTGGAAGGGCGTGGATGCCGTGGAGCGCCTGCGCGAGCGCAGGCCGGGCGCGCTCTTCAACCAGCTTTACAGCGAATACCTCGAGCGGCTCGACGAGCGTTGACGGAGAATCTGACATGATCTTCGGCTTCATGGGCGCCTTGATGGTCGCCGTCATATTGTGGGATGCCTTCGAGACGGTGCTGGTGCCTCGCCGTATCGGCCGGCGCGTGCGCCTGACGCGCTATTTCTACCTGATCGGCTGGGCGCTCTGGCGAGCGCTCGCATCGCGTGTGCGGAGGACCTCGCCGCGCGAGTCACTGCTGGGGTTCTTCGGCCCACTGTCGCTGATCGTACTGCTCACGTGCTGGGCCGCCGGGCTCATCGCCGCCTTCGCGATGCTGCAGTATGCCGTGGCGTCGGCGGCGGAACGCGCCCAAGCGAGCGTGTTCCACCTGCTGTATATGAGCGGGCAGACGTTCTTCACGCTCGGCTACGGTGACGCGACGCCGCTCAGCCACATGGGCCGGCTCTTCGCTGTGCTTGAGGCGGGTATGGGCTTTGGTTTCCTGGGCACGGTGATCGGCTACCTGCCGACTCAGTACGCCGGTTTCGCCCAGCGCGAGCTGGAGATCTCGCTCATGGATTCGCGCGCGGGCTCGCCGCCCACGGCGGCGGAATTCGCCCGGCGAGTGCCGCGTGAGCTGGATCGCTCGCATCGCGACGAGATCTTTCGCGACTGGGAGCGCTGGTCCGCGCAGCTGCTCGAGACGCACATCTCTTACCCACAGCTGGCGTATTACCGCTCGCAGCATACCAATCAGTCGTGGCTCTCGATGCTCACCGTGATCCTCGATTCCTCGGCGCTGATACTGGCGAGCCCCGAGGGCAAGCAGGACGTGCGCGCCCGGCGTTCGTTCGCGATGGCGCGCCACGCGCTGGTCGATATCTCGCAGATCTTCGTGACTTCCTACACGCCGGTGGCCCACGACCGTCTGCCGCCGGAGAGCTTCGCGGTTCTGCGCGACGTGCTCGCGGCAAGCGGCCGGATCGGGCCCGAAGACGCGGAGTTCGGGGCACGTCTGGCACGGTACCGTTTGCTCTATGAGCCCTACGCTCAGGCTCTCGCGGCGCGGCTCTTGTACACGCTGCCCGACTGGGTGCCTGCCAAGGGCGCCCGCGATAATTGGATGGGCGGAGCCTGGGACCGCATCCTGGGCTCGAAATGCGCAGCGCTCGGGAGCGACATCGAGCACTTCTGACTCGTCGTGGGGCCGCGAGCCAGCGGGCCCATCGAGGGAGAGTGCCGTGACGCGGACTCCCGGCTGTCGCTGATGTACATTGCGCACTATGGCTCTCGCGCCTGGTACTCGCCTTGGTCCGCACGAGATCATCGCTCCCCTTGGTGCGGGTGCGATGGGCGAGGTCTACCTTGCGCGCGACACCCGGCTGGACCGCGAGGTGGCGCTCAAGCTGCTGCCGGAGCGCATGACCCGCGACCCCGAGGCCATCGCGCGATTCCGCCGCGAGGCGCTCGCGCTCGCCGCGCTCAATCATCCGAATATCGCCACGGTTCACGGCTTCGAAGAGATGCCGGACGGACTGATGGTCCTCGTGCTCGAGCGGGTCGATGGCGAGACGCTGAGCCAGCGCCTTCGGCGCGGAGCATTGCCCGTGCCCGAGGCCCTGCAGGTCTGCATCCAGATCTCGCACGCGCTGGAGCTGGCGCATGAGCGCGGCATCATCCATCGCGACGTGAAGCCCGGAAACGTGATGATCGGCGCACGCGGGCTGGTGAAGGTGCTCGACTTCGGTCTGGCGAGGCGCCTGGTGGGTATCAAGGACGATGCGCCGCCGCAACCGGAGCAACCCGCAGAAAGCGTGCAGGTGCTGAGCACGTTCCGGCTCACGCCGGATCTGTCGGCCGACGAAGACGCTCCCACGATCGCCGTGCCCATGCTGGCAGAAGATGGCACCGTGTCGCTCACGGGCTGGACGGTCGGCACTCCGGGCTACATGAGCCCCGAGCAGGTGCTGAGCGAAGCCGTCGACGCGCGCGCCGACATCTTCGCGTTCGCGTGCGTGCTCTATGAGTGCCTGGCGGGCCGGCGCGCGTTCCGCGGCGCGACGCCCTTGGACATCATGCGCGCCACGCTGAACGACGAGCCCGACATGTCCCGGTTGCCTCCGCGAACACCCGAGCGCGTGCGGGCCGCTTTGCTCGCGTGTCTTCGCAAGCATGCGGCCGATCGTCCGGCCGAACTGCGGCTCGTGCGGTTCGAACTCGAGGAGGCGCTGGGGATCCGCCGCGCCTCCGCGCTGCGTGAGGGCGAATCGTACACGGCGCCGAACAACCTGCCCGCACAACCAACGAGTTTCGTGGGGCGCGAAGCGCTGCTGAAGGAATGCGGTGAGGCACTCGATCGCGCGCGGATCCTGACGCTTGCGGGTCTGGGCGGCTCCGGCAAGACCCGCCTCGCCGTGCAACTTGCGCAGATGCGCTTGGACACGTTCGTGGACGGCACGTGGTTCGTCGACATAGCGCCGTTGTTGGAGCCCGAGCGTGTCCCCGAAGCGCTCGCGGCGGTGCTCGGTGTGCGCCAGGAGCCGGGACGGCCGCTGCTGGACGGAATCGGCCAAGCGCTCGCCGGGAAGCGGGCACTGGTGCTGCTGGATAACTGCGAGACGCAGCCCGAAGCGTGCGCGGAGCTGGTGAATCACCTCACGCGATCTTCGCGCGAAGTCACCGTGCTGCTCACCAGCCGGGAACCATTCGGGATCGACGGCGAGGTGGTGCGCACGGTGCCGCCGTTGCACGTGCCCGCCGCCACGAACGACCCGGCGGTGGCTCTCACGAGTGAAGCCGTGCGCTTGTTCGTCGAGCGCGCGGGAATCGCGAATCCCGCCTTTGCGCTCACGCGCGAGAACGTGGGCGCTGTCGTCGAGGTGTGCACGCGGCTTGATGGCCTGCCCTTGGCTCTGGAGCTGGCTGCCGCGCGCGTGAAGATGCTGAGCGTGGAGCAGGTCCGCGCGCGCTTGGATGACCGCTTCAAGCTGCTCACGCGCAGCGCCGGCGGCTCCACGCGCCAGCAGACGATCCACGACACGATCGCGTGGAGCGTCGAGCACCTCATGGAGCCCGAGCAAGATCTTTTCTGGCGCCTGGCCGTGTTCACGGGTGGATGGACGCTGGAGCGCGCGGTCGAGATCTGTCCGGAGTCGGGCGATGAGTTCGAGATGTTGGACCTGCTCACGCGCTTGGTGGAACGCGCGCTCGTGGTCGTGCAGCGCGAAGGCGAACAAGTGGTGCGCTACCGGTACCTGGAGAGCGTCTGGCGGTTCGCACTCGATCGCGCGGCAGAACATGAGGCGTTCGACCGCGTGCGCGATCGTCATCTGGATGTGTTCACGCGGTTCACGGAGGCGACGGAACGCGCCCTTGCCGGCGCCGACGTGAAGAAATGCTTCAGCGAGGCCGAGAAGGAAGAGGGCAATGTGCTCGCGGCATTCGAGTGGTGCCGCCGATCCACGGAACATGCCGAGCAGGCGATGCGTCTGGCTTCGGCGGCGCAACGCTTCTGGTCGCTCGCGGGCCGCTTCGGCACGGGGCTGCGCGCGCTGGATGACGCGCTGGCACTTGATGTAAAGCGCCGCCCCACGGCGATGCGCGTTCGGGCGCTCACGCGGCGCGCGGGGTTCTTGCTCACGCTGGGCGATGATGCCAGCGCGCGCGAGGCGCTCGAGGAGGCGCTAGGCATCAGCCGCTCGCTTGGCGATCGCGTGGGAGTGGCGCGCGTGCTCGCGGGGCTGGGTGTCGTGGCGCTCTCGCAGGACGATCCCGAGGCGGCGTCCGCGTACTCCCAGGAAAGCGCCGCGCGATATCGCGAGCTCGACCAACCGCGCGGCGTGGCGATGGCGCTTCACAACGCGGGCACGGCGTTGCAAGTGCTCGGGCGCCACCGTGAGGCGCTCGAGCAGGCGCAGGCCGCGGGCGCGTTGCTCGATGCGATGGGAGATCGCGTGACGGTGATCCTGGTACTGGCGGTGATGGCGACGCTCCATTTGACCTTAGGGGAGACGGACGCCGCGTTGCCGTTGATCCAGCGCGCGATCGAGGAGCTGTCGGTCTTCAAGGTGCCGCGCGAGGGCGTGAGCGCGCTCGAGGCGGTTGCCAGATGGGCGCTCGCGAAGGGCCACGCACCGGAGGCGGCGCAGCTGACGGGCGCCGTACGCGCGCTGCGTGAAGCCTACGGGGTCAAGTTCATGGCGTTCGAATCACGCGATTTCGAGGCGTTGCGAGCGCAGCTCGAGAAGGCTTTGGGGGCCGAGATGCTGGCGGTCCAGGAGGCGGCCGGAGCCTGTTGGCCGCTCCAGGAAGCGATCGCGCGAGCCCGCGAGGCCTTGGCGGCTTCTTGAGCCCGGGCCAGTGCTCGCTGGGAACTCACGAGCCTGGCGTGTGCGCGCCGTTACGAGGCAAGGCGCTGGCTGTGACCAACGGTGTCCTGCGGACTCCCGGCCGCGTTTGCGCCCGGAAAACACGCGTGCGCGGCGATGCGTTTCATTGCCACTCGCGCATTGCCGGGGCACTGGGCGACACACGATGCTGATGTCGGCAGTTCGTCCCCCTTGCGGTTCCATCCCCTACATGGAGGCTTCCCTTGCGTCTTGCCACCCTCATCCTCGGTGCCGCGCTCTCCACCGTCATGGCCGGCTCGGCTCTGGCCCAGACCACCTACACCGCCACGATCAACTCGGCGCAGGAAGTCCCGACCAACAGCTCCACCGCGACCGGTACGGCGACCGTGGTCCTGAACGCCGCGCAGACGCAGTTGAGCGTCTCGGTCAACTTCGCGAACCTGGGCGGTACGTACTCGGCGTCGCATATTCACGGCCTCGCGGCTCCGGGCACGAACGCCGGTGTGAAGTGGGGCTTCGTCGGCATTCCGGCTGGCTGGGTCTTCACGAACAGCAACCACGATGGCACGATCACGAACTTCATCGTGACGGGTGTCACGGCGACCGACGTCGCGAACCTGAACGCTGGGCTCTTCTACGTGAACATCCACTCGAACACGTTCCCGGGTGGTGAGATCCGCGGCCAGCTGGGCGTCGCGAACGTCGTGCCGACCAAGCCGACGACGTGGGGCCGTATCAAGGGACTTTACCGCTAGTCGCTCCAGGCGTGCCTGATTCATCGTCGGCTTTCCTGCTCACGCAGGGAGGCCGACGTCGTTTCGTGGGGCTGGCGCTGGGTAAGCCAGAGCCGAGGACCGGCAAGACGTGCAGACGCAGGCATCTTCACGGGCTCTCAGGCAGCGAGCGCATCGTCCGATACTTCTGGCATCCCCAGAGACGTCTCCATCCGTTCCGCGAGAGGCCGTTGCCATGAGCATGATCCTCGTGATCGACGACGAACCGCAGATCCGATTCCTGTTCCGCGAAGCGCTGGAGTCCGCCGGGCACGTGGTTCTCGAGGCCGCCGATGGCGAGACAGGCATGCGCATCGTCAAAGAGCGCTCACCCGAGTTGGTGGTGACCGACATCCTCATGCCCGGCAAGGATGGCTTGGAGCTGATCCCCGAAATCCAGGCGTACGCCCCGCAGTTGCCGGTGATCGCCATCTCGGGCGGCACGTACGGCGGGCCGCTCGATGTGCTCAAGATGGCGCGGCACTTTGGCGCACGCCGCACGTTCTGGAAGCCATTCCGGTTCAAAGACGTCGTGAGCGCCATCAACGAGGAACTCGCGGCCTGAGTCGACTGGCCTCTGGATGCTACTTGAGCCCTTCGATCACGTGCAGGTCGACCAGGTGCATGTAGTAGGTATAGCAATGCGCGCTGCCGTCGGGTGAGGTCTGCAGCCGACCGATGCGATAGATCCCGGTGGGATCCGGCGGTGTGAGGACGCGGAAGAGCGTGCGCTCACCGGTGGTGATGTCGATGCGATAGAGCGCGCCCGGCATCTCGCCAAGGCGGTACACGATCGCGGCATTCTCGCGATCGAACCAGCGCACCAGCCGGTCGTTCGGCTCCAACTGAGCAACGGCCTCCGAGTCGCCACCGGCAACGGGGTAGATGCGATATTCGCGGTCCACGGTGAGTGCGATGGCCGCTTTGCCTTCGCGGATCACGCGATACTCCTGGAAGTCGACGCCCTCGGGACTGAACGGCTGCGGGACGCCGCCATCGAGCGGTAACAGGTAGAGTCGCACGCCCTTGCCTGGCTCGTGCCCCGTGACGACGAGCTGCTTACCGTCGGGAGTCCAACGGGCATGGTGCATGGAAAGGCCGTGGGACTCGAGCTTGCGCGGCTCGCCGACGCCGGTCGGGAGCAGGTACATGTCGGAGAGCCCATCGAGCGCGTCCGGCGCACTGATCACCCACTCGCCATCGGGCGAGAACGAGCGTCCGGCGCCATCGCCCAGACGGATCGCGGGCGAACCATCCATGGGGCGCAGATAGACCGAACCCTTGATGCCGCCACCCTCGGCGGTCTCGTCGATCAGCATCGTGCGGCCATCGGGGGAGAAGTCCTGCAGCAGCGACCAGTCGAGCCACGAGAGGTCGCGCTCGCGCGGCTCGCCGGCGAGCAGGCCGTTGATGCCCGCGCGCTCCTGGCCATGGCCCACCAGGACCTTGCCGTCGCGCGTGACGTCCTGAAGCGTGAGGTTGCTGGCCAGCTGCAGCACGCGGCGCACGTGCCCGTCGAGCGTGACGGCGTAGAGCCCGCGCGCGGCGCCACCGCGGTCGGCGGTGAACCACACTTCGGCGCCCTCGGCCGACCATGCGAGCCCGCGTACCGTGCCCCACATGTCGGTGAGCTCGCGGCGCTCACCCTTACGATCGACGATCGCGATACGCCCCGAATCCGAGGTGGGGCTGGGATGATCCACGAACGCGATCAGGCTGCCGTCGCGCGAGAAGCGCATCTGGCTGATCCAGCCGGCGCTCTTATAGAGCACATTGCCGATCGGGTACTCGAGCCGCGTCATCGCGTCCTTGTCACGAACGATGGCGAGCTGCGTGCCGTCGGGCGTCCAGTCGGCGCAGTGCACGTCGTGGAGCAGCTCGCGCGCGGCGCCGCCCATGGGCGGCACGCGCGCCAGGGTGCCCCGGCGGTCGAAGCTGGTCACGAACTGCGAGCGCAGCAGCATGGCGATCTCGTTGCTGGGCGAGATACTCAGCATGTCGGCATGGGCGAATCCCAGCGAGCGCGCCTCGGGATTGCCGATGTGCGCCCAGAACATCTCGAGCGGCTTGCCTTCCCAACTGGCGCTGTAGACGACCGAATGGCCGTCGGGTGTGAAGCGCGCGGCCCAGATGGCGCCGCGGCGGAACGTCACGCGCTGGTAGGAGACGTCGGACGCCGAAGCGCCGGCGCTGGCGGCGTCTTCAGCGCCAGGGCCGCCGGACTCCTCGAGTGCTTCGAGCATGTACGCCAGGTCGCGCGCGGATTCGAAACGCTCGCCCGGCTGCTTCTCGACGCAGCGCTGCACCAGCGTGACGAGCGCCGGCATGCGCGAGGTGGTCTCGGCGGGGAAGGCCGGCAGATCGTCGCGCACGATCGCGGCCATGCTCTCGACGGCGCTGTCGCGATGGAACGGCTGCTTGCCCGTGATCATCTCGTAGATCACACAGCCGAGCGCGAAGATATCGGCGCGGTGGTCGGCGCTCTCGCCGCGCACCTGCTCGGGAGCCATGTAGCCGACCGTGCCCATGACGCGGCCCATCTCGGTCATGGCGGTGGCCACGAGCGAATCGGCCACGGCGCCTTCGCTGTCTTTGTCGCGGCGCACGAGCTTGGCCAAGCCGAAGTCGAGGATCTTGAGCTGGCCGTCCTGCGTGAGGAACAGGTTCTCAGGCTTGAGGTCGCGGTGCACGATGCTGCGCGCGTGCGCGGCGGCGAGGCCGCGCGCGATCTGCACGGCGTATTCGATCGCCTTGCGCAAGGGCACCGGGCCGTCGGCCAGGCGGGCGCGCAGAGTGTTGCCGCGCAGGAGTTCGCTCACCACGAAGGGCGCGTTCTCGTGGGCGCCGACGTCGAAGACCGCAACGACATTGGGGTGATTCAGCGCGCCGACCGCGCGGGCTTCCTGATCGAAGCGGCGTAGGCGTTCGGCATCGGAGCTGAAGGCCGCGGGCAGGACCTTGATGGCGACGTCGCGGCCCAAGCGGCTGTCGTGGGCGCGATAGACTTCGCCCATGGCGCCGGCGCCGATGAAACCGTTCACTTCGTAGCGGTCGATGCGAGTGCCAATGGAGAGTGTCATGCGGATATATTGCCCAAGCGCGGCGCGACTGTCGAGCGGTGCGCAAACGACACTCTTCAGGCCTTTTGCGCGCAGACGAGCATGATGTCGCCCAAGTCCATGGTGAAGCGCAAGCGGCGCGTGAGCGCGGCTGGGAGCAGCACTCGGGCAAGTCGTGCCGCGGCGCGCGCGGGCCCGTTGCCGAGGATCTGCAGGCCCTCGATCACCCCGTATGCACTGCGGCACATGGCGGTCGATTCGATCCGGTGCACGATCAATCCGTGACTCGCGAGCACACGCGTGATGCTCGCGCGCGAGAAATATTGCAGGTGCGTGGGCGGATGGATCATGCGCCAGCGCTCACCCTCGCGCTGGGCGCGTGCCGAGCCGATGTCGCCGGTCGTGGCGAAGAACCAGCCGCCCGCGGGCAGCGCGGCCGCGACCTTGGCGAGGTGGGCTTCGGGGTGCGGCAGGTGTTCGATGGTGTCCCACATGCAGAAGGCCTGCCACGCGCCCGGGGCGAGCGTGGCCTGGGCGAACTCGCCCTGAGCGGCGTCCAAGCCCAGCATCTCGCGCGAGTGCCGCACGCCGTCGGGCGTGATATCGATGCCGGCTACGCGGATGCCAGCCTCCCGCGCCACCTGCAGCCACAGCCCGTAGGCGCAGCCGATCTCATAGAGGCTCTTGAGCGGCCCCGCGATGGCGGTGATTCGCGCGAGCCGGCGGCGGAAGTTCTCGAGGTGCGCCGGCGCGTCGCCCAGATAGTCGGCGTACTCCTCGCCCTTGAAATACGCCGCGCTGTAGAGCTGTGCGAGCGCTTCGGGCGTGGGGATCTCGGCGGCGCGGATGAAGCCGCATTCGCCGCAGCGCACGAGCGCGCGATAGAGCGGCGTCCACCCGTTCGCGCCGCACGCGATGCACGCGAGTGGCGTCATGCGCGCGGCGTGCGGTCTTCGGGGCGCTGCTTGAAGAAGTAGAGCGGGCGGTGCTTGGATTCTTCGAAGATGCGCGCGATGTATTCGCCGATCAGGCCGGTGAACAGGATCTGCACACCGCTCAAGATGAGCACCACGACGATGAGCGAACTCCACCCGGGCACGATGCTGTCGGGGTGCGCGACGAGCGAATACAGGATGTAGACCAGGTAAAACATGCCGCACGCCGCCACGGCCAGCCCCAAGCGAGTGGCCAGGCGCACGGGCGCGGTCGAGAACGAGAAGAGTGCGTCGGCGCCCAAGCGCAGCATGCGCGTGAACGTATAGCTCGACTCGCCGGCGCCACGCGCGGCGGCTTCGTAGGCCACGAACTCGCGGCGGAAGCCGATCCACGACACCATGCCACGCAGGAACCGGTGACGCTCGGGCATGCGCTGCAGCGCGGCGTGTGCCGGCGCGGAGAGCAGTACGAAATCGGCCGCGCCGGGCACGATGTGCGTCTCCGAGATCGAGTTGAGGAACGCGTAGAAGAGCGCCGCGGTGGCGCGCTTGAGCGGGCCGGCGTCAGCCGTGCGCCTTCGCACCGCCGAGACCACATCTGCGCCGGCGCGCCATTTTGCAACCAGCTCCGGGATGAGCGCGGGCGGGTGCTGAAGGTCGCTGTCCATGAGCACGATGGCATCGCCGCGCGCTTCATCGATGCCCGCGGTGAGCGCGACCTGATGGCCGAAATTGCGCGAGAGCGCGTAGACCCGCACGCACGCATCCTCGCGCGCGAGTTGGTCGAGCACGGCAAGCGTGCCATCGGAGCTGCCGTCATCGACCAGCACGATGCGATGGTCCAGGCCGGGCAGCGCGGAGAGCACACGCTTGAGCTCGGCGTGGAACGCGCGAATGCCCGCCGCTTCGTTGTAGCAGGGGCTCACGACGCACAGCATGCCACGCGTGGAGGGTGCGTCAGCGGACATCGGCGGGTCTCCCGGAAGAGGTGGTGCGCGCACGCACGAAGAGTTCGATCGCCACCGCGAGCGCGATCAGATGGGCGATACCATAGAACGTCGCGCCGCGGCCGGAGTAAACCAGCAGCGCCACGACGCTGAGCGGCAGTGTGAACGCGATGAGCGCCGCGTGGAAATAACGCCGGCGCAGAAGTGCGTATGCGAGCACGGGAAGCAGCAGCCATCCAGCGCCGGGGACCGCCAGCGTGAATGGTCCCAGCGAGAGCGCGGCGGGCGTGGCGTCGCGCAGGATCGCGAGCACGCGCTGGCCCAGCACGCCGGCGTACCACGCCGGATGTTGGCGGATGTCGCGAAGCACGCGCGTGCTCACCAGGTCGTTGTAGGCGGGCAAGTCGGTGGGCGCGATGGGATGCACGCCGTCGTAAGTCTCATCCAGGAAATAGCCGCGCGTGTAGTGATAGGGCAGCGGCTTGGGATTGCTGGCGGCGTCGTAGGTGGTGGCCCAGCGAAAGCTCGCGCGGTCATCCCAGCTGTAGCCGCGGTCGCCGCCGTAGTCACCGAGACCGCAGGCGATCGCATGCCAGAACGCATGGTGCGAGCCGTGCGTGGCGTGAAAGACGTTGCCGCCCGCGTGCGTCACGAACGCTTCGGCGCGCGTGAACTGCGTGCTCCAATAGCAGGACCAAGCGCGGCCTGTGCCCGCGAACGTCACCAGGAACAGCAGCACCATGGCGGCTCGGCGCGCGAGTGGCGCGCGCATGAGGGCATAGGTGGCGAGCACGGCTGGCACCATGAGCGCGGACTCGGTGCGCACCTCGCGGAACGATGCGAGTACGACGCCGCTCGCGGCCGCGGTGAGGAACGCGAGCACGTCGGCGCCATGACGGCCGGTGAGATAGCGCATGTGCGCAGCCAGTGCGAGCAGCGCGAGCGAGATGGGGACCGAGAACACGTTGCCGCGGGCGTTGACCTCGAGGATCTGGAAGGGGTCCGATCCCACCAGCACCACGATCGATACACCCAGCAGGAGGTGCCCCTCGAATGCGAAGGCCGCGAGCACCGCGAGCAATGCGATCACAAACAGGATGCGATTGAACGGGATCGCGGTGGCGTGTCCGGGATCGCCGCGCAGCCACGCGTCGGGGAAGAAGAGGAACATCTTCCCGTAGTCGCCGAAGCGCGCAGTGCTCGTGGGCGTATCGAGGTCGGTGGCGAGGCGGTCGCCGTGCTGCGCGACGAACGCGAGCGCGTCGGCCTTGGTGGGCCCCAGCTGTGGCACCTCTTGCGCGGCCACGGGGAAGAGCCCCAGATGATCGAAGAAGTAGAAGAATCGCGGCGCATCTGCCGACATGCCCATGCTCGCGTTCATCGCCCAGGGGCGGCGCGATTCGTGCGACGCGCTCGCGAATCCCAGTTGCCACAAGCCGAGCACCACCGACAGCAGCGCGAGCAGTGCAAGGCGCGATCCGGGCGCTCGTTGAGCGGCGCGGGGCGCGACCGGGGACGTCGGGGCCATCATGCGCGGTCACCATCCTTGGTTTCCGGGAGGGAGCGCCTTCGAGTGAAGGCGCGTTACAGCGCCGCATGTTAGCGGTGTGCGGGCTGCGCACGCCAGTGCCATGGCCATGCTGTGGCCATGCCCGAGCGATCGCAGCGCCACGAGAGCCGCCAAGCCCTCGAGCCGCAGCCGCCAAACGCGGCCATTGCGGCGCGGGTGCCGTGGCTGTCATGCTCGCGAGGATCCGCCTGTCTTGCTGGGACGGACTGCCCTGGCACCCTCGAAGGACCGCGCCCATGCCATCCTCGAAGTACGCCCCGTCTCGTGCGCTGGCTTCCCGCGTGGCAGGACTGACGCTCGCGGTGCTTGTGCCGTGGATGTTCCTGACGCACTGGGCTACTTGGGGACACTTGAGCGTGCTGGGGCGCTGGGTGTTCATCGAGCGCTATGACCTGCATTGCTACTTCGCGGCAGCGCAGGGAGCGTCGAACGGACATGGGGTCTTCGCCGGGCTGCGCAACGAATACCCGTTCGCTGCGAACCTGGTGTTCGACGCCGTCGGCGCTTTGAGCCACGCGTGGCACCCGCTCGCCGATCCGTTCGAATCATTCGTCTGGCTGTGGGTGAGCCTCATGTGGTGGGCGTATCTGGGTGTCTTCGCGTTGCTGCGGCGTTATGGGCACGGACTGGCGTGGCTGCTGTGGCTCACGCCTGCCGCGTTGCACTTCACGCTCATGCGCTTCGATGCATTGCCCATGCTGGCTACGCTCTTCGCGCTGCTCGCACTGCGCCGCGACCACATCTTCGCCGCCAGCTTGTGGCTGGGCCTGGCGATCGCGCTCAAAGCCTATGCCGTCGTGCTGCTGCCGTGCTACGGCGTCTACGTGCTGGCGCGCAGGAGTTGGTATCGCGCCGCGCTCGAGTGCGGCTTGGTGCTCGCGCCCTTCGCGCTGGCACATGCCATCGTCTTCGTCCTCGCCGGGCGCGAGGTCATGGAGGCGCCGTACCGGTTGCTGGCGCTGCATCATCTGAACGGCGAGAGCGCGTGGGACGCGCTGCACCTGCTCACGGGCGCAGACACGCGCAAGTTCCTTAAGGCGATGCCGGCGGTTCCCAAGTACCTCGTGCTGCTGGCCGGCATCGTGCCCGCGCTCAGTTGGCCGGCGACGTTCGAGGCGTTCGCCGAAGCCGGCGGTGCGGCGCTGCTCGCCTCGATCCTCTTCCTGGATTTCCAGTCGCCCCAATATGTGCTGTGGGCGCTGCCGTTCGTGGCCTTTTCGAACAGCCGTCGCGAGCAGGTCCTGTTCCTGGTGCATTCGTTCGCGGTGTATCTGTACTTTCCCGTGGCGTTCTCGATGCGATCGCGGCACGCGGCCGTGTGGCATGCGAGCATCATCGCCGCGCATGTCACACGCGTGGCCGCGGTGGTGGCCGCATTCGGAATGGCATTCGCACGCCCGCGCACGACGCAAGCGCCATTGCCACCAGATGTGCCTCTTTAGACCGTGTCGTCCAAGCGTAGCGACAGCGCCACGCGCTTGCGCTGCAGATCCACACCCAGGACCTTCGCGCTCACGAGGTCGCCGGCCTTGACCACCTCGCGCGGGTCCTTCACGAACCGGTTCGCCAGGCGCGAGATGTGCACGAGGCCGTCCTGGTGCACGCCGATGTCCACGAACGCGCCGAAGTTCGTCACGTTGGTGACCACACCTTCGAGCACCATGCCCGGCTGCAGGTCGGTGAGTTCACGCACGTCGTCGCGGAACGCGGCGGCCTTGAACTCCGGGCGCGGATCGCGGCCGGGCTTCTCGAGTTCGGAGAGGATGTCCTTGACGGTCGGCAGACCGAAGCGCTCGTCGGCCAACTCCTTGGCGTTCACCTTGCGCAGGAACTCACCGTCGCCGATCACCTGGTCGATGCGCCGCCCCGTGCGCTCGAGCAGGCGCTCCACGACCGGGTAGGCCTCGGGGTGAACTGCCGAAGCATCCAACGGATTCGTGCCGCCGCGGATGCGCAGGAAGCCAGCGGACTGCTCGAACGCCTTCTCGCCCAGACGCGGCACCTTGAGCAGACTGCGGCGGTCGGGGAACGGGCCATTGGCGTCGCGATGCGCGACAATCTTTTGCGCGAGCGTGGTATTGAGGCCCGAGACGTGCGCGAGCAGCGGCACCGACGCGGTGTTGAGCTCAACGCCGACGGCGTTCACGCAGTCTTCGACCGTGGCATCGAGCGCCTTGGCCAGGTTCGACTGGTTCACATCGTGCTGGTACTGCCCGACGCCGATCGACTTGGGATCGATCTTGACCAGTTCCGCGAGTGGGTCCTGCAGCCGCCGCGCGATGCTCACCGCGCCGCGCAGACTCACGTCCAGGTCGGGGAACTCGTTCGCCGCGAGTTCGCTGGCCGAGTACACCGACGCGCCTGCCTCCGAGACCATGACCTTGGTGAGCTTCAGTTCGCTCTGTGCGCGTAACATGTCGCCGGCCAGTTGGTCGGTCTCGCGCGAGGCGGTGCCGTTGCCGATGCTGATGAGTGACACTCCATGCTTGCGCGCCAGCTTGGCGAGCGTGGCGAGCGAGCCGTCCCAGTCTCGGCGTGGTGCGTGCGGGTAGATGGTGGCGGTCTCGAGCACCATGCCGGTGGCATCGACGACCGCGACCTTCACGCCCGTGCGCAGGCCCGGGTCCAAGCCCATGGTCGCGCGCGCGCCGGCGGGCGCGGCGAGCAGCAGGTCGCGAAGGTTGAGGCCGAACACCTTGATGGCTTCCTGTTCGGCCGCTGCGCGCAGCGTGCCAACGAGTTCCACCTCCAGATGCAGCAGCATGCGTGCGCGCCAGGTCAGGCGCACCGTGTCCGCCAGCCACTTGTCGGCGGGACGGTTGCGATGCTCGATGCCGTGATGTTTGGCGATGATGGCTTCGCACTCCGAGGGCGCGCCTTCGGCGCGCATCGGCTCGGGATCGAGCGCCACGTTCAGGAACCCGGCCGCGCGGCCGCGCAGAAGCGCGAGTGCGCGATGCGAGGGGATGCGCGAGATCGGCTCGACGTACGCGAAGTAGTCCGCGAACTTGGCCGCCTCGGCTTCCTGCTCGGGCTTGAGGTCCTTGATCACGCTCGAGCGCAGCGCGGCCTGGCGCTGGGTGCGTTCGCGCAGGACGCCCAACAGGGCCGCGTCCTCGGCGAACGTCTCGATCAGGATCTGCCTGGCGCCCTCGAGCGCGGCCTTCGCATCGGCGACGCCCGCGTCGGGCCTGATGAACGCGGCGGCCGCTGCTTCGGGAGTGAGGGTGGGGTCCTGGCGCAATTGCAGCGCGAGCGGCTCGAGCCCGGCTTCGCGCGCGATCATGGCCCGCGTGCGGCGCTTGGGCTTGTAGGGAAGATAGAGGTCTTCGAGGGTCGTCTTGGTGTCGGCGCCGCGGATCGCTTCTTCGAGCGCCGGGGTCAACTTGTCCTGCTCGGTGATGCTGGCCAGGATCGCGGTGCGGCGCTCTTCAAGCTCGCGCAGGTAACCCAGGCGCGCCTCGAGGTTGCGCAACTGCGTATCGTCGAGGCCGCCCGTGACCTCTTTGCGGTAACGCGAGATGAACGGGACGGTCGAGCCTTCATCCAGAAGGCGGATCGCGGCTTCGACCTGGGTCGGCTGGACGGCGAGTTCGCTGGCGATGCGGGAAGGGATGGAAGTCATGGCGCATTTCTATCCGAAGCGGTGCGCAAGGGCCAATTGCACGCTCACAGCCTCCTTACGACGCGATTGAACCCTTGCCCCGCGCGCGCGCGTTTCGATACGATTCACTCTGGAGAACTCCTGTCCATCCGCCCGTAGTCCACCCGAGGTCCCGCATGCGCCCCACGCTCCTGCGTTCCATGTTCTCGATCCTGCTCGTGACCGCTCTTGCGCAAGCTGCAAGCGCCGGCATTCGCCCGGAACTCGATGTTGCGTTGCAAACGCGGCCTTCGGCGGCAACGGTCGCGCGGCAAGCACAGGCGGCGAAGTCGGCCCCGGTCGAAGCGCTCGTCAACCGCTCGCAGATCGACGAGCGTTTCGAGGTGCCGTCGTTCGTGTGGCTCAACCGTGGCGCGGATGCGGTCACGCCAGTTGCAGCGGCGAAGGCGAGCACGACGCGGACGGCTGACCAGGCCGCGCGAGCGGTGCTGGGGCAGCTGGCGCCGCTCTATCGTCTGCAGCCCGCAGATGTGAGCGCGGCGGTGCTGCGTCATGTGCACGACATCGGGAGTGGTGGCATCATCGTCACCTACACGCAGAGCGTGAACGGCATCGATGTCTTTCGCGATGAGGTGCACGTGCTGCTGGACCGCGCGCTGCAACCCATCTCGGTCTCGGGCAGCCTGCCTTCGCGCGCGAGCATCGCGTCGACCGTGTTCGCGCTCACGGCGGGCCGCGCGGTGAGCGTCATGCTGCAGGACTTCGGGCTTCTTGCTTCGGAGCCGGCGCCCGCGCAGTCGTTGGGAGCGCTCGAGGGCGGCTATGAGTCCTTCGCGGCGCCGGCCGAGGCGAGCCAGCTCGGGCCGGAACTCTCGGTCCAGCATCCGCTGCGCGCGAAGCCGGTGTACTTTCGATCGGGCGAATCGCTCGAGCCCGCCTACTACCTCGAGGTCATGACCGAGGGTGCGGCGTATGCGTACGTGATCTCGGCGAGCGATGGCCGCATCCTCATGCGTCATGACCAGATGGCGAACGACGTGTTCAGCTACCGCGCATGGGCAGGGACGAGCGGGCTGAAGCAGCCGTTCGATGGCCCGCAGGGCAATACGCCGTCGCCGCACCCGGCGGGCGCGCCGAACCTGTTCAATCCGGCGCTCATCGCTCCGAACCTGGTCTCCCTTCAGAATGGCCCGATCTCCACCAACGATCCGTGGCTTCCGCCGGGCGCCCTGCAGACGATGGGTAACAATGTCGATGCTTACGCGGACCTGGTCGCTCCGGACGGCTTTTCGGGGGGCGACCTGCGCGCCACGACGAACTCGGCCAACGCGTTCGATCGAGTCTACGACACGAATCTTGCGCCGAATGCAAGTACGACTCAGCAGATGGCGGCGATCACCCAGATGTTCTTCGACAACAACTTCTTCCACGATTGGTACTACGACGCCGGGTACAACGAAGCGTCCGGAAACATGCAGACGAACAATTTCGGCCGCGGCGGTCTGGGCGGAGACGCACTTCGCGCCGAGGCGCAGGACTTCAGCGGCACGAACAACGCGAACATGAGCACTCCGGCCGACGGCGCGCCGGGGCGCATGCAGATGTACGTTTTCAATCCGGTCGGCGCCTCGGTGGTCACGGTGAACTTGCCGCTGGGGATCGCGGGCAGCTATGCGGGCGGTGTCGCGGAGTTCGGGCCCACGAGCTTCACGCGCACGGGCGACGTCGTGCTGGCGATCGACGGTGTGGCGCCGACCAGTGACGCATGCTCGGCACTCACGAACGGGGCAAGCATCGCCGGTAAGATCGCGCTGATCGACCGCGGCACGTGCACCTATATCTTGAAAGCGCAGGCGGCCCAGGCCGCGGGTGCGATCGGCGTGATCATCGTGGACAACGCCGCGTCATCCACGCCGCCAGGCATGACCGGGACCGGCTCGTTGTCGATCCCGGTGCTCTCGGTCACGCTCGCCGTGGGCAACCTGATCAAGGGGCAGTTGGCGGGTGGCGTGAACGTGACGCTGACGCGCGTCGCTCAACTCAGCCGTGATGGCGGCATCGATAACCAGATCGTCGCGCACGAGTGGGGGCACAGCATCAGCAACCGCCTGATCGGCAACGGTTCGGGCCTGGGCAACCAGCAGGGCGGCGGCATGGGCGAAGGCTGGGCGGACTTCCATGCGCTGCTCATGACCGTTCAGCCCGAGGACGCGCTCGTGGCGGCGACTCCGAACTTCACGGGCACCTACTCGGTGGGCTCGTACGCGGTCAGCGGCAATATCCAGCCGACCAATGCTTACTATTTCGGCGTGCGCCGCTATCCGTATTCGAGCGACCTCACCAAGAACCCGCTCACGTTCAAGCACATCCAGGACGGCAACGCCTTGCCTGTGGGCCCAGCGGCGCAGACGAACACCGCAGCGAACTCGGAAGTGCACAACACGGGTGAAGTGTGGTGCAGCATGCTGTGGGAGTGCTACTCGGCTCTGCTTCGCGACACGGGCCGGCTCACGTTCGCGCAGGCGCGCGACCGGATGCGCAGCTACCTTGTAGCGGCGTACAAGCTCACGCCGAGCAGCCCCACGTTCACTGAAGCGCGCGACGCCGTGCTTGCGGTGGCGCTGGCCAACGATGCCGCGGACTGCAACCTGTTCTGGGCGGCGTTCGCGAAGCGCGGTTGTGGTGTGGGCGCGGTGAGCCCGGACCGCGGCTCGGCCACGAACACGCCGGTGGTCGAGAGTTTCCTCGTGGGTGGCGACGCGGCGATCTCCAGCCTGGCGCTGGTCGATGACGTGTCCTCGTGCGATCACGATGGCTATCTGGACGACGGTGAAGTCGGCACGCTCACGGTGCAGGTGAAGAACACCGGATCGGTGGCGCTGGGTTCGCTCACGGGTAGCGTGAGCTCGACCAACCCGGCGATCAGCTTCCCCTCGGGGAACGCGCTGACATTCGCGGCGCTGCCGGTCAACGGCACCGCAACCGCGACGGTGCGCGTGAAGCTCGGCAGCCTGAGCGGCCTGCAGCTCAGTGGGCTGCAGGCGAGCGTGAACGATCCGGCCTTCGTGGTGGCAGGTCCGCGCGTGGCGACGCTGAATGACTACCTCAACGCGAATGATGTGCCGTCAGCCACCGAGACGGTGGAGTCGCGCACGTCGCCCTGGACCATCTCTTCCGCTGCCGGCTCGACGGGTTCGCCGTTCACGCGGATCGAGCGCGCGGCAGGCAGCCATGCGTTCTTCATCGCCGACGGCGGTGGCTTGTCGGATCACTACCTGGTCTCGCCGCCGATCCATGTGCTACTGGCCAACACGTTCTTCTTCTCGTTCAGCACATCGTTCTCGTTCGAGAAGGATCCGTCGGGGAACTACGACGCCGGCGTGATCGAACTGAGCAACGACAATGGGGCGTCGTGGATCGACATCGGTGCGAACGCCAATCCCGGATATACCGGGACGATCTTCTCCAGCTCCGGGAACGTGCTGGGCGGGCGCCCGGGATTCGTCGGCGTCAGCGCGGGCTATCCGGCGCTGAGCACCCAGAACGTGGTCCTGGGCACGACCTATCAGGGCCAGACGGTGCTGCTGCGCTTCCGTATGTCGACCGACCAGGGCGGCAGTGGACCGGGCTGGACGATCGACGACATCGCGCTCAGCGGCACTTACCTGCCGTTCATCGGTCCAGTGGGGCAAAGTGGCTCGTGCAGTCTGCTCGCCGTGGAAGGTGGGGCACCCCAGTCTCTGGCATTCGCGATCGAAGGCCGCAATCCCGCAGCCGGCAGGGCGTCGTTCCGCTTGGCACTTCCCGCCGCTGCGACGGTCGATGTGGGGGTGTTCGATATCCTCGGCCGCCGCGTCGCCACTGTGGCTCAGGGTGAACTCACCGCCGGTGAGCACGTGATGCACTGGGATCCGGCGGCGAACGGCGGCGCGGCGCGCGCCGGCGTCTATCTGGCCCGCATGCGGGCGGGCGAGAAGGTGATGACGCGGCGGTTCGTGCTGCTGCGGTAGCCTGATCCGCACGAGAGTCGTGAGCCGGCCACCCCTCGGGTGGCCGTTCTCGTTCAGGCCGGTTTGTCAGCGGCAATGTGAAGAGTATGCTACCCATGCCCGAGAGGCCGCCTGCTCGGTATCACGTTGGGGACGAGTGGACGCGATCGCGTTTGCGAATTGCGTAACCGAATCCGTACGCACGGAAGGAGTCCCTCGTGCTGCATGTCGATACGGGCCACACGGCCTTCATGCTGCTCTGCAGCAGCCTCGTCATGCTCATGACGCCCGGCCTTGCGTTCTTCTATGGCGGCCTTGTCGGCCGCAAGAACGTGCTCGCGATCATGATCCAGAGCTTCGTGTCGCTCTGCTGGACGACGGTGATCTGGTATGTGTGCGGCTATTCGCTGTGTTTCTCCGGCGACGTCGGCGGCGTGATCGGCAATCTGGACATGGCGTTCCTGCATGGCGTGAGCCTGATGGCGCCTTCGCCCACGGAAGGCATCCCGCTCATCGTGCATGTGGCCTACCAGATGATGTTCGCGATCATCACGCCTGCGCTGATCACCGGGGCGTTCGCGAACCGCGTCACGTTCAAGGCCTACTTCATCTTCCTCACTTTGTGGCTGCTGTTCGTGTATTTCCCATTCGTGCATATGATCTGGGGCGGCGGGCTCCTGGCCAAGTGGGGGGTGCTCGACTTCGCGGGCGGCATCGTGGTCCACAACATCGCCGGCATCGCCGCGCTGGCGTCGGTGCTCTATGTGGGCCGCCGCAGCGTGGCCGACAAGGGCCCGCACAGCATCCCGCTCGTGGCGCTTGGCACCGGCCTGCTGTGGTTCGGCTGGTACGGCTTCAATGCCGGCAGCGAGTTCCGCGTGGACTCCGTGACCGCGAATGCATTCCTGAACACCGACCTCGCGGCATCGTTCGCCGGCATGACGTGGTTCGCGATCGAGTGGCTGACCAGCACGAAGCCCAAGTTCCTCGGCTTGCTCACGGGCTCGGTGGCCGGGCTGGCCACGATCACCCCGGCTGCCGGCTATGTCTCACCTGCCGGCGCGGTCTTGATCGGCATCATCGCGGGCGTCGTGTGCTTCTACGCCGTGGCGCTCAAGAACAAGCTGCGCTGGGATGACGCGCTCGACGTCTGGGGCGTGCACGGCGTGGGCGGGTTCATCGGCATCATCCTGCTGGGCATCTTCGCGACCAAATCGTACAACCCGGCCGGCGCCGACGGCCTGCTGGCCGGAGGCACGGCGTTCTTTCTCAAGCAGTGCGCCGCGGTGCTCATCTCGTCGGTATGGGCGTTCGCGTTCACGTTCGGCATGCTCTGGGCGATCGATCGCGTCACCCCGGTCAAGGTCGGCGCGAAGGAGCAGGAAGTCGGACTCGATGAAGTGCTGCACGGCGAGACCGCCTACGTCGAGGGCCTATGAAGATCGCGCTGCTCGACGGCATCGGCCAGACGCCGCTCGTGCAGATCGAGGGCATCTTCGTGAAGCTTGAGTGCGCCAATGCGGGTGGCAGCATCAAGGACCGCATCGCGAAGTTCATGCTGCTTGAGGCGCAGCGCCGGGGCGATCTCAAGCCCGGCGACGTGATCGTGGAAGCCACCTCGGGTAATACGGGCATCGCCCTCGCCATGGTGGGACGCGAGCTCGGCCACCGAGTGATGATCTTCATGCCGGAGCACATGAGCGCCGAGCGCCGCGCGATGATGGAGCGTATGGGCGCCGAAGTCCGGCTCACCTCGCGCGCGGGCAGCTTCGCGGGCGCGTGCGAGCAGCGCGACGAGTACTTGAAAAAGCCGGGATACTTCGTGCCCGATCAGTTCGGCAATCCGGATAACACCCGTTGTCACGAGATCACGACGGGCCCCGAGTTGATCGCCCAGTTGCGGGAGCTTGGTGCACCGCGGCTCGATGCATTCGTCGCCGGGGTGGGCACAGGCGGCACGCTCATGGGAGTGGGGCGCGCACTGCGCGTGGCTTTCCATGATCTGAGTGTGATCGCGGTGGAGCCGACCGAGTCCGCGGTGATGAGCGGAGGCGGTGCCGGTGACCACGGCATCATGGGCATCGGCGACGGCTTCATCCCGGCGCTCATCGACTCGGCGCATGTCAGCGGAGTCGAGCAGGTGAGCACCGAAGCGGCGACCGCTGAGGCCGTGCGCATCCGCCGCGAGTGGGGGCACTGCGTGGGTGTGAGCGCCGGCGCGAACCTGATCGCCGCAGCGCGGCTGCGCGATCGCGGATACATCACCGCCACCGTGTTCCCTGATTGCTCGGACCGCTATGGCTCGGTCGGCCTCGAGTCCACGCACTCGAGCGATGTCACCTGCGCGCGGCGCGGGGCGTGTCGCGAACGCAGCCAGAGCATGCTCGGCGAATGATGCAGCGCGGACCCTGCCCGGCGCGCTGATCAGCCGCCGGCGGCCTCGAGCCGGGCTTCGAGTGCCCGCACGCGCTCTTCCAGCGCGGCGATCTGCGCGCGCATCTCCTCGAGCGCGGCATCGCCGGTGGGTGCGCCGGCGCGGACCTCGAGCACGCCTCGCGCAGCGACAGTCTCCGCGGGTATGCCACCGGAATGGTGTTTCTCAAGGGCTTCGCGTTCGGGCGGCAGATACAGATTGTGGCTCACGATCTGCCCGCGTCCAGGCGGCGTGAGTTCGAGCATGAGGCCGCGTGCGACCAGGCCATCGACGATCGGCTTGAGTGCGCCTTGATCGGCGATCTCCTCCATGCGCGCCGCGCGCGCGCGCAGGTCGCCCAGGGTCTGCGCGCCACGCAACAGAAGCTCTGCCAGCACCGCCAACTCGACACGGCTCACGCCCAGCCACTCATGCGCGTGATGCTTGTACTTGGGTACACGGCCCATCCAGTCGATCTCGCTGGCCACCTTGAGCGTGCACAGCGAATCAAGCGCTTGCTCCACGTCGGTGTCGTCGTACGCGGTCAGCGGCTCACGATTGTTCTTCTGGTTGCAGCCCGTGACGATCGCGTTGACGGTGAGCGGATATGCGCCGGGCGTGGTCTTGGCTTTCTCGACGAGCACGCCGAGTACGCGGCGCTGCGTAGCTTCCAAAGGCTTCCACGCGGGCGCTGAAGGCGGAGGTGTGGTCACGGAGATCTCTCAAATGTGGTGGGGTGACAGGTCGGCGCATTGTAGTGCTTGGGCGTTCATCCGGCTCGCGAGGGACTTTGTTCGCGTTCGCGCTTGTTTACCTGTAGTACGCCATCGCGAACGGCGACCCGAAGATCCGGATCGAGACGGTCGATGCCCGTGACACGAAGAATCAGGCGGTGACGCTCAACGCGACGCGTACGGCGATGGCGCCGCCGCTGCCGACGGTGACGGAGCTGGAGTCGGCGATGCCGAATCCGTTCCACAACTCGGTGTCGCTCGCGATCCGCATGGCCAAGACGGGTGCGGTGCAGCTCGACATCTATTCGGTCGACGGCTGTCTGGTCCGCTCGCTGGCGAAGGGCAACTACGAACCGGGCACCTACAACTTCACGTGGGATGGCCGGGGTGAGCACGGGGAGTCCATGGCGTCTGGTATCTTCTACGCGCGCATGGCTACCTCGAACGCCCACTTCGTCCGCAAGCTGACGTACCTGAAGTAGACGGTCCACAGGGGATGGGCGGCCAAGCGGCCGCCCATCCTTGGAGGTTGTGAAGAGATGTCCCCTCGAGCGAACGCTTCACGCATGGTGACTCGCATCCTTTGCTAGGTCCTGCTCAGCCTGTCGCTGAGTGCGGGTCGCGCTGCTGCGCAAGGGGTGACGGTAGCGATCACGCCGGCCTCGCAGAGTGTGGCGCTGGGCGCGGAGTTCGATCTGGTGTTGCAGGTGACGCAGGCGGGCTCCGGTTTCAACGGGTTCGACGCCCAGGTGAGCTATGACCCCGCCGCGCTCACGCTGATCCCCAAGGCACCGACCACGCTGCAGATCGGCGCGCTCATGGCGAATGCGTGTGGGACGAACTTCCACCGCTTTCTCGTAGGCGCGGGTGCGGACACGATCACCGAAGTGCTGCTCTGCAATGGCGTATCGGTCTCCGGCCCGGGCGCCATCTACAAGCTGCACTTCAAGGCAGCGAGCACGGCGCAGATCACCAACGTGCGGATCGTGCCCGGCAGCCTGAAGTTCTACAATGCCGGGCTATTCGTGTTACCTATCCAGTCGACGGACGCTGCCATCGGTATCGGCATGCCCGTCACCGCCGTCGAAGGCGACCTGGTCCACGGCCC